>NZ_NJQY01000004.1:269182-319586 GCF_010628845.1 Bacillus sp. 22-7 | reverse complement strand
GACTTCAGGGAGCAAGCTCCCATCCGTCCGCTCGACTTGCATGTATTAGGCACGCCGCCAGCGTTCGTCCTGAGCCAGGATCAAACTCTCCATATAAGAGTTGATTAAGCTCGTTTGTCTTTTCGAAAAAGACTAATGATTTAAACGTTGACGTTTTGTTCGTTCAGTTTTCAAAGATCAATTTCGCTTGTTATATTTTACCTAATCGCTCAGAAGCGACTTTATTAATATAACATGTGTTGATTTTATCTGTCAACACTTTTTTTATAAGTTATCCGTCGTCTGTGAAAGTGTTTTTCGTTCATATCGCAGCGACGGATATAAATATAACAAGGATTTAAATAAAGGTCAATAGCTTTTAAAGTTTTTTTACGATAATTTTTTTTTGAGTTTGTAATACCTGTGATAAATTCCTTGACCTTTTGTTTCTATATTCACTACATCTATGAAATGCTTATCAATCAAATACTCCAGAAGCATGCTTAAGTCAACCGCATACAGATGAAGTTCATCATGGTTCATAATATCATGGATGGACCATTCTTCTTTCTCAGCAAGCACATCGGCAAGATGACTTATTCCTTGCTTGGTTCTTGAATGGATTAAAAATTCACTTGCAAGGAACAGCAGCTCCAGCCTTTTTTCAAGCGGCTCCTGGCTATTCACCAATTCTTCATACAGCTTCATGATTTCAGGCTCAATTTGCTTTACCTGATTCCATACAGTTACTTCCGGATGGAATCCATTTTCGATAACAGCAAGCCTGGCCAGATGATGAAGGGAATGGACAATATGGTTATAGGCATCAAAATAATGCCGATTTTCAAAGAAGGCTTTGCCATCCATATATCGTCTGATCAGCTTGGCAAACTCAAGCCCCATTTTTAATTTTCGTCCATAGAATGGAAACTCTCTTAATTCCACCTTCAGGTTATGAATATATTCATTTCGATCAAATAAAACTTTTCCACTATAGAGCCAATCAAAGATTTTCCGGTTCGACCCGAGCAGGATCCATTCGCGAAGCTGCTTATCGGTCACGATATGCAGAGCCGCTTTTTTATCTTTATATGTGTAATGTTTAACAAACACAGGTTCATCTGCTTCCTCAACAAGGATCAGCAGTACAGCATCAAATGTATCAGTAGCAGGAATAGCCTTTTCCATTTTTTCGGTCATAATCACGCCTAGAGTGTTTGTCTGGCTTGCCCGTTCCTGGTATATAGGACGGAGAATATCTTCCATCATAATTCCTCCATTTTATTGATAGCGTATATCTTCGACAATTATAAATGAAATCCTTCTTAAAGGTGAGACATTTTTCGACACCATTCTATATTAATATTTATTTCAGTAAAAGGAGTATGGTATAGTTAGTTTTTAGGAGGGAGCAGTATGGCTAAGTACTCAAATAAAATCAATAAGATTCGTACATTTGCCCTTAGTTTAATTTTCATCGGATTTATTGTTATGTATCTCGGAATATTCTTCAGGAATTCCGCTCTTCTCATGACAATATTTATGCTTCTCGGAATGCTCTGCATTCTTGCCAGCACCGGTGTTTATTTTTGGATCGGCATGCTTTCAACAAAAACCGTGCAGGTGGTTTGCCCGAATTGCGGAAAACACACAAAGATGCTTGGCCGCGTTGATATGTGCATGTACTGCAATGAACCTTTGACGCTTGATCCAAATCTCGAGGGCGCTGAATTTGATGAAAAATACAACAAAAAAAATACGAAGCAGAGCTGATTTATCTCTTGCTTCCATATTCAAGTTCTAAAATGACCGGCTCTCTAACAGCCGGTTTTTTATTGGATAAAAATAAAAAGCTGACAGCACAGCGCCGGCAGCTTTAAAAATTTATTAGTGAGCTTCTTTACTTGCACAATCCGGACATGTTCCGTAAATCTCCATTCTATGATGGCTGATTTTAAAACCTGTAACATGCGAAGCAAGGTGCTCTACTTCATCCAGGCCAGGATAGTGGAAGTCTACGATCTTGCCGCAGCTTTCACAAATGACATGATAATGATGAGTGGTAACAAAATCGAAGCGGCTAGATGCGTCACCATATGTCAGTTCCTTTACCAGGCCAACCTCACGGAATACTCGTAAATTATTGTAAACTGTTGCCACACTCATATTTGGAAATTTTCCCTCTAATGCTTTGTATATATCGTCAGCAGTCGGGTGTGACATGGAGTTTATTAAATATTCAAGTATCGCATGACGCTGCGGAGTGATACGTACTCCAGTGTCTTTTAAAGTATCCAGCGCCTCTTTTAATTCCATATGCGCCACCGCCATGCACCTCTTTTCCAACAAATATTCTTACTTTATAATCTTTATAAATAGTGTACTAATTTTTTACCACATTTGTCAATATTACAAACACCTTAATAGAGGGAATCAGCTCTTTTCATCATGCAGCGGCTGCTCACCAGTGCCCAAATGGTGATTCACAAATCGCGCAGCAACAAACAGCAGATCAGACAGCCGGTTCAGATAGGTTAAAACGAGCGGATTCACTTCATCACTGAGTGACACCGCACATCTTTCCGCTCTTCTCACAACGGTTCTCGCTACATGGAATGCCGCTCCTGAAGGATGGCCGCCAGGCAAAATAAAGTTATTAAGCACAGTTAGATCAGCTTCCCACTCATCAATTTGCGTTTCCATGAAGGTGATATCCTCTTCCTTTATCGTCCATTTAACTTCTTTTCCTGCGGGCGTTGCCAGCTCTGCTCCTGCATGGAACAAGTCAGTCTGCACTTTATGGAAAACCTGCTCCGCTTTTTCTTTACCGCTGAAATACTCGCTTCTTAAATGGCTTAAAGCCAATCCAATCATGGAATTCGCCTCATCACATGAACCGTATGCCTCTACGCGAATGTCATTCTTACTGACTCTTTGCCCATATATTAGTGATGTTGTCCCCTTATCTCCCGTTTTGGTATAAATCCTCATTTCAATACCCTCTTTCAAAATCGATGACATTCATATAATCTTTGTTATTTTTTATATATGTATGAAGGTTATGCCTAAAAATTTCAAAAGATCTTGGTAAATAGTTTTTTGTTCGGCTTGACAGGTGAGGTGTGACCGTTACATTTTCCATACTCCAGAAAGAATGGCCTTCAGGCAGGGGCTCGTTTTCAAAAACATCCAGGTACGCATGTGAAATCTGGTGTTTTTCGAGTGCAGACAGAAGCACCTTTTCCTCGACAAGATCACCTCTTCCTATATTCATAAACACTGCAGAATTCTTCGTAGCAGCGAAATGCTTTTCTTTTAACAGATATTTAGTTTCTGGTGTGCTTGGAAGGACAGAAACGATAAAATCAGCTTCAGGAAGGATCCCGGTTAGCCTGCTGAGTGGAAAAATACGATCTGTCCACATATTTTCCCTTCCGCTCCTATTCACTCCAGCCACTTTCATGCCGAAGCATTTGGCAAGTCTAGCAATCTCTCCCCCTATTGCCCCTACACCGATAATTAATAAGGTTTTTCCATGCAGCTCTTCCATCGGCAGATTACGATTCCAGTCTTCTGCCTTTTCATTTTCAGCCAGCAATGCTCTTTGTTTAACATGCCCTAACATAGTTCCAAGTGCAAATTCAGCCATAGGGATTTTATGGATTCCTCTTGCATTTGTAATTAAGATGCCTTTCTCCTTACAGGCTTTCAAAGGCATTTCATCCATTCCCGCTGACATCACCATAATCCACATTAATTTTGTTGCTTTATGAATATGTTCTTCTGTCAGATCTTCTCCATAGGTAATAAATACTTCAGCATTATAAAAGGATTCCCCTGCAGCTTCTATTCCGTCGAAAAACAGGAAATCTCCCTCAGGGAAATCCCGAATTACTTCCTCGCGCAGCTCTTCGGGAGGCAAAATGGAAGACACAATTTTCATAAACTCCACTCCAACGTAGTTTTATTCATCATACCACTCATCACTGAAGGGTAAAAATATTTAAAAAAAAACGAACCTGTTCAGGTCCGTTTCGAAAAAGTATCTGAGGAGGTATGCCCTAATAAAATGATATGCAAAACTTGTTCTTCGGAATGGACAAAAGCCTTGTTCCGATAAAAAATAGGCTACCCATTTAAGCCTGAGTCAAATTCTCCTTAATATACTCCAGTGCTTCCTCGACATGATCCTTAACCTTTACCTTGCGCCATTCTTTCACGAGCTTGCCTTCCTGGTCAATTATAAAGGTTGAACGCTCAATCCCCATATATTCTTTCCCGAAGTTCTTTTTCAACTTCCACACACCGTACACCTCTGCCGCTTTATGGTCTTCATCTGCAAGCAGCAGGAAAGGCAATCCATGCTTTTCAATAAACTTCTCATGTCTGCTGAGCGGATCAGGACTTACTCCTAAAACGACTGCGTTCACATCTGCAAAATTCTGATGCTGGTCCCTGAAATCACATGCCTGCGTTGTGCAGCCAGGTGTCATATCTTTCGGGTAAAAATACAGAACAACATTTTTCCCGCGGTAATCTGATAATTTCACTCTTTCACCATTGCTTGCCTCAAGCTTAAAATCTGGAGCCGTTTTACCGATTTCAATCGCCATCTTCATTCCTCCTGTTGAATAGTTTCTTACTCTAAGCCTATCCAACTTTTCCGGCAAAAACAACCGATATCATTATAAAGCACGGTCACCTGCATCAAATACTACCCTGGCTACGAATGCGGCCGGGATCACATACCCGATTAACGCTTCCAATACGGCAATAAGCCTGCCTATTCCAACAGGACTGACATCTCCATACCCAACAGAAAAAAGGGTTACCGCACTAAAATAAAAACCCGTCTCCAGCCTCTCGAGGAAACCGGTTTCCATATACTCAGTGCCGTCCATCAAAACCACCAGCCCATGTAAATCAAGCCAAATATATATCAGCCCAAACCCAATCAGAATCGTTGCATATAAACTTATGAGATAAAGGAAATTCTCAGCAGACACCCATCTTCCCTTAATCTTGGCGGATGAAAAAAGAGTCTGCAGACTCATGATCATGCACAGCACGATTAAAATCAGCGATAAATAAAAAGCCATACTGCACCTCATTTCGAAATGCCTTCCAATTCATTTATACGCTTATGGCCTTTCCCATATGACAGCCTGTCTCGGAAACTATTTCTGCTTTGGGACGGGTTCGCCCAATTAAGAAAAGCTCAAGCGCCTTGCTCACCCCCGACAAGCACAAGACGAGCCTTCCGGAAAGGCGTTCTTTGCCTTTTTTGGAAGGATTGGCTTGTGACCTCGAGGGGGTAGGCGCTGGAGCTAGACAGTTATCGACGTTCAAAAATTAAATACTTTCTTATCACTTTAAAAAAACCGGGATTTTATCCCAGTTCTAATTGCCCGCTCCCCGATATCGCTTAACACCTGAATTCCAGGTCAGGATCGAGATGCCGAAAAATACGATTCCGATTACAGGTGTTAAAAAGGAGTATAAAAACCATTCTTCTTTCCCCAGAAAGTAGGAAGCCGGATATACACCGACAAAGGCAAACGGAAGAACCCAGGTGAGGACAAAGCGTATAACACTATTGTAAATATCAACCGGATACCTTCCATAATTCCCGATGTTATACATCATCGGCATGATAGAGGTTCTGGCATCTGCCCAAAAGCTGATACAGGCAATCAGTACAAAGATGCCTCCATACACAAGCATTCCGCCTATCACAAATAAGAAAAACAAGAACGGGTCAGTCCAGGTAATCCCTAAACCAAGGCTGTTTCCAGCGTAGATCATAACAGCAATGCCTGTTACGGCCCCAAACAAGGATTCAAGCTCCATCCGTTCCAATACGATTTGAAACAAACTATGGATCGGCCTGGTTAAAATCCTGTCGAGTTCACCTTTTACTATATATCGCTCATTAAAATCCCAAATATTAAAGAACGATGAAAACAGCGCATATGGCACAAGGAAAAAACCGTAAATAAAGATGATTTCATCCCTCGTCCAGCCGCCAAGAAAATTAGTATGGCCAAAGACGACTAGGATAAAAATTAAATTGACTGCCTGAAATAGAAGATCTGAAAAGATCTCAACAAATAAATCTGCGCGGTACTGCATTCTTGTTTTCATATATTGGGCGACATATTGAAAGAAAATGGCTATATAAAACATGCGTCACCCTCCTTGAATAATGAGCTGTTTTTTCGCTATGATCCACAGAACCTGAATGGGTATGATCAGAATAAGAACCCAGATCCCCTGCATAATAATCGCCTGGATGGCTTCATTATTCGAAAAACTATTTGTAAAAATCATGCTCGGCACATAGCTGATACCCTGAAAGGGCAGAAATTTCAGTACATCCTGTGCCCATAAGGGAAAAAAGCTGATAGGAATCAGAAGGCCGGAAAAGAGATCAATCACAACTCTTTTTGCCCGGATAAGCCCTGTGTTATTAAATAAGAAGAAAGTGGTAATGCCTGTCAGCAAATTAATTTGCGTATTAATAAAAAAACTTAATACTATCGATACCGCAAAGAAAATCCAGGTCGTCCAATCCGCAGAAAATTGGAGCGGAAAAATGAACGAGACGATAACCATGCCCGGAACGGAGAAAAAGAAGAGACGGAATATTCCTTCCCCCAGTCCCTGCATCGTTTTCATACCCAGATAATTATATGGGCGGATCAGCTCCACCGCTACTTTTCCTTCTTTAATTTCAGCAGCCATTTCCCGGTCTATATTATTAAAGTAAAACGCTCTGGCCATCCAGGCTACAGCCACATATGTCGACATCTGGACCACAGACATGCCCTCAATCGCATCTTTTTCTCCATAAATGGCACTCCACAAGAAATAGTAAGCGCCAATATTAATGCTGTAAATCAGAATACCTGTATAATAATTTGTTCTGTAGGCAAGCATCATCAAAAAACGGATCCGAATCATTTCGATATACTTATCCACAGGAACACCCCCGGGTAAAAGTAAATTCTTTCATTAAGACATCCCCCGGTCATAAATATTTCTTATGATTTCCTCTGTTGAAGTTTCTTTAATATTGATGTCTTTCACTTTCAAATCCGCAACCACCTTGGCAATCAGCAGGGAAATCAGTTCATCATTATCCTCTGTAAAGGCTGTAAAGATCGCTTCTTTCTCATCCTTTTCCCATTTCACTTCCGATGAAGCCGTTATTCGCTTTAAGTCGTTCAGGGTCACGTCTTCAAGGAACTGGAATTCTATTTCCTTCCCTTCTCCCCATTTTTCCTTCAGGCTTTTTAAGGCTCCATCATAAATGATGCTCCCCTCATCCAGCATCACTACGCGTTCGCACAGCGCCTCGATATCCGACAGATCATGAGTAGTCAGCAGAATGGTTGTATTATATTTTTCATTGATTTCTTTTAAAAACTCTCTGATCTTCAATTTAACAAGCACATCAAGCCCAATAGTCGGCTCATCCAGGAACAAGAGCGGCGGATTGTGGATGAGTGCTGCTGCCAGTTCACACCTCATTCTTTGCCCGAGCGAAAGCTTCCGGACCGGCTTATCGAGCAGAGGTTCAATATCCAGGGTTTTGATCACATGTGCCATATGGCTGTCGTATTGCTCATCGGAAACTTTGTACACCTTCTTTAGCAGCCTGAAGGATTCCTGAACAGCAATATCCCACCAAAGCTGGGATCTTTGGCCGAAGACAACTCCAATCGTGCTGACGAATTTTTCACGGTCTTTATGAGGGTTCATTCCATTCACGATCACTTCACCGCTTGTCGGGGTCAGGATCCCTGTCAGCATTTTTATGGTCGTTGACTTCCCGGCTCCATTTTCACCTATATAGCCAACCATCTCGCCCTGCTTTACATTAAAGCTGATATTGTTTACCGCTGGCACAATCTTATAATTCCTTGTAAGCAAATCACGGAAAGCACCCTTTAATCCGGAGCGGCTGGAATAAGCTTTAAACTCCTTTTTTAAGTTCCGGACTGTTATTGCATCATTCATCTTTACTCCTCCTGCCAATTAATGCCCTAATGAAATAGTTTAGACAAACAGCGCCTTCTTCACAACTAGATTGCTTCAAATCCTATTTTTAAAATACAGAATAATCCGCCTTCCCTTAGGATTGGACGAGGCCCCTTCCAAACATGTTAAAATAATGACGGACATATAAATGGATTTTATCAGGAGGATTAACATGCAATTTACTAATTCTGAACGGCTGCATAAACAAGCTTTAGAACATATTGTCGGCGGGGTAAACAGTCCTTCCCGCTCCTATAAAGCAGTTGGCGGCGGCTCGCCGGTCGCAATGGAACGGGCACAGGGTGCTTATTTCTGGGATGTAGACGGTAATCAATATATTGATTACTTGGCTGCATACGGTCCCATCATTACCGGGCATGCCCATCCGCATATTACAGAAGCCATAAAAACAGCTGCTGAGCGCGGAGTATTATATGGAACTCCGACACCACATGAAGTGAAATTCGCCGAGATGCTTAAGGAAGCAATGCCTAATTTGGACAAAGTCCGTTTTGTGAATTCAGGTACTGAAGCCGTTATGACAACGATCCGTGTGGCGAGGGCCTATACGGGAAGGGACAAAATCATTAAGTTTGCCGGCTGCTATCACGGCCATTCCGATCTTGTCCTGGTTGCTGCAGGCTCAGGGCCTTCAACACTTGGAACGCCTGACTCTGCCGGAGTTCCAAAGAGCATTGCCCAGGAAGTGATCACGGTTCCTTTCAATGAAATCGAACCATATAAAGAAGCGCTGGAAAAATGGGGTGACCAGATCGCTGCTGTGCTGGTGGAACCGATTGTCGGCAACTTCGGAATTGTTGAACCAAAACCGGGGTTCCTGGAACAGGTTAACAAATTAACACATGCAGCCGGTGCGCTTGTCATTTATGATGAAGTCATCACAGCTTTCCGTTTTATGTATGGCGGCGCTCAGGATCTGCTTGGTGTAAAACCGGACTTGACAGCCATGGGGAAAATCATTGGCGGCGGCCTTCCAATCGGTGCTTATGGCGGAAAGAAAGAGATTATGGAAACAGTAGCTCCTTTAGGTCCAGCCTATCAAGCTGGTACTATGGCTGGAAATCCGGCGTCGATTCTATCAGGAATTGCCTGTCTCGAAGTTTTAAAACAGCCTGGTGTCTATGAATATCTGGACAGACTGGGAGAACTGCTTGAAAAAGGGATAAGCGAGGCAGCTGAAGAACATAACATCCCCATTACCATTAATCGATTAAAAGGTGCCCTGACAATCTACTTTACGGAAGAAAAAGTGGTGAATTACGAGCAGGCGGAAAATACAGATGGAGAAATGTTTGCAAAGTTCTTCAAGCTGATGCTCAATCAAGGTATAAACCTGGCTCCTTCGAAATATGAAGCCTGGTTTATGACAATCGCGCATACAGAGGATGATATTCAAGCCACCATTCATGCGGTGCAAAACGCATTTCAGCAATTAAAAGACGAATAAATATTCACTATTTTATACACCAACGGGAGCAGAAATGCTTCCGTTTTCTTTATTCCCAACAATGAAAACGTTTACAATAGTGGAGTTTTTTTATACAAATGCCTATTTCCCCCTCCAAACCATATCCAACTTTTTGTATAAATAATTGATTTCTGAAAATTCATATGATATGATGGGAGAAATCTTTTGTGTAAGAGCGGATTACGCTGACATAAAGAACATTATGTCCTGCAGCATATCCCGAATTATCCAACTATTCATTCAATAAATGCTCCATGCATTTACCTTTCAAATCAATGATAACTTTGCAATACCCTCATTTAAAACCCGTAAACAAAAAAAACTTATAGATTACTATTTTTCAGGAGGTGAACGGCTTTAAGGCGCAGCCTTATTTTCAGCCGAATTTTATGACATTACAGCAATGGAGTCCTTCACTTTTTAAAGAGTTTTACCGCCAGGAGCATGATGCGTGCGGCATCGTTTCTGCCATGGAGAAAAAGAAAGTCCCAACCCGCGAAAATATTTTCAGCTGCATCAATGCGCTTGTTACGATGAATCACCGTGCCGGTTTTATTAATGGAGAAGGGGACGGTGTAGGGATCCATATTGATATCCCGAGAGAGCTGTGGAAAGAAAAGTTAAAGGAAGCGGGAGCCGATTCTAACGCAGCAGAAAAAGATGGATTTGTGGTTGGCCATGTATTTATGTCCAGAAAGCAGGATACTGAATTACTGAAAACGATCTTGCTGCAAAAACTCGCTGACGCAAGTCTGACGGTTATTTATGCATCTGACGAAGTAACCGAATCTTCAGCTTTAGGACCGATTGCCATACAGGAAAATCCAGTATTCTGGCAGTTTGCCTGTTTAGCAGAATCGAATGGTGCAGAGCTTTCCAAAAAGCTGTTTGAATTAATCGTTGATTTTGAAGAAGACGAACATGTCCATGTCGCCTCCCTTAGCCAGCATCATGCTGTGTACAAAGTTATGGGAGCCGGAGATATTCTTCCGAAATATTATCACGATCTGGCAAGCCCCCTTGTTGCTTCAACAATGACACTTGGGCATAATCGCTATTCAACTAACACATTATCAAGCTTTTTCCGCGTGCAGCCTTTTAGCGTGCTGGGACACAACGGGGAAATCAACACCATTGCCAAGCTTAGAGATGAAGCCAAAATGGTCGGCGTTCCGCTAGTAAAAGATGGCAGTGACTCACAGGATCTGAGCAGAACGCTTGAAACGTTTATTTGCCGTGACGGCTATTCTCTCTTTGAGGCAATGGACGTCATGTTCCCTCCTATCGTGAATGAAATCAAGTCATACCCTGAGCATCTTCAGGATATGTACGCCTATATCCGGGAAGCATGGGGACATTTTGCCCAGGGACCAGCAGGAATTATTTCCAGATTTGCCGATGAGGCAGTGTTCAGTGTCGATGCATTGGGCCTTCGCCCGCTGTGGATGCTGGAAACCGAGAGCTCCTACCTGTTCTCATCAGAACCAGGAATCATCCCATCCAGTGAATATGTTAATGAGCCTAAGCCGCTGTCACCAGGTGAAAAGGTGGGGCTGAAATGGGATGGTGATACACTGGCTGTTTACGAGCACAGCCATTATCAGGCTGAAGTTTTTAACCGATTTTCAATGAGAGTGAACGCTGAAAATTTCAGGATCCGCCTGCAGTCTCCAAAATTGGAAAAAACCATTACTGTAAATTACCCGGATAAAATTCATAACGGGCAGTATAAAGCATTCGGCTGGGAGAGAGACCATGTCCAGCTTGTCGAGCAAATGGCAGAAAAAGGAGCGGAGCCAATCCGTTCTCTTGGACACGACTCACCTTTAGCAGCACTGAATCCTCAGCGGAAAAACATCGCAGATTTTATTAAGGAAAGTGTTGCTGTCGTTACAAACCCTGCCATTGACCGTGACCGGGAAACGGAGCATTTCTCAACTCGTACGATTATCGGCCAGCGTCCTTCTTTATTTGAAAAACAGGAGCAAGGGGCCGTTATTGAATTGCAGACTCCTATTTTAATAGAAGGCAAAGCAGGCTTTGAATGTTCCGATGAACTCAATCAGCCGAGCTATGACCAAGTAACCGGCTTCTATCAGGAACAAAAGCTGATATCTTATTTATCTTCCACATTTACGAAAGATGAAACGGTAAAAGAAGCTTTAGACCGTTTAGCAGCAGAAGCGGTTGATGCGGTCAAAAATGGCAAAACCCTGCTTGTACTGGATGATGCCAATGCTCATCAGGAGGACGCTTACTGGATTGACCCGCACCTGGCCGTCTCTGCGATCGATCAGGCTCTTGTCAAAGAGGCATTGCGCCGTGAATGTTCCCTGCTGCTCCGGTCTGCTTCAATCAGATCGCTTCATGATATCATTACCGCATTCGGTTTAGGCGCTGATATTATAAGCCCTTACTATATGTTTATGACGGTTCTAGGCGAATCTGATACACCGCTGAAGAATTTATATTCAGCTCTGACTAAAGGACTTGAAAAAGTCATTTCCACTATCGGGATTCATGAATTAAGAGGCTATGGCCGGTTGTTCTCTGCCATTGGTCTTCATGAGGAATTAGCCGGATATCTGAATATCGTCAACTTCTTCGGATCTAAAGAACTTTCATTCAGCTTCAGCGTTTTAAAGGAAGACGCTTTTGCCAGAGCGGAAGATTACCAGAATGAAAAGGAACGGATCGGAAAAACGTTCAGCCTTTTCCCGCGCATCTGGAAAGCGATCGGCGAAGTGGCATCGACTGGTGACTATAGTGTTTACAAGGAAAAAATTACTGAACAGGAAGACCAGAACCCGACAACAATCCGCCATTTAACCGGATTTAAGGAAACGGCTTCTCATCTGAAGCCGGATGATATCAGCCTGCATGTGGGCGAGCATGACCTGCCATTTGTTATCTCCTCCATGTCCTTTGGCTCTCAGAATGAAACGGCCTTTAGAGCCTATGCAGAAGGTGCTGACAGGCTGAACATGGTCAGCCTGAATGGTGAAGGCGGAGAAATCAAGGATATGCTCGGAAAATATCCGAGGACCCGCGGTCAGCAGGTAGCATCAGGACGCTTTGGTGTTAATGCCGAGCTCCTGAATTCATCCAACCTGCTGGAAATAAAAATTGGGCAGGGTGCAAAGCCTGGTGAAGGCGGTCACCTTCCTGGATCCAAGGTTACGGCAAAAATTGCAGAGGCACGTAATGCTACAATTGGATCGGATTTGATTTCACCTTCCAACAATCATGACATCTACTCGATTGAAGATTTGGCACAGATGATTCATGAACTTAAGACAGCCAATGACAAAGCCAAGGTTGCAGTTAAGGTGCCGGTTGTGCCGAATATCGGAACCATTGCAGTCGGGATTGCAAAAGCTGGTGCTGATATCATCACATTGAGCGGTTTTGACGGAGGTACAGGGGCAGCGAGAATTCACGCCCTTCAGCATGTTGGCCTTCCAGTTGAGATTGGTGTAAAGGCAGCTCACAACGCCCTGCTCGAAGCAGGCATCCGCGATAATGTGGAGCTTTGGGCTGATGGCGGCATCAAGAGTGCTGCAGACGTATTGAAGGTTATGCTGCTGGGTGCTAACCGTGTAGGCTTTGGTACACTTTCCATGCTTGCTATCGGCTGTACGACATGCCGCGGCTGCCACCTTGATACTTGCCATGTTGGAATTGCAACACAAATAGATTCAGAGGCACAGGCGAAGGAACATGGCTTAAGAAGATTTGTTCCACGCCAATTCGATCTTGCTGTTAAAGGCATCATGAACCTGTTTACTGCTTTTGGCGAAGAACTGAAAGCATTGGCAGCTTCTGTTGGCATAAAAAATCTGCAGGATGCTGTAGGACGTTCTGATTTGCTTGTACAGATTAAAGGACAGGATCAGCTTGACCTGACTCACCTGCTGAAGACACTTGAAATCGGCCAATTTTCTGCCCAGGAAGCACCTGAAGCCCTGCAGGAAGCCCAGCTGCAGGTAGCTGTTGGAGCAGAGTATCTCGATGCAAGTGTAGAAGAACTGGATCAGTCACGTGAATTCCAAAGCGTCACTTCCGAGCAGCGTGTACTGGGAAGCCGGGTTTCCTGCCACCGTGTAAGAAACAGACTCGACGGTTCTTACAAAACTCTTCCGCAAGTTGATTTGAAATACAAAGGCGGTTCCATCCCAGGCAATGGCCTTGGAGCTTACAACAGCTTCGGCATCAACATCGAAGTTGCCGGAGGCGCACAGGATGGCATCGGAAAAACTTCTTTCGGCGGACAAATTAAAATCTTTAAAGCAAAAGGCAAAAATGGCAAGTTCTATAATGGCTCTGTTGGTAAAGGCTTCGGCTATGGAGCACAGGAAGGCTTGCTTGTAGCTCAAGGAAATGCTGACGCCCGTGCCGGAATCAGATTATCCGGAGCGGATATGATTATCGGCGGCCAGCTGCAAAGGCCGCTGCCTGAAAAAGAATACGGCAATATCGGTTCAAACGCCAATATTAAAGGGTTTGCCTTTGAGTATATGACGAATGGCCGAGGCCTGGTCCTTGGCGATGCCGGTCCATGGATCTGTGCAGGAATGACAGGCGGTGTTGTTTACTTAAGACACCAGCCGGAAATGGGCTTAACAAAAGAAGCCATCCAGCGCAGAATTGCCAAGGGAGCTAAAGTTTCGGTTACTTCTCTTTCCGATAAAGGAAAGGAAGATGTAAAAGAACTGCTTGGCCAATACATTGCCATGCTGAATGATCAGGGACAGACAGAAGAAGCTTCCCAGCTTGCTTCCCTTCTTAATCATCCGGAAGACCACTTTGTTCAAGTAATACCGGTCAAAGAACAGGCAGACCCGTCTGTTTCCACAGAGTGATTATCTGCACAATCAAGCCCCACCCGTTTCTGCGGATGGGGCTTTTTGTCTTCTTTAAGGCACCCTTAACTTTTTTACTAACTATTAATAATAATTTCATAAAAATGCCCCTTGAACTTCTTTCCATATCCCTGTATAGTACATTATTGTTTAACAATGAGCAAAATCGTTTAAAGTAGGTATAATTACTGCTTTTACGGTTAAATCGCTTTTCAATGAACCCAATTTTTAAGAAAGAAAGGACATACATTGTATGAAACTTGGCGCCCGCATACTTAAGACGGGAATCGCAATCATTCTAGCTCTATTATTATCAGAACTCTTTCAGCTTCCTGCTCCTATCTTTGCAGGAATTGCCGCTATTTTTGCCGTTCAGCCGACCATTTACAGATCTTATCTTTCTATTGTGGAACAGATCCAGGGGAACGCAATCGGTGCATTAATTGCCGTGATTTTTGTGCTTTTATTCGGCAACCATGTCTTTATCATAGGTCTGGCAGCTATTATTGTTATCACGATTAATCTTAAGCTAAAAATAGAGAACACAATTGGCCTGTCACTTGTAACCCTGATTGTCATCATGGAGACACCGGGTGATACCTTTCTGCAATTTGCACTTATTCGATTCTCAACCATTATGCTCGGGGTATTATCAGCTTTTATTGTTAACCTTGTATTTCTTCCGCCTAAATACGAAAACAAACTATATTTTAAAATATCCAATAACACAGAGGAAATTACCAAATGGATCAGGCTTACCATACGCCATGCATCTGAACACAGACTGCTGAAAAACGATATAGATAAAATGAAAGACAGTAATGTTAAGCTTGAACAGCTGTACTTAATGTATAAAGAGGAAAGAAATTATTTTAAACGAAACGATCTGGTTAAATCCAGGAAACTCGTTATTTACCGCCAAATGATTTCCACTGTAAAACGCTCACTGGAAACATTAAAAAAGCTTCATCGATTTGAAAATGATCTGCAGCAAATGCCTGAAGAATTCCAGCATGCTGTGCAGCAGCAGCTTGATATTCTTATCCATTATCATGAACATGTTATGCTAAAATTTATCGGGAAAGTTCGTCCGAATGTAGTATTTGAGGAAGGCGACTTCAGCCTGAGCAGAAAGGAACTGGTGAATCTTTTCCTGGCTCAGCAAAAAGAACATGAACATGATGAAGAATCCATTCTGCCGCATATCATGCAGATTGTATCAGCTATTGTTGATTACGATGAACATGTGGAGCACCTGGATAAACTTATATCCAGCTTTCAGTCATATCACAAGGACGAAAATGAGGTTACCATACCGGAGAATGCCGAGTAGACTGTGGTCTATTTACAACTTACATTCATAGGAAAAAGCAGCTGATGTCAGCTGCTTTTTTGTTAATTCTTCATACGCGGATCAAGTGCATCCCTTAATCCATCACCCATTAAATTAAACCCGAGAACTGTAAGCATGATCGCAAGTCCCGGGAAGATCATCGTCCATGGAGCCTGTATCAAATATGCCTTTGCATCAGAGAGCATTTTCCCCCATTCAGGATTTGGCGCTTCTGCACCAAGGCCAAGGAATCCAAGGGCAGCACATTCAATAATCGCTGTTGCAATCGCAAGTGTTCCCTGTACAATTATTGGCGCCATACTATTTGGCAGAACATGCCTGAATAGAATACGGCTGTTGCTCATCCCAATCGCTTTTGCAGCCATAATATATTCCTCCTGTTTGACACTCAGCACCCTTGAACGGATCAGTCTGCCAAAGTTGGGAATATTGATAACCGCAATGGCAATCAGGGCATTTCTTAATGATGGGCCAAGCACAGCCACAATCGCAATAGCCAGCAATATGCTTGGGAAAGCAAGCATGATATCAAAAACGCGGGAGATGATGGTATCAACCCATTTGCCATAATATCCTGCTACTACCCCCAAAAGGCATCCAACTACAATAGATCCGATTACGGCCAGAAAACCTACCCATAATGAGATCCTTGCCCCGTAAACCACCCTTGAAAAGATATCCCGGCCAAAGTCATCTGTTCCAAACCAATGCTGGCTGGATGGAGCCTGAAGCCTTTTTGAGAGCATCTGTTCATTAATCCCCTGCGGTGCAATAAGCGGTGCAAATACTGCCAGAATGATGAAAAATAATACAATGATCGTGCCGATTAAAGCCAGTTTGTTTTTTCTAAAGCTCCTCCATGCTTCCACCCAGGGGGAAACCGCTTTTTCTTCAGCCGGCATAATAGGCGGCTGAAGGTCTTTTTGTGTTGAAAGTTCCAAGTCTGTTCCCCCTCCTTAATTATATTTAATCCGCGGATCAATTGCTGCATACAGCAAGTCCACCACCAGATTGATCATGACAAAGATAAATGCAATGATAAGAATGCCTGACTGGATAACAGGATAATCACGATAGTTGATAGCCTCATAAATATACCGTCCGATTCCCGGCCAGCTGAAAATCGTTTCTGTTAAAATGGCGCCTCCCAGCAATAATCCCATTTGAAGACCGATAATCGTAAGAACTGGAATGATGGCATTCTTTAATGAGTGCTTATAAACAACCCAGAACATTCTCAAGCCTTTGGCCCTCGCTGTTCTGACAAAATCAGATCTCATTACCTCAAGCATCGTAGAACGGGTAATTCTCGCAATGATCGCCATTGGGATGGTCGCCAGGGCAAATGCCGGCAGAATCAGGTGTCTTATGACATCCCAGAATTGATCGATTCTTCCCTGCAGGAGAGTATCGATCATATATATGTTCGTTATGGCTTCAATCGGATTTCTTACTTCTTCCCTTCCCGATGTAGGCAGCCAGTCCAGCTTAATGGCAAATGCCCACTGCTCCATCAAGCCGAGCCAGAAGATTGGCATGGAAACGCCAATAAGCGCCAGCACCATTGCCACATAATCAAACCATGAATTCTGATACCAGGCACTGATGATTCCGGCATTCACACCGATAAAAACAGCAATTAACATGGCAACGAATGTAAGTTCAATTGTTGCAGCCAAATACGGCCAAATTTCCTGGCTTATTTCCGTTTTAGTCCGGAGTGATTCTCCAAGATCCCCCGTAATAAGCCCGCCCAGATATGTAAAATATTGAAGGTACCAAGGCTGATCCAGCCCCAGCTGCTTCGTTAATTCCTCTACTGCTTCTTTTGTTGCCAATTGTCCCAAAATAATCTGTGCCGGATTACCCGGTATTGCCCGGATCATAAAAAAGACGATCAGCGAAAGCCCCAGCAGAACGGGAATTAGGGAAAACAGACGTTTAAGTGTGTAGGACAGCATTGCCATCTCACCTCTCTTGAAGGTTATTAAGAAAAGCGCAAGCGCCTTGGTCACCCCCGACAAGCACAAGACGAGCCTCTCAGAAAGGCGTTCTTTGCCTTTTTGGGGGGATTGGCTTGTGACCTCGAGGGGGTAGGCGCTGGAGCTAGACAGTTATCGAAATTCAAAGTTTCCTAATTTATAATATTTCTATATAGAAAAGGGAGCTACAGAACTGTACTCCCTTTTCCTTGAAATATAAGAAGTATACTTATGTCACTTGTTAAGCAGCTTATTTAAATTCTACAGTTGCCAGTAAATCAGAACCTGTTGGATGCGGCTTGAAGCCAGTGATATCAGCTTTACCCGCAAGGATTGGTCTTGAGTGAACAAGCGGAATCCACGGAGCATCTTCTTTGATCAGAAGCTGAGCCTCTTTGTAAAGTTTTTCACGCTCTGCCTGGTCTGCACTAGCCTGAGCTTTTACAAGCAGTTCATGCACTTCAGGGTTTTCGTAGTAAGAGTAGTTGTTGGAACCGATGCTGTCCTGATCAAGAAGAACATACAGGAAGTTATCAGCATCCCCATTATCGCCAGTCCATCCTAATAGGAATGTATCAGCTTCACCATTCTTAGCTTTATCCAGGTAAGTACCCCACTCATAAGTTACAATCTTTGCTTTTACGCCGATTGCATCAAAGTTGGCTTGAAGTGCTTCAGCCACTTTTTGTCCATCCGGCATATATGGTCTAGGAACCGGCATTGCCCATAGCTCCATTTCAAAACCATCTTCATATCCTGCTTCTTTTAAAAGTTCCTTAGCCTTCTCAGGGTCATACTCATAATCCTTAACGTCATCATTGTAACCCGCTACAACTGAAGGCATTGGGTTTTTCGCAGGCTCAGCTGCACCAGCATAGAATGCATCAATAAGAGCTTGCTTATCAACTGCATAGTTCAATGCCTGACGGACTTTTTTATCTTTTAATGGTCCACGTGTGCTTGTCAATCCAAGGTAAGCTACGTTTAATGATGGACGTTCAAAAGTTTGAAGATCCGGATTTCCTTCGATTTGGCCAACATCACTGAAGTTAACACCATCGATTAAGTCGACTTCGCCTGTAGCCAGGGCGTTCAGACGAGCAGAGTTTTCAGGGATGACACGGAAGATAACCTCATCCAGCTTTGGAAGGCCTTCCTGCCAGTATTCTTCATTTTTCACAAGAGTGATGCGGTCGTTTGCTTTGTATTCTTTAAATACAAATGGACCTGTACCCACCGGGTTGTGAAGGAATTTTTCACCATGCTTTTCAATCGCAGCCGGGCTTGCAATTCCAAATGGAGACATCGCAAGGTTCTTTAAGAATGGTGCAATTGGCTTGTTTAAAGTAAACTCAACTGTGTAATCATCTACAGCTTTCACTTCAGAGATTTTATCCCCAAACTGAGAGTTATAGTAATAGAACTGCTCAGCGCTTCCGGCTTTCCATCTTTCAAAGTTGAAGACAACCGCTTCGGCATTAAAGTCAGTTCCATCGTGGAACTTTATGCCTTCACGAAGCTTTAATGTATGCTTTAGCCCGTCTTCGCTCATTTCCCATTCAGTAGCAAGGCCAGGCTGAATTTCTGTATCCTGCTCACCAAATTCGATCAGAGTTTCATAGATGTTTTTTGTAACTTTAAAAGATTCGCCTTCTGTTGTAATAGCGGGATCAAGTGAAGTAGAATCACCGCCGCGGCCAAATACTAATGTACCGCCTGATGACGTTTCCTCTGTATCTGTACCTTTCTCTTTATCCTTTTCGTCTTTCGTTCCGCTGCTTGAGTTGCTGCTGCAGCCGGCAAGAGCCAGTGACAGTAACAAAGCTGCAACCAGGAACCAAATGCCATTGCGCTTCTTCATTGTTTTCCCCCTTTTTCCTTTTGGCCGGTATCGGCTATTTAACATATTTATCATCCATGCAGTTCTGCCCTATATAGCTCAGCTATAAAGATGGCAGGCTGCAAAGTGACCCGGTTCAATTTCCTTCAGCTGCGGCCTATCTGATTTGCAGATTTCCATGCATTCTTTACATCTAGTATGGAAAGCACATCCAGCTGGCGGATTCTGCGGGCTTGGAATGTCCCCGGTTAATAGCTCCCTGTCTTTCTTTAATGTCGGGTCAGGGATGGGAACTGCACCAAGCAATGCCTTTGTATAAGGATGCAGCGGCTTATCGTAGAGCTGGTCAGAGGTTGTGATCTCTACTAACCTTCCAAGATACATAACACCAACTCTATCACTGATATGTTTAACTACCCCGAGATCATGGGCAATGAATATATACGTCAGCTGAAATTCTTTTTGAAGATCCTCCAGCAGGTTGAGCACCTGTGATTGAATGGATACATCAAGTGCTGAAACAGGCTCATCTGCAATGATCAGCTTAGGCTTGGTCATCAATGCTCTTGCGATTCCAATCCTCTGCCTTTGGCCTCCGCTGAATTGGTGCGGATAGCGTTTGGCATGGTAGCTGCTGAGGCCGACAACCTCAAGCATCTCTTTTACCCGCTGTTTACGTTCTTCTTTGTTCCCGATGCCGTGGACAATGAGAGGCTCCTCTAAAATCTGCTCAACAGTATGGCGGGGATTTAACGACGCAAACGGATCCTGGAATACCATCTGCATTTCCTTTCTCATCTTGCGCATTTCCGCTGAGTTTAGGGAAGTCAGATCCTTGCCTTCAAAAACCACTTTCCCCTCTGTCGGTTCAATCAGGCGCATCAGCATTCTCCCTGTGGTTGATTTGCCGCAGCCAGATTCACCAACAAGGCCAAGCGTTTCCCCTTTGTTAACGAAAAAGGTGATATCATCAACCGCTTTCACGTCACCCTGTTTTCTTCCAAACAGGCCGCCTGTTACGGGGAAATATTTCTTTAACTGATTAACTTCCAACAGCACTTCGGTCATCAATCACACCCCCAGACTCATGCAGGAAACAGCGCACTGTATGCTGTTCTGCATTATTGGCATTATAAAGCGGAGGACTTTCCGTCATGCACCGGTCATGGACAAATTCACAGCGCGCTGCAAAACGGCATCCAGTCTTAATGGAGCCTGGTTTAGGCACATTTCCCGGAATGGAATATAATCGCTCCTTTTTCTCTCTTACATCAGGCACTGATTGCAGAAGTCCCTGGGTATAAGGATGCTTTGGATTTTTAAATATCTCTTCTACAGGAGCTTCCTCCACTATTTTCCCGGCATACATGACAATTACCCTCTCACATACTTCCGCTACTACCCCGAGATCATGCGTAATCATGACTATGGCTGTGTCCAGCTTTTCATTAAGATCCTTCATAAGGGATAATATCTGTGCCTGGATGGTCACGTCCAAAGCAGTTGTCGGCTCATCAGCAATCAGAAGCCGAGGATGGCAGGACAATGCCATGGCAATCATTACCCTCTGCCTCATTCCCCCTGACAGCTGGTGGGGATATTCCTTTACTATCTGCTCTGCCCTTGGCAGACCAACAAGCTTAAGCATTTCAACAGCCTGCTGGATTGCAGCCTTCTTATTTAATTTTTTATGTAATCTAATTCCTTCTGTCAGCTGATCTCCTATTGTAAATAACGGATTCAATGAAGTCATCGGCTCCTGAAAAATCATAGCCACTTCATTTCCCCTTATTTCACGCATTCTTTTTTCTGATGCTTTAACGAGATCTTCTCCATCTAAAAGAATTTCACCGCCAACAATTTTTCCCGGGGGCTGTGGAATCAGCTTCATAATGGATAGAGATGTAACACTCTTCCCGCAGCCTGATTCTCCTACTATCCCCAGAATTTCACCCTTGTTGACGGAGAAACTGATATCATCCACAGCCGGAACTTCTCCATCTGAAGAGAAAAAGGATGTCCTTAGCTGTTTTACATCTAAAACTGGAGCTTGATTCACACGGATACTCCTTTCCTGATCGTCCTTTTCTATGAAATGGGACATTTTTAACAATTTTGGACCTTAGGTCACTATCTTTTTTTCATTCTATAAAAAAAGATTGGTTAAGTCTACTCATTTTTCTAAATTATTTAAATATAGTAAACATTATATATTTTTAAACATGGATTTATAAGTAATATCCTACTAATAATTATGAAAAAGATGGAGATTAATGACCGTTAATTGCCGGAAGCTGTTTTAACACTATAGTAATTTAACGCATTGCTATAAAAAAGCACACAAATAAAGCCGGCCCTGTAATAGAGCCGGCTTTTAAACCTAATTTTCAAGCTGCTGAACTTGAAAAAGCTTATAATAATTGCCTTGTTTTTTCATTAATTCGTCATGGCTTCCCGCTTCAGAAATTTCACCATGCTCTATCAGAATAATTCTATCTGCATGTGTGATGGTGGAAAGTCGATGGGCCACGATAAAAGTCGTGCGGTCTTTAGCCAATTCTTCCAATGCTTCCTGTATCAGATGTTCACTCTCCAGATCAAGGGCTGAAGTGGCTTCATCCAGCACAAGGATCGGCGGATTTTTCAAAAAGATTCTCGCAATGGCAATTCGCTGCTTCTGCCCTCCCGACAGTTTCACACCGCGCTCGCCAACCTTGGTATCATAGCCTTCAGGCAAATTCATAATAAATTCGTGGGCATTTGCAGCCTTGGCAGCATCGATTACTTCCTCTTCAGTGGCATCGGGTTTGCCGAGCAGAATGTTAGTTTTGACCGATTCACTGAACAGGATATTATCCTGAAGCACCATCCCGATTTTATCGCGAAGGCTCCTTACTTTAAACGAACGGATATCAGTGCCGTCAAGAAGAATTCGGCCTTCATTCACATCGTAAAAACGCGGAATCAGCCCTACCAGAGAGGACTTTCCTCCTCCGCTCATCCCTACAAGTGCAATTGTTTCCCCTGCTGATACATCGAGATTTATTTCCTTTAATACCGGAGGCTCAGTCTCATTGTAGGAAAAGCTCACTCCTTCAAATTGGATATGCCCTTTAACATCACGGCATTGAATGGCATCAGGTGAATCGTCAATATCGTATTTCTCATCAATTAACTCAAATACCCGATCCATAGATGCGATTGATTGGGTTAAGGTGGTTGAAGAGTTAACAAGTCTTCTAAGCGGTCCGTACAATCTATCTATATAAGCGACAAATGCCATCATGACACCGAGGGAAATATCTCCCTGGATAACCTGATATCCTGAATATCCAATGACTAAAAGCGGTGATATGTCTGTAATGGTGTTCACTACTGCAAATGCCTTTGCATTCCACTTCGTATGGTCGATCGCTTTTGTCAGGAAATTCTTATTTTGCGCATCAAATTGGGTCTGCTCATAATCCTCAATGGCAAAGCTTTTAACTACTGCCATTCCCTGAACACGTTCATGCAGATAGCCCTGCACCTCTGCAAGTGCCTGTGAACGGGCCCTTGTCAGCTTTCTGAGATTCCCAAAAAAGTACTTGACTGAGAAAGCATAAAATGGAAATAACAGCAGGGACACAATCGTCAGCGTAACGTCCATATTCAGCATAATGACAACTGCAATTAAAATGGTTGCCACATCGAGCCATAAATTCATTAAACCGGTTACGACGAATGTTTTGGTTTGCTCAACATCATTTATGACCCTGGAAATCACTTCCCCTGTTCTGGTATTTGCATAGAATCGGAAGCTTAACTTTTGAATGTGGGTAAAAAGCTTATCCCTGATATCATACAGAATTTTGCTTGCCACCCACTGGGCAAAGTATTGTCGGTAATACTCAATTGGCGGACGGGCGATGACAAATAAAGCAATCATCACAGCCATAACCAATAACAGTGTGCTGTTCTTATCGCTCTGACTCAAAGCATCATTGCCAATAATATCATCTATTACATACTTAATCAGAAGCGGAATCAAAAGCGGTATGGCAAATTTAATGATGCCTATGATAATGGTTCCTATAATCTGAAGCCGATACGGCTTAACGAATTTCAAATATCTTTTTATACTGTCCAACCGGATCGCTCCCCCTCTCTGTCTCATTCCCTGTTATTTTCTTAAACTTACCCCTAAACCCGGCAATCATGCAGATTCATGGCGGAAAGCGCAAGCGCCTTGCCCACCCCCGTCAAGCACAAGACGAGCCTCCCTGAAAGGCGTTCTTTGCCTTTTTGGGAGGATTGGCTTGTGACCTCGAGGGGGTAGGCGCTGGAGCTAGACAGTTATCGACGTTCAAAAATTATATACTTTCTTATCTTTTTAAGAAAAGCGCAAGCGCCTTGCCCACCCCCGGCAAGCTGTGACCCCGAGGGGGCAGGCTGCTTGCGCTGGACAAAAATAAAAACCTGCTGACTCAAGGTCCAACAGGCGTTTTTTCGGCATTCAGCCCTTTTTTAGCGTCTGTAAGTAAGATAACGTTCATACCATATATCAATAAAGTCGGGTGCAAAAGGACCTTTTCTCTGACGAATCCAATGGATGAGGTTGTCCACATTTGATTTAAGGATGCTGTCAATCACATCGGGATAATTCATTTCCTGACGGTGCCGTTCATATTCGTCTTCGTCAAGCAAATTGAATGTCATGTCCGGATATACTTTAATATCGAGATCATAATCAATATACTTTAACGCTTCACCATCAAAAATAAATGGTGAACTAATATTACAGTAATAATAAACACCATCTTCCCGAATCATTCCAATCACATTAAACCAGTGCTGAGAATGAAAATAACAAATGGCTGGCTCTCTCGTCACCCATGTTCTTCCGTCAGATTCTGTTACGATTGTCCGGTCATTTCCGCCAATCACCAGATTTTGTGTCCCTTTTAATACGGTTGTTTCCTCCCAGACGCGGTGGATATGCCCATTATGTTTATAGCTGTGTATTTGCATTGGTTCGCCTTCGATGGGTACCGCCATTCTTTTCCCCTACTTTCCTTCCGGAAGCTTTGCAACCTGATAATACTTTTTTGGCGCCTTTAATAGGCTTCCTCCCCTTCATGCTAAGCGCATACTGCACAGCATGACTCAATAATATCCAAAAGAAAAAGGCAACAAAGTACGATTCCTGTTTTCTACTATTATAACGGTAAAAGGAAATTTTTAAAACAAAGAGCCATTGAAATGTATCAATGGCTGTAAAAAAAGGATATAATAGCTTATTTTATAGGTATTGAAGACAACGAAAGATTATAGAGAGTTTATCTTTAAACGGTTACATTTACTTTCTGGTAGGAGCGGATGACCTCTTCGGTCTGTTCCTCAAATATACGATGAATTTGTTTGAGCTCTTCTTTCATTCTGGCAATTTCATACTGTACACTTTCAAGCTCTGTTTCCTGCTGAATGGCTTTTAATTCCTCTTCAATCTCCTGGCAGCGCTCCAGTTCACTCTGCAGATAAAGAAGCTTTTCCATCGTTCTCATCTGTTCTGAAACCAAACTGTTAAAGTTCTCCATTTTTGTTCCACCGTCCCCATTATTTTTCCTATTTCTATAATTTCGCTGTACCTTTTTTTAACCCTTTGACTAGTTATGTTGACTTTATGGAAGTTTTGTCGAAGGGACAGAGCATAAGAAAAGCGCAAGCGCCTTGCCCACGAAGGAACGCAGACTAAGAACGCCACGTCCTGTGGCAACGTCTGCATGACCCACATCCTGTGGGCCTCAAGCACAAGACGGCCTCCCGGAAAGGCGTTCTTTGCCTTTTTGGGAGGGTTGCCCGAAATGTGGAGGCGACTGCTCAGGGACGACAAGCATAAGACGAGCCCTGCAAGAAGGTGTTCTTTCCTTCTGGAAGGGATTGGCTAGTCTTTCGTCCCTGGGAGCCGAAACAAGCCAAGCTTGTGACCTCGAGGGGGTATGCGCTCCTCCTAAAAGCTAACGCTTTTAGCCGTGCGATGATGATGCTGTCGAAGCGTTCCTTGTGGAGCTAGACAGTTATCGACGTTCAAAAATTAAAACTTACTTATCTTTGCAACAAAAAAGAAGCCGCCCTTTCCATTTAAAAGGCGGCTTCTTTCTTTAGATGTAATTAGCGGCTTTGTTTGCCTGCATTTTGACCTTTGCGAGCTTCAGCTTGCTGGTTTTGCTGTCTTACTTCAGCAGCATTTGTTTCGCTGGCAAATTCAGTACCGTATTGGCCTTGGCCAGCAGATTGTGCGTTTTGTTGTCTCACTTCTTGAACGTTAGTTCCAGCTTGAGATTGGTTTGGTTGTTTAGCCATTATAATCACCTCCACGCTCATTAATTTAACCGGGAGTGAAGGAAACTATCCAACTTTTTTAAAAACCAAAAATATCCATATTTTATTAAACCAGCAGAGAAATGCCGCCATCCACAATAATCGTCTGGCCGCGTATCATGCTGGATTCCTCACCTAACAAAAACATAACCGTATTCACCATATCTTCAATTTCAACCATTCGTCCTGCAGGTGTTTTCGTTTTTGCTTCTTCCAGAAGCTCTGTACGGTTAGGGAAATGTTTTAAAGCTTCTGTATCCACCGCACCGCCTGAAACAGCGTTTACGGTGATATTTTTAGGGGCCAGCTCAACAGCCAGGTAACGTGTCAATGCTTCCAATGCTGCCTTGGAAACCCCAACAGTCGTATAGTTTTCCAGGTAGCGGATCGATCCCAGCGAGCTGATGCTTACAATTTTTCCGCCGCCGCTTTTCTCCATTAGCTTTGCAGCTTCCTGACCGCAGAAAAGCAGGGCTTTGCTGTTAATATTCATCGTCCAGTCCCAATGAGATTCTTCCAGTTCCATTACGGGACGCAGAACCCCGGAAGCTGCATTATTGACAAACACATCGAGCCTTCCAAATTCACGGTCAATCTCCGCGAACAGTCCTTTGATTTTCTCTACATCCCCCACGTTCGCTTTAACAACCAGGGCTTTTCTGCCGAGCGCCTCAATTTCGGCTGCTGTTTCATTTGCAGCCGATTTGCTGCGTGCGTAATTGATGACAATATCATAGCCTTCTTTGGCAAGCCTAATGGCTGTCGCCTTTCCAATTCCTCTGCTGCTTCCTGTTACCAGTGCTACTTTTTGTGTCATGATTCAATTTCCTTTCTGTTATGTATTTCTGTTGTTTAAGGATTTTTATCAAGGGAATTTATAAACAAAACACCTTACCGATTTCATTTTAGCTTTTTCCATGTATATATGGCAATTCGAATTAAAACACTATCTGTAATCCAATTGAGGAAAGGAAGATGGCATATGTTTGTGGGTCGTGATATGACAGAGCTTTCCATGATGTCGAAATCGGACTGGAAGGACAGCGAGCTTGCTTTTTACCATCATTCATTTCAGCAGATCATGCCTTATTTAAATGCTGAAGGCCAGACGATTCATAGGGAGATTGTTGAAGAAATAGAAAACCGCGGCGGCCTGAAAAGGCAGGAAGCCGATTATACACACGGGACCAGGGTAAGCTACGATTAACCTTATTGAAAAAGGGGGCACGCCCCCCTTTTTCTATTCTTAGCTTTTCAAATATTGCTTCCAGATTTTCTGATGGGAAACCGGAAAAGGAAATTCCTTCATTTCTTCAAGAGTGACTAATTTCAAATCATTTTTTTCCTCTTTAAGTTCTAATAATTTTCCTTTATAAACATTTATGTTCCATGTTAAATGGGAAAAAACGTGTTCGATCTGACCCGTCATTTCCTGTATATCCACATGGGCACCATATTGTGTGCTGAACGCATCCTTCATCTGCTCTTTGTCGCTTACATAAGCAATATTGATCTCTGCCATGGGGAATTCCCAGAGATTAGCAAGCAGGCCTTTGCCGGGTCTTTTGTGTATTAGCACTCTGTCCTGATCATCTATAAGGACAGCTGCTGCTAATTGCACATTTTTTTGCTTTTTGGTTTTCGTTTTTACGGGCAGCTCCTGCTGAGTCCCTTCATAAAACGCAGTACAATGTTCTCTCAACGGGCATAATAAGCAGGAAGGAGAAGTTGGTGTACATATTAATGCGCCAAGCTCCATAAGCGCCTGGTTGAAATGGGACGGGTTTTCATGTGAAATTAATGTTCGAACGGAAGACTCAAAAATTTTCCTGGAAGAAGGCTTGGCGATATCTTCCCAGATGGAGAGGATTCGCGAAAGGACACGCATTACATTGCCATCCACAGCCGGTTCTGGTATTCCATACGCAATACTGAGAATGGCCCCTGCAGTATAGGGTCCCACTCCTTTTAGGGAGGAGATCTCTTTTGGCGTATCCGGAACTTTTCCTCCATATTTTTCATGTACCTCCCGGACGGCAGCCTGAAGATTTCTTGCCCGTGAATAATACCCCAGACCCTCCCAGGCTTTTAATACCTTTTCTTCGTCTGCTTCAGAAAGATCCTTGATGGTCGGAAACTGTTCAATAAAACGGTAAAAATAGGGGATTACAGTGTCCACCCGCGTCTGCTGAAGCATAATTTCAGAAACCCATACTTTGTACGGATCCTGATCTTTTCTCCAGGGCAAATCCCTTTGCTCGGCTTCGAACCAGCTGAGCAAATCATCTTGAAAACCTTTTATATCGGTTGATTCGATTGTATTTTGACTAACTTCTTTCAATTTTTTAATCCTCCTGATGTTAAACAATCGGAAAATATGGGAATATATTAGTACAGTCGCTGCTTATTAATAATTGGACATCAACTTCTGCGACACCTTTAAAGGTACCCATATTCAGCTGTTAATACAAGAATTTTGCTGTTACACTTTAAGTAAATTAGGACTCCACATAAGATTTGTTACCAGGGAAGGAGGTATTTTCCTCTTGGATACCGGCACACATGTAGTAATGGGGCTGGCGCTTGGCGGCATTGCCACTCTTGACCCCGTTGTTGCGGAGAGTTCTGCCACAGCAACAAGTGTCATGATTGGAGCCATCGTCGGTTCACAAATACCTGATATCGATACTGTCTTAAAACTAAGAAATAACGCCGTTTACATTCGCAATCACAGGGGAATTACCCACTCCATACCGGCCGTCCTGCTTTGGCCGCTTGTCATACTTGCAGTGGTTTATCCGTTTTTTCCGTCAGCGGATCTGCTGCACTTATGGCTATGGACTTTTTTGGCTGTATTCCTGCATGTTTTTGTAGACATATTCAATGCATATGGAACACAGGCACTCCGGCCCTTTTCATCCAAATGGGTAGCACTGGGAATTATAAACACATTTGACCCATTCATTTTCGGGATTCATGTCGCCGGATTATTCATATGGGCATTTGGGGCACATCCCGGTTATACATTTCTAATCATTTATGGCATTATTTTCGTTTATTATCTTCTGCGGTTTGCAGCCCAGAGAAGTGTATTAAATGCCGTAAAGGTTATGATACCGGATGCAACTGAAATCATCATTGCCCCAACCATGAGGTTTAACCAGTGGCGTGTGGCGGTTATGAGCAGGCAGCAATTTTTCGTCGGGCGTGCTGTTAAAAACCATGTGAGGATTCTCGATCAATTTAATCGCGTTCCCGTTCCCGAGACACCTGTAATAGAAGCCGCGAAGAAAGATAAAAATCTATCTGCATTCCTGTCCTTCTCACCGGTTTACCGCTGGGAAGTGGATGAATATGATGATTATTATGAAGTTCGCTTTATTGACCTTCGCTACCGGAGCAATGGACATTATCCATTTGTAGCAGTGGTCCAGCTCGATCGGGAGTTTAACATTCAATCATCCTATACAGGCTGGATTTTCAGCGAGGAAAAGCTTCGAAAAAAACTGGATATTCTTCCCGGATAATAAAAACAGGCTGCTACGATTGGCAGCCTGTTTTTAATTTAGGGTATTCTTATCCTGCTCAAGCAAATGCTTATATTTAGGATTATTGGCGACAAATTCATGGAGCCTGCTGCCATAGTTTTCTATCCATTGCCTTACAATTCTTTCTGTCATTTCAGCACCCTTATATTCTCTGCCAGCCTTGGCATATGTTGCTTCGAAATCCTCCCAAAGCAGCTCAATCCATGTCTGGGCCTGACTTGCCGAAAGCAGGTTATTCTTTTCCAATAAAAGCTCATAAAGCTTTTGCTGGTACTCATTCATAAAAATCACCTCTTTTCCATTTATTAATCCCCTTAATCCTTCATAGCCTTCCGTAAAATACAAATAATAGTATTACGTGATTAGCTATTTGCCGGTCACGCTCTTATTCCGGTTTAGGAGGCTTGTTATGCGCAATAAAGCGAGAAATTTCCCAAATCAGAACAATATAAAATTGGAGGGGGAGCCGCGGGCAAAAGCAGAGTATGCTTCACGCCGGGCTGATGGCACGATTAACACACACCCTCAGGAACGAATGAAAGCTTCAACAGACCGCGAAAGTGACACACCTGAATTTTAAAATACAGGGAGGCTTGGTTATGGGAAACAGCAAAAACTTTTTTGGTGATAATCCTTATTCCAGTCCATTTACTTCACCGCACTTTAGGCCAAAACGTGCACATTCACAAGTAAATGGCGAGACCCAGCAAACTCAAGACCTCATTATTTTAAAAAGGCAGATTCGCAAAAACTCTTAAAGTGAAATTTCAATCAGGGGGGGCTTTTCCCCCTCTGAGTGTTTTTTACTCCACGCTCAGGTCATCCTTTATTCTCTAATTTTTTCAGCATGGAAATGGGCAGAGCCTCTTCGCCTTTGCTTCCGTTCAGCCTGAATCCCCAGGCAAATACTCCATTCATATAGTCAATCTTAAAGTAAACACCCGGATCCCCGTCAATTTCATAAATTTCACCGGGTAAAAAGTCATCTGGATTGAGCAGGTAGGATTTCGCCATTATGACTTTGCGTTCAAGCACGGCAAACTCATTTACCATACCCATCTGTTCCGCTTTCCTTGCTTTTTCATTTAAACTGGCAATTTCCTGCTGAAGCTCATACGTAGACATTGTACTGTATCTTTTTTCCTGCATATTAATATCCTCTTACTTTCTTCAGATAGTTACATTTACTGTTAAGGCTTCCATAGCTAAGTATATGAGAAAATGCCCGTTTAGAAAAGGCTCCTGTTTTTTGTTTTAATGCATTTCGCATGTGCTGGACTTTTTTGCTAAGATGGTGATTATAAGACGTTTCAAAGGAGGATTCAGATGAAGTCAGTCATCATTACCGGCGCGGGGTCAGGCTTGGGAAAAGAGCTTGCTTTATTGTTTGCGGGACAGGGATTTCATATTATTTTAACTGGCAGGACATTGGAAAAGCTGCAGAGCGTGGAACAGGAAATTCATGAAGCCGGCGGAAGCGCTCAATCCTATACTGTAGATATCACACAAACCAAAGACATCAGCAAATTGATGACGCAACTCCAAAACCATGAACTCTATGGCCTGATAAACAATGCCGGGGTTGGACATTTCGGGCCTGTTAACAGCCTTTCAGCTCATGACATTCAGGAAATGTTCGAAACTAACACGCTGGGCACTATTTATATGACACAGGCCGTTCTCCCCCTTTTAAAGGAAAAAAACGAAGGCCTGCTGATGAATATCATCTCGACTGCGGGCTTAAAAGGGAAAGTAAATGAATCCGTGTATGTGGCAAGCAAATTCGCTGTAAGAGGGTTTACGGAGAGCCTTCAGAAGGAACTGGAGAATACAAATATTAAAGTTAAAGCGGTTTATATGGGCGGCATGGATACCCCTTTCTGGGATGAAAACGACCATATCAAGGACAAATCGAGGCTTCGTTCTCCTAAAGCAGTGGCAGCCATGATTCTGGATCATATAGAAGAAGACTCAATTGTCATCGAGTCAAAAAAATAACACATGGGCTTCCATGTGTTATTCTTCTTCACTTAAAAATTGCTCTATCAATTCAAAAGAAAAACCTTTTCTGAACAAGGCTTGCTTCATTTTTTGCATATATTCGAACTCAGGAAGGTTTGCATATTTCTTCTTCGCTTTTTCCGCCTGGAACCTCAGGGCAGCCAGTTCTTCATCCTCTTCTTTATCAATCTCCGTTTCAGTTACAGCTTCTTGAATGATGTCGAAATTAAAGCCTTTGCGCATTAACATCTGTTCCAGCTTTTGCTTAAGGATTTTGGATGAATCACGAGCATATTTCTTTGAATATTTTTCACACAGCCTTATAGCGGCAGCTACTTCAGCATCCCTTGGATATTCCTCCAATGCCATTTCGATTAATTGAGGGGAAATCCCTTTTTCCTTTAGTTCTGTGCGGATCAGGCCTTTACCTTTATCTGATGTGTTCATTTGTGTACGCACAAAAGCTGCTGCAAATTCTTCATCATTTAAAAAATGGTAATCATACAATTTGTGGATAACTTCCTGAATAACCGGTTCTTCCACTTCTTTTTCAGCTAAATGTTTGCGGACTTCGGTTTCTGAGCGCATTCTTCTGGATAAATAATGAATAGCCCTGTTATAGGCTTTCCGGATATCATCCTGATAGCCAATTTCATTTAAAGAGAATTCATCAAGCTCCATTCCCTTTTTTAGCTGATGCTTAATTAAAACATCTTCATCCACACTAAATGCATATTCTTCACCTTTCCCATAATCCATATATATATTGTAGCGGTCTGTGTTTTTTTTCTGAACTGTGATTTTCGTAATAGTCGGCATTTTCTCCACCTCTTATCTTAAATGTAACACATCCAAAAAAGGATTTTGAAAGAAAACGTCGTAAAATGTACCAAAGTATATGACACTTGAAAGGGGAATTTCCCATGAGAATTGCCATCGCCGGCGGAACTGGTTTTGTTGGAAGCGCCTTGGTTAAAAAATTACTGGATAAAAAACATGAACTGTTTATTCTTACAAGGAATTCAGCTGATAAGCATGCTTCTAAAAATTTGCAATATGTACAATGGCTGAACGATGATGACTCACCTGAGGATGCTCTGGAAAGCATTGACGTGTTTATCAACCTGGCTGGTGAGTCCATTAACAGCGGAAGATGGACAGATGAACGCAAAAAGCGTATATTAAACAGCCGCATTACTGCCACAAGGGAAGTTCTCCGCATTGTTAGCCGCCTTGAAGAAAAGCCATATACATTAATCAATGCCAGTGCGGTCGGTTACTATGGCACATCCCGGAATGAAACCTTTACAGAAGCCAACAGCAAAAGCGGCACTGATTTTTTAGCTGAAACAGTAAGATGCTGGGAAGAAGAGGCCTCCAAAGCAGAAGAATTTGAAGTCCGGACCGTTTTCTGCAGATTTGGAATCATTCTCGAAAAGAGCGATGGAGCTCTTCCGCGAATGGCACTTCCCTACAAGCTATTTGCCGGAGGGTCTGTTGGAACTGGGGATCAATGGGTTTCCTGGATTCATTTAGATGATGTTGTAAACGGAATCCTTTATTGCATTGAATACGAGCATCTGCAGGGGCCCGTTAACTTTACATCACCAAATCCCCTGACAATGAAAGAATTTGGAAAAATACTCGGTGAAGTCCTTAATCGCCCCCACTGGCTGCCCGCTCCCGGTTTTGCTTTAAAAATAGCTCTCGGGGAGATGAGTACATTGGTACTGGAAGGGCAAAAGGTGCTTCCTGAAAAACTGCAGGCATTAGGCTATGACTTTTTATATCCGGATTTACGTTCAGCTCTAAGGAATATTTATCAATGAAATTTGTATCATTTATGTCAAATAAGGGAAAAATAAGGTAAGTGTGTACCCTTATTCTGAAAGGATGATGCAAAGTGGATAAAAAGAAAAAAGACAAATCCAAAAGCACGTTATCAAGCATGCAGGAAGTAACTTATTCAAGAGAATTCAAACGGGCTGACAAGGCCGGCGGATTTGCAGGCAGACTGTCCAAACATTAATTTCCACTCATACCGCCCTGATCGATGGTACATGATAAAGGTACGGAAACACCTAAGTTTCCGTACCTTTATTGCTGAAAGGGGTTATTTACAATGGGCCGTGCACATGGACATAAAACTCGTGATAAAAACAAAGCATCACTTCCACAAGTACCGAAAAACATGAAATCTGACGGCATCGACGTAGAATTTAACCGCGAACTCGCCGATCATGATGATCTCGAGGCAATGGCACGTTCCAAGGCTGCCGATCAGCGGGCAAAAAGCAGGAAAAAACGCTAGCTCAAAGGTAAAAAAGAAGCAGGAACATCAGGTTCCTGCTTCTTCCTATTTCTGCTTAGTGGGTGTGTGCTTCTCTTTTGCCTATGCCGTGACCGCCTTTCATCATTGTCTTGATATATGGATAAGCGAATCTGTCAATTCCCCAGTAGTAAGCACCAGCGCCTGTAAATAGAAGGATGATTGCTGCTGTATACAGTATTGGGTTAGTGCTTGTTGTTCCTGCTAACAAGAAGTTTAGATTCATGAAAGCTGCTGCAATTAAAGCCGGAATGGTCGCAGCTCCAAGTATAAGGCCAACCCCGACAAGAACTTCACCCCATGCCACTAGAGTGCTGAATAAGTCCGCGTTTGGCAGTGCTACATTTTCCAGGAATCCAGCATACCAGCCCTGCACTGCAGGATGATCGCCAGCTGCTTTGGCAATGGCCCCCTGCATAAATCCGCCTGCATCAAATCCGTCTGCTACCTTATGCCATCCTGCTTCAAGCCACTGAATACCCAGCCAAACCCTTAATACGGTCCAAACAGCTGCTGCCTGAGGAGTTTTCCACCATTTCATCATCATAATCATCTCCATGTTATTATTGTGAATAATTTCACATAATATCTTAAAATTTTTTCCCTCTTGGGGATTTAAAAAGCCGGCCAGCTCTTAGGAGGAAGGAATGCTTTAGTGAAGTTGTTTTTTGAATTGATTTGTGAAACATTTCACTAACTTTCCTCACTTATAATATACTCCATCCCTCCCCTTTTCGCAATACACTTCACCAATTCTTCACAATTATTGGGCCATCATAAAACAGGCTGTTTTCATCCTCCCAAAGCGGGAATAGTAAGAGAGGACTGTGTAAATTTATTGCTGTATTAAAGGAGGACCTTTGACATATGCTTGAAAACTTATTGAAAGATCTCATTTCCATTAACAGCTCTTCAAAGGAGGGAGCAAACCAGGCCATTGAATATTGCCATCTATGGCTGTCGGGACATGACCTCCCTTCCAGAATCATCGAAAATAATGGCTATAAAATGGCTGTCTGTGAAATCGGAAGCGGGGATCAGACCATTATTTTTAACGGACATGTGGATGTTGTTTCAGGAAAGGATGAACAGTTCATTCCTGTAGAAGTCCGCGATAAGATTTATGGACGTGGAGCTGCGGATATGAAAGCCGGTGTTGCCGCCATGATGTGCGCAGTAAAAGAGCTCAAAAATATGCCCATAGGCGTAAAAATACAGATTCAAATTGTTTCAGATGAAGAAATCGGAGGCTTTAATTGTTCCGGGTATTTAGCAGAACAGGGATATCGCGGCGATTTTGTCATTTGCTCTGAACCCACTCAGCTTGGAATTGCGCTCGAAGCAAAAGGCGTTATCAGGCTGGACATTGAGATAGAAGGAGACCCTGCACACGGCAGCCGTCCATGGGAGGGAGTCAATGCTATCGAAAAGGCTTTTGAAGTTCATCAAAAACTATTAAAATTGCCTTTTGCAAAGGAATCATCGGAATTTTACCCATATCCTTCGATTAATCTTGCAAAAATAAGCGGAGGGGATGTATATAATAAGGTGCCTGAAAAATGTGTAATGTCGTATGATATCCGCTATTTGCCGCAGCAAAACCATGAAGAGATCATCAAACAAATTGAAAATATCACAGATGGGGAAATTATCATGAATATGTTCTCAAAGCCGCTTGTGACAGCCAGAGATAATCCTTTCATCCTGATGCTCGAACCCATTGTCGAAAAGCACACAGAAGATAAAGCTGTTTTCTTTGGACAGCATGGTTCTGCGGATACTGTGTTCTTTGCCAATTACGGGATCCCTGCCATCGAATTTGGCCCAACCGGCATGAACTGGCACGGAGATAAGGAATACGTTCTGCCGCATTCCATCCATTTATATGAAAAAATCCTGATCGACTTTGCTATGAAATTCTCAAATTAGAAAGCTTTTTTAATGCGGATAGTCTCCCGATATGGTAAACATTAGAATATATGATTAAAGGGGGATTCCACATAAATGAGCTCTATTAGTTTATTAAAAAAATCAGCAGGCATTGTACTGGAAAAAAAGAATCTGACAAATGTCACTGCCAGAGTAGGTTTGGTGCTGGACATTTCCGGCTCCATGCGCAAGTTATATAAAAATGGAACCGTTCAGAGGGTTGTGGAGAGAATCTTAGCTGTTGCCAGCCAATTTGATGATGATGGCGCATTGGATGTCTGGGTCTATGATAATGAATTTTCCAGGCTGAAGCCGGTAACTGAACATGATTTTGAAGGATATGTGGATCAGTATATTTTAAATAATGATCTAATACACAAATTCGGACGAAATGATGAGCCTCCGGTAATGGAGGATGTCATTCAGAAATATACCTCTGAAGATCCGAGCAAAGATCCAGCCTTCATTGTTTTCATTAATGATGGCGGCTGCAAAAGAACCATCAAAAAACCTGTTGTTTCATCATCCGATAAACCCTTGTTCTGGCAGTTTGTCGGGATAGGCGATTCAAACTTTGAAGTATTGGAAAAGCTGGATGAAATGGATGGCCGCTATATTGATAACGCAAATTTTTTCCACATTAAAGATGTAGAGGCCATTTCTGATAACGAACTATATGACCTCCTGCTGAACGAATTCCCGGACTGGCTAAGAGAAGCAAGAGAAAAAAATGTTATTTGATAGATAAGCGAAAAGGCGGATTTGATCGTAATCAAGTCCGCCTTTTGTGTTGGAATAGCCATTGACTTCAAGCATTTGCCCCTGCTGCCGCTTTACCATGCAGCCGGTAATAAAAGCCCTCCTGTTCAAGCAGTGATTCATGTGTTCCTTCCTCAATAATCCTGCCCTCTTCCAGAACAAAAATTTTATCCGCATTTTGAATGGTGTTCAAACGGTGGGCAATGACAAAGCTGGTCCTTCCTTTCATCAGCTCCTGAAGGGCATCCTGAATTTTAAGCTCTGTCACCGTATCAATGCTGCTTGTGGCTTCATCCAGAACTAAGATGTCCGGGTTGGCCAAAAATGCACGTGCAATGGAAAGAAGCTGCTTTTGCCCCTGACTGATGCCATTTCCTTCCTGACTCAGCACTGTATCATACTGCTGCGGCAGTTTCACGATAAATGAATGGGCATTGGCAAGCTTAGCCGCCTCCACCACTTCTTCTTCTGAAGCTTCCAGCCTGCCGTAGCGGATATTTTCACGCACAGTGCCGCGGAAAAGAAATGAATCCTGCAGGACAAATCCCATATGCTTTCTAAGGCTTTCTTTTTTCACATTTGCGATATCTTCACCGTCAATTAAAATACGGCCTGAGTCCCGTTCATAAAAGCGGGAGAGCAAATTGATCATGGTGGTCTTTCCTGCACCTGTCGGACCAACGAAAGCAGCGGTCTGGCCTGCTTTGACATGGAGGTTTACGTTTCTTACCGTATTTCCGTCTTCTTCATACGAAAAAGAAACATCCTGGAATTCGACCTCGCCTTTCACTTCGGCAAGCTCTTTCAGCTGCTCTTCATTTCGGAATTCTTCATCCTCATCCATGATGTCGAATACCCGCTCTGCTCCGGCAAGCGCAGATAGAAGGGTGTTAAATTGGTTTGCCAGGTCATTAAGCGGACGTGTAAATTGGCGGGAATACTCTGTGAATATGACAATCACACCGATTGAGATCATCCCATTCAGGGCAAAAATGCCCCCTGCCCCGGCGATAATGGCAAAGCTCAAGTTGTTCAGGACATTCATCAGCTTCGGGATAAACCCGGAATAAGTTTGAGCCCAGAACCCTGCCAGCTTAAGTTTTTCCCCTTTTTCCCGAAACTCGGCCATCACTTTCTGTTCCTGAGAAAAGGTCTTGATGATCCTTTGCCCTGATATGGTTTCTTCAATAAAACCGTTCAGCTCTCCAAGATTCTTCTGCTGCTCTTTGAACAGCCTTCCTGTCCGTGCTGTAATCCATTTCATTCCCAAGAACATCAGCGGCACAATGATCAGGGTAATGAGCGTCAGCAAAGGACTTAGCCAAAGCATAACAGAGACAGTGCCAATCAATGTCAGCAGGCTGGAAAAGACCTGTATCACTGAACTGTTCAGAGTCGAGCTGACATTTTCAATATCGTTTGTAACCCTGCTCATCAGTTCCCCCTGCTGCCGCTTGTCAAAGAACGGAATAGGCAGCCTGTGCAAGTGGCCAAAAAGCTTCGTTCTCATCGTAAAAACCGTTTCCTGTGCGATGCCGATCATCCAATAATTCTGAAACCAGAGGGCAAGCGAGTTCAACACATAAATGACGCCAAGCCAGATCAGTAAAGCGATAAATCCATCGCTGTTCTTTGTGACAATATAATCGTCAATAGCCATTCCGACTAAATAGGGGCCAAGCAGCCCCATTGCCGAGCTGATGACCACCATGAATAAAACGAGATATAACAAACCCTTATTATAGGCTAAATAGGACCAAATTCTTTTTAGTGTGGCCCCCATGTTTTCAGACTTGGGCTTTTTCCCTTTTGTAAATTCACCATTCAGCTCAAGAGGAATTCTTTTATGCTGGAAAGGTTCTTTAAAGTGTTTAAGCATAGTTTCTGTTCTCCTCTCCAGACTGGGATTGAAAAATTCGCTTATACAATCCGGATGTTTTAAGAAGAGTCTCGTGGTCTCCCTCAGCAAGAAGCACCCCATCCTCAAGCAACAGGATTCTGTCTGCTTCCATGGCTGTACTGATTTTCTGCGTAATAATCATGGTTGTACAGGTATATTGTTTCAATGAATTCAGAAGTTTTGCTTCTGTTTTCATATCCAGCGCACTTGTGCTGTCATCAAGAAGAAGGATTTTAGGCTTTCGTACAAGCGCCCGGGCAATGGAAAGACGCTGTTTTTGCCCGCCGGATAAGTTAACTCCCTTTTGCCCCACTCTTGTTTCATAACCCTGCGGAAGCTTCATGATGGTTTCATGTATCTGCGCATTGACCGCTGCTTCAGTGATTTCCTCCATCGCTGCATCTTCTTTTCCCCATGATATGTTTTCTTTCACACTGCCTGTAAAGAGCAGGGCTTCCTGAGGAACAAAACCGATTTTCCTGCGGAGGTTCTCCATTTTCAATTCCCTTACATCCCGCCCATCAATTTCAACTCTCCCGCCGGTCACATCATAAAGGCGGGGGATAAGCTGGAATAAAGAGGTCTTCCCGGAGCCTGTTGCACCCATTATTGCCACTGTTTCCCCGGGATGGATGATAAAACTGATGCCATCGAGTACCTTCTCTGAAGTGCCTGGATATTTAAAAGATACATCTTTAAAGTGAATTTCCCCTCGGCTCACTGTTAAGCCCTTCCTATCATGAGATTCTTGACTGTCTGTTAAATCCACTTCAGTGTCCAGTACCTCTGTTACACGGTTTGCTGATGCCCTCGCCCTGGAAAATGCCATGATAATCCAGGAGAAAATGGAGAAGGCGGCCGTTATTCTGGTTGCATAGTTCACAATCGCAACTACCTCGCCTACCTTTACATCCCCTGCATTTACCTGTATGCTGCCAAACCAAAGGACTCCAAGAATACTAAGATTCATAATGAAAAGCAGAACAGGCATGGTCACTTCCATCAGGCGCAATGCTTTAACGGTTCCATCTCTGAGATCCTCATTTGTGCGTGCGAAGCGTTTCACTTCATGATTTCTGCGGACAAACGCTTTAATTAGCCTGATCCCCGTCAGGTTCTCCTGCATGACGCTATTCACAGAATCAAGCTTTTCCTGGACTGCCTTAAAAAGCGCGCCGCCTTTTCCCATGACCCAAAACAGAAATAGAAAAAGGAAAGGGGCAACAGCTGATAAGATAAGTGCAAGCTTTACATCTACCACAAATGCCATGATCAGGCCGCCGATGATTAAGAGAGGCGCTCTCATCATGATTCGAAGGCTCATAAAAACAGTATTCTGAAGCTGCGTAATATCATTCGTCATACGGGTAATTAATGAAGAGGTCGGAAAAAGATTAAAGTTGGCAAAGGAGAAGGATTGAACCTTGTCATATAAGCTTTTCCTTACATCAAAACCGAAGCTCTGGCTGACATGTGCAGCATAAAAGGAATTGATGACTCCAGCCGCAAAAGCCGCAAAAGAAGCAGCCAGCATGATCCCTCCCCACTTCAGGATCTCCTGAAGATCATTCTGCAGGATGCCTTCATCTATGATTTTTGCCATTAATAATGGCTGAATAAGCTCAACAGCAAGCTCCGTCAGCATTAATGACAGAGCTATAGCCACCGCTATCCGGTAAGGCTTAAGAAATGCCAATACTTTCGCCATTTATAGTCCCCCAAGCTGTAATTGCAGTTAATATATGTATAATAATACTCTTAAAATCCTTCGGCAAACTAAATAACCCTATCCATATCATAATCCTTTTTACAAAATTTTTAAATAATTCCGTTAAAAAAATTTAAAAACGCCTGGATCAGACCAGACGTCTATTCTTTCCTATATACTGGGGCAATCAGCTCAATCCTGTTTGTCCAGATGCCTCCTGAATAGCTCTCAGGGAGCCGTTTTAGGTCTTCCGGTCTGTCAAAGCCTTCCGACCAGCTGCCATCCCCGGCAACCACTATAACTCTTGTACCTGCCTCATCCATTCGGTTTAAGAACTTATTTGGCCATCCCCACAGCAGCTTTGTATATGATTCAGGAATATGAACCTGTGTGTTTTTGCAGGCATTTGGCACATAACCTGTCCATCCCGCACCTATATATGGCAGGAGGCAATCTTTCAATGTAGCCTTAGACATAGCCCGCATTCCAGGCATTTCTTCCTTCAGTGCGGCAATTGGATTGTCTCCTCCATATACAGTTATTTTCTCCAATCTGTCTGCTGGAAATATCGACAGGTATTCAGCAAGCTTTACTCCTTCCTGGGAGTCATTGCTTTTAATATGGATTAAGAGATCTCCTTTCGGGAACTCTTTCATGACTTCATCCAGGCTTGGCATCATTCCGATTCCCTTACCGCGAAACGGATGGGTTTTACCGTGATCGGCTGTATAGCCGTATCCAATGTCCAGCTTTTTTAATTCCTCCATTGTATACTCTCTCGTATTTCCTTTTGCATTTGTCCGGCAATCCAGGGTCCAATCATGGAACACCGCAAATTGTCCATCCTTTGTAAGCTGGATATCCAGTTCGACTATATCTGCCCCTGCCTCAAAAGCTGCTTCCATGGAAGGAATCGTATTCTCAAGAAAGTTATGCTCAGGCTCGTAAATTCTTTCAGCCGTACACGTCTCTCCTGTGATCCCTTCCATATGAAAGGTCTGTGCCATTCCTCTATGAGCGAGCAGGAGCGGCTTATCGTTTCTTTCTTTTGTAAGCAGAGAGCTGTTGTTTAAAAATAGAAATACGCCGAGAATTAATAAAGTTATCATTATCCTTTTTAAGATTTTCTTTCTCTTATTCATTTGTCCTCCGGTTTTTGCACGTTGATTTCCGTTATTATCATAATGCATTAGGTAAAAAGATAAAAGGCCAAATCAAAAGATTCGGCCTTTTATCTTTAGCTTGATTTGCGCCCCAGGTATGCTTCCATGATGCGCGGATCATTCAGAAGCTTCTCTGAACTTCCTTCAGCAACCATTTTGCCTGTTTCCAAAACGTATCCGTAATCGGATATTTTCAGGGCCTGCCTTGCATTCTGTTCAACCAATAGAACAGTCGTGCCCGCTTCATTAATTTCTTTTATAATTTTAAAGATGTCAGCCACGATCAGAGGGGCCAGTCCCATTGACGGTTCGTCCAGAAGAAGCAGCTTTGGTTTGCTGAGAATGGCCCTAGCAATGGCCAGCATCTGCTGCTGTCCGCCGGATAATGTTCCGCCAAGCTGTTTCTGCCTTTCTTCGAGGATGGGGAAACGCTCCATTACGTTCTTAATATCCTGGTCAATTTCATTATCCTTCCGGTGGTATGCCCCCATTTCCAGGTTTTCAAGCACTGTCATTCCGGAAAGAATCTGGCGGCCTTCCGGAACAAGGGCAATCCCTTTGCGCAGGAGCTGGTCCGGCCGAAGTCCCGTTACATCCTGCCCCTGAAATTGAATGCTGCCGGCTTGAGGCTTAAGCATTCCGGAAATGGTCTTCATGGTCGTTGTCTTCCCTGCACCATTTGCGCCAAGGATCGTAACAATACTGCCTTCTTCCACTTCGAGGCTGATGTTTTTAAGAACCTGGATTTTCCCGTAAAAAGCGTTAATCCCATTTACCTTAAGCATACATATCCTCCTCCTCACTGCCGAGATAGGCTTCGATGACATCAGGATTATTCTGGATTTCAGCAGGTGTGCCTTCAGCAATCTTCTTGCCGAAATTTAGGACGGCAATACGGTCGCATAATTTCATGACAAGCGGCATATCATGCTCAATCAGGAGGACCGTAATGCCCTGTTCCTGAATTCTTTTAATGAGGTGAAATAATTCGCTTGTTTCTGTTTCATTCATTCCGGCTGCCGGTTCATCGAGCAGAAGCAATTTAGGAGAGCTGGCCAGGGCACGGGCAATCTCCAGCCTTCTTTGCTGGCCGTATGCAAGACTGTCTGATACAGTTTCCGCGAACCCGCCGAGCCCCACAAACTCTAATAGTTCATTCGCTTTGCTGCGGATTCTCTCTTCTTCCTGCCGCTGTGATTTTGTCCTGAATACACTGCTGAAAACCCCTGATTTGCTTCGGCAGTGCTCCCCAACCATCACGTTTTCTTCTGCTGTCATCTGCGGAAACAGGCGAATATTCTGGAATGTCCTGCAAATGCCTTTTTTCGTGATCAGATGCGGCTTTAAGCCATTGATATTGTCTTCATTAAAGATGATCTCGCCTGAGGTAGGAGTGAACATTGATGTAATCAGATTGAACATCGTGGTCTTCCCCGCTCCATTCGGACCAATCAGCCCAAAGATCTCACCTTGATTTATAGAGAACGAGACATCAGACAGGGCACTCAGCCCGCCAAAGTTTTTACATGCTTTTTTGACTTGAAGTACCATGCTTTTGCCTCCTCTTTGATGTTTTTAGCTTGACCCAGTTTAAAATATTTACATCAATTAATCCCTGCGGTCTGACTGCCATCATAATAATAATGATCAGACCGTAAATCATGTAGCGGTATTCGCTGATAAATCGGAGCACTTCCGGCATTACAGTTAGAAAGAGCGCCCCAAACACCGGTCCCCAGATTACTTCGCTTCCCCCGAAAACGGCAAAAATCAGAATCTCAACGGCACGGTGATAGGCAAAATCGGCAGGACTTATGTACGCAAGAACATGGGCAAACAGTGCACCTGCAAAACCCGCTACCAGGGCCCCCTGTGCAAATGCCAGGACCTTATAATACGTGATATTGATGCCCATTGATTCTGCAGCTTTTTCATCCAGCTTAATCGCTGCGAAAGCCCGTCCTACTCTTGAGCGGTTCTGCCTTCTGAAAAATGCGATGATGCTGATTGTCACCCCTAATAAAATGAGGAAGATAGCCAGAAACACAAACTGGTTATTTTGAAGCCCAAGTATTTTCGGATCAAAGCCTAAGTCTTTTAATGTATTCAGCAGCTCACGGCCCATATGCGGTATGCCTGATAAACCGACAGCTCCCTTTGTCATAGACTCCCAGTTTACAAAAATAACGCGGATAACCTCTCCAAACCCAAGGGTAACAATGGCGAGATAAACACCCTGAAGCCTTAATGTCGGTATCCCGATCAGGATTCCGAAAACACCTGCCAATAAAGTGCCGGCCAGTATGCCCACAATAATCGGAAGGTCAAAATTCAGCGTCAATAGTGCAGATGTATAGGCACCGATCCCCATAAATCCTGCGTTGGCTAGCGAAAGCTGTCCAGTTGATAGAGTAATATAAATACTAACCCCTAATATAATGTTGATTAATATAAAAGAAGCTACCTGTAAATAATATGGATTTATTAATTCTGCAAGCATGATTTCACCTTCTTACGCTGAAATTTTTTGGCCAAACAATCCCTGTGGCCTGATGAGAAGTATGATGATGATGGCCGCAAAAGCGATTGCATCTTTGTAACCTGAATCGCCGTAAACAACGACAAAGGTTTCGGCCAGACCAAGAATAAGTCCTCCTGCCATCGCTCCCTTGACATTCCCCATGCCCCCAAGAATGATGATGGCAAGTCCTTTTAGCCCAATGGATAAACCCATCTGCGGCGTTACAGAGTTAAAGGCCATCCCGACAAGGATACCGGCGATTCCGCCCATTGCCGATGCGATGATAACCGTCATTGTAATTGTTCTTTTGACATCAACACCAAGAAGGCTTGCTGTTTCCAGATTTTCAGCAGTTGCTCTTAAGGCTTTTCCTGCCTTTGTTTTGCCAAGCCAAAAAGAAAGGGCGTACATGAGCAGGACGGATATGACAAAGATGACAATCTGCACAAGATACACAGTTATCGAACCGATCTGGAAGCTGATTTCCGCGAAAGAAGCACGGAAAGGATGGTTGCCCGGTCCAAAAATATGGTGGGACAGGTTTTCCAGCAGTATCGATACACCAATAGTGCTGATCAATGGCGCCAGATGGGATACACCCTGTTTATTCCGGAGCGGTCTCAGGGCAAATCGTTCAAGCAGATATCCCATTGCAGCAGTTACCGCAATTGCAGCCAGAAAAGCCAGCCAAAGCGGCCCTTTAAAAGTGGAAGTGACAACAACGCCAATGAAGGCTCCGAACATAAAAATTTCTCCGTGTGCCATATTGATAATCCCAAGCACCCCGAAAACCAATGTAAACCCAAGTGCAACAATGGCATAAATGCTGCCAAGGGTAATTCCGTTTATTAATTGTTCGATTAACACGGCATTCACCTGCTTACTCTAATTTTCTTAAAAGTAAGCTCTGGCACTGAAGGCGCCAGAGCTTCACTTTCGCAGCTTTTTAATTAAATTCCTTAAATGCTCCTTCTTCAATAACTAAAACGGTCGGATCCATCACGACATCTCCTTCTTCATCGAAAGAGAACTCTCCAAGAATTCCATTAAAGCCCTTGACCTCGGCCAGAGCATCCCGAAGTGCATCACGGTCAGCTTCACCGGCATTCTTCAATGCCTCAGCCATTATGTACAGAGCATCGTATGCCTGTGCTGCAAACTGATCCGGCTTTTTGCCGTATTCCTTTTCATATTTGCTTACAAATTCCTTGACCTTATCATCTTCTTTTTCACCGTACCATGGAGTTGCCACAATCAGGCCATTTGCTGCATCCCCTGCAATATTGATGACCTCAGGAGAATTAAAGCCGTTTCCTCCGACAAACGGAACATCAATGCCCATTTTCCTGGCCTGATCCATGATGACTGCACCTTCATTGTATAGAGCAGACGCCAGAATTAGGTCCGGCTTTAAGCCTTTAATTTTTGTCAGCTGAGCATTATAATCTGATTGGCCTTTTTGGAACGTTTCAATCGTTAAGATTTCAAGGCCCTTCTCTTCCGCTGCTTTTTTCATTGTGTCAAAGCCCGATTTTGTAAAAACATCATCATTTCCATATAGAATTGCTACTTTTTTAGCATCATATTTTTCAATGGCTTTATCTATTGCAGCCGGAATCGCCAATGCTTCAGGCAGTGAGTTGCGGAAGACATAATCCCCAATTTGCGGAATTCCTTCTGCCGTTGTTGAAGTTCCCATGATCGGCACTCCGTTGAGGTCGGCTTCAGGACCGACTACGTTCATTTCTGTGCTTAAGGTTGGCCCGATAATGGCTGTCACATTCTCGGAATTCATAAGCTTTTGCGCTGCTGTCAATGCCTGATCCTGCTTACCGGCAGAATCCTCAGTTACAAGGTTAATCTTGACTTCTCCCTTGCCATTGATTTCTTCCTGTGCCAGCTTTAAGCCATTTGTGATAGCTTCACCATAAGCTGCACCCGGCCCGCTGATATAGGAAATAACTCCAATATCCGCTTTAACAGCTCCTCCACTGCTCTTCCCATCCTCATCCCCTGCAGCCTGGTTGCCGCCGCATGCAGAGAGGACAAGCAAACTGGACAATGCTGTAAATTGAGCAAATTTCTTTAACTGCTTTCTCATTTTTTAACCCCCATTTTCTGAAATAAATAAATATTCAAAACTATATTACTATTTAAATACAAATGCTTGTCATTGTAAACAATAATATGGAAACTTTTCTTACATATTAATTTGGAGCGGAATATGGAAAATGCAGCCTTTCATTGTCTTCTGTCAACAATAGATTGATTGAATCTTTGTTTTTTATGAACATTGTCGTAACTTGTCACAGAATTGTAAGATTAATCTAAAGATACAACCATTGGAGGTGCTTGTTGAAATGGAAGCGATTACAAGGGACTTTTTCCTATATTTATCTAAAAATAGCTTACTGAATAAAATCGCCCAGAATAGAGGCGGAAGTTTTGCAGCAGGAAAATTAATAGGCGGGGTTGATTTCAAAAGCAGCGTCCGATTTATCAGGGATCTGAATAATCAGGGACTTTCTGTAACAGTGGATCATTTGGGAGAATTTGTTGATTCTGTTGAAGTGGCAAATGAACGGACAGAGGAATGTATTTCAACCATTGAAATGATCAGCAAAGAAGGACTGGATTCACAAGTATCCCTGAAAATGACTTCTCTTGGTCTGGATATTGATCATGATCTTGTTGTGAAAAACATGACCAGAATTCTTGATACTGCCGAGAAGCATAAGATCATGGTGACAATCGATATGGAAGATGTGCCGCGCTGCCAGGCAACGATCGATTTGTTTAAACAGTTTAAAGAAAAGTACAGCTGTGTAAGCACCGTTCTGCAGGCGTACCTGTACCGGACTGAAAAGGACCTGGAGGATCTGGGGAAATACCAGCCGTTCTTAAGAATGGTAAAAGGGGCATATAAAGAAGCACCTGAGCACGCATTTCCTGAGAAGACAGATGTTGATGAAAACTATAAGAAATTAATAGAACAAAGTCTCTTAAACGGAAACTATACAGCAATAGCTTCCCACGATGACCAGATCATCGAGTACACAAAAGAATTAGCAAAGAAGCATAACATTTCAAACGACCGTTTCGAGTTTCAAATGCTTTATGGCATGAGGAATAAAACACAGCTGGAGCTGGCAAAGCAAGGCTATAAGATGCGTGTCTATGTACCATACGGCATGGACTGGTACGGCTATTTCATGAGAAGGCTTGCTGAACGGCCGGCTAATATTGCATTTGCTTTTAAGGGCATTTTCAAGAAATAATATTTTTCTTCCAAAATATTAAAATATAACTATAATAAAAAGAAACCAGTCATGATTTCTAGGTAATGAGAAAGCAAACCACTGCTTTCTCATCGCTTATTTTATCTAAATATTTTGTAAAACCAACAAAAAGGAGGCTGACAAAATGGATTATGCATTAATTATATCCATTACCGTGTATATGATTGGAATGCTTTGGATTGGCTATTATGCGTATAAACGGACTTCCAATCTATCAGATTACATGCTCGGAGGACGGACATTGGGTCCTGCGGTAACCGCTTTAAGTGCGGGTGCTTCCGATATGAGCGGATGGCTTTTGATGGGCCTTCCAGGAGCCATGTATGCCACTGGCCTAAGCGCTTCCTGGATTGTCATCGGCTTGACTCTCGGGGCATGGGCAAACTGGATCTATGTGGCACCAAGGCTTCGCACATATACTGAGGTAGCCAATGATTCTATTACGATTCCCGGTTATTTAGAAAACCGGTTCGGGGATGCTTCCAAAATCCTTCGCCTGATTTCAGGATTAGTTATCTTAATTTTCTTTACCTTTTATGTATCATCAGGCATGGTTTCCGGGGGCGTTTTATTCCAGAGCACTTTCGGGCTGGATTACCATACAGGTTTATGGATCATTACAGGTGTTGTGGTTGCGTATACACTATTTGGAGGATTTCTTGCGGTTAGCTGGACAGACTTTGTTCAGGGCTTGATTATGTTCCTCGCCCTCATTCTTGTCCCAATCGTAACCCTTTTCCATGTAGGAGGATTTGGGCCGGCAATTGATACTGCCAGAACAATCAATCCAGCTTTCCTTGATATCTTTAAAGGGACAAGCCTATTAGGCATCGTATCCCTTTTTGCATGGGGTCTTGGCTACTTTGGACAGCCACATATTATCGTCCGCTTTATGGCTATCAGTTCAGTTAAAGAAATCAAAAAAGCCACCCGCATTGGGATGGGCTGGATGATTTTCTCAAGTATTGGCGCTATGCTGACTGGTTTTGTGGGAATTGCTTATGTGGCGGATACCGGAATTAGCATCGAAGATCCCGAAACGATCTTCATCCTCCTTGGCGAGGTATTATTCCACCCGATCATTACAGGCTTTTTAATCTCGGCAATCCTTGCAGCTATCATGAGTACCATCTCATCACAGCTGCTAGTCACATCAAGCTCATTAACGGAAGATTTATATAAGACATTCTTCCGCCGCTCAGCTACAGATAAAGAATTGGTTACAATAGGAAGATTATCTGTATTGCTGGTTTCTGTCATTGCATTATTTATCTCATGGGAGAAAAATGAAACGATTCTGGACCTTGTGGGTTATGCTTGGGCTGGTTTCGGATCTGCTTTCGGACCGCTTATCATTCTCAGCTTATACTGGAAACGCATGACAAGATGGGGAGCACTAGCAGGGATGATCATAGGTGCCAGCACCGTCATCATTTGGTCTCAAGCCGGATTATCCGACTTCCTCTATGAAATGATCCCTGGCTTTGCTGCCAGCTTAATCGCCATCATCGTGGTGAGTCTTCTGACTGAGAAGCCATCTGCAGAAGTTGAGAAACAGTTTGCTGACTTTGAAAAATCCTTAAAATAAACTAGACTAATCAGGACTGGGCTAAGAAAATGCCCGGTCCTTTTTCTATACCACAAAATTCGGGTGGTGCCTGTCACCGTTTTTCACTATAATAAGAACAGCAATAATGAGGAGGGAGCTTAATGAGCCAGCCGCTGGAGAAAATCCTTACTTTGACTGATATTGATGAGATTACAGAAATGGTCAGCACTTTTTTGAAGAAGCCTGTTGTCATCGAGGATGAGCAATTCTCGCTGCTGGCTTATAGCTCGTATTATATTGAGCATTTTGATTTGGCGAACCAGCAGACTATTTTTTCGAAGAGATGGCCGATTCCCATTTTGGAGAAATTTATGGATGAAGGCATTGTTGACCAGTTAAAGACAATCCCTGAGCCTTTCAGAATTAAGAAGATGGAAGAAATCGGCCTTAACCAGCGTGTAGTTGTAAGCGCAAAATATAAAGAGCAGATACTTGGATTTATCTGGGTTCAGGAATTAGACGGTTTCCTGTCTGAAAGCGAAATGAAATTTCTGCATGACGTTTCCTTCCATATTGGAAAGCTTTTATATCAGAAAAACCTGAAGAAGCTCCGTAAAGAAGAAGAAAAACATCAATTTTATCAAAAAATCATTGATCGTACGTATCAGACCGAAGATCAGATTAAATGGGAAGCTGCCAATGTCAAAATCATCCTCCCGGAGGCTTTTATCATCAATGTATTTACGGTCGTTCAGGGAGATGAAGAGATGTTTGCTGAATTAAATGAAACCGTTCGGCTGTTCGCTAATGCGCTCAGCCATCCTGCTTATATCTTTACGAATCAGCATGAGATCATCGTAATGATCGGCAGCAGCTCCCCTGCACCCGGCAGCCTTTCAGAAGACGCACACGAATTAACCAATACCGTCCTAAGCCAATTCAGGCAGCAGACTGTGTATGCGGGAATCGGAGGAGAGTATTCCTCCATCCTAAAGCTGCGCAAAAGCTATCGAGAGGCCCTGGAGGTCATCAAAGCCGCCAAATTCATTGGCTCGCCTGAAGAACTGCCCTATGAATATAAAAAGCTCTGGGTGTTCCGTTACCTGGAACCGATCGCCCAGCATAACAGCAAGACCAATTATGTTAATGAAGATCTTATGAAGCTGCAGAAAAAAGACCTGGAGAGCCAAACCAGCCTGCTGAAGACGCTTGAAGTCTATTTATTGAACAACTGCCGCCTCAAGCCGACAGCTGAGCAGCTTTTCATCCATACCAATACATTAAAATACCGGATGAAACAAATTACTGACCTGACTTCAATCGATTTTGACGACTTTAATACAAGATGCCAGCTGTACATTGATTTACAGCTGCTTAAGCGGAGGAAATAGTAATGCGGGCTGGTGGAGGAAGAGATGCACAAAGGATGATTCATGGAGCTCTCATGCAGCCTCTTTTCCCATCACTGGCTTCTAAACTTGCCTGGATTTTCAACTCTGATAGAAACAATCTCCCCGCAGCTTAAACAAAAGCGAAAGATCTTCAGAGATCCAGTTGAAAGTTTTTTATTCAATGGCCTGACTGCCACATAGTCAGTGCCTTCTGCAAATTCTGTCCCTTTGCATCTCGGGCATTCTTTAACATGGTTCACCTTTATCAGCTCCCTTCAGCTTATATACGCATCAGAATTGTAAAAGTTCCCAAAAAAAGAAATGCCTGTCCCCTAACCAGGGAGCAGGCATTTTATCGCAGTCTAACGGGCAGTAAGACCCCCACTTCAAGACTCAGA
>NZ_NJQY01000004.1:186828-269167 GCF_010628845.1 Bacillus sp. 22-7 | reverse complement strand
GATACAGTGAAACTTGCCGACGCACAGGCAGAGGCTTAGTGGAACCAATCGGGTTCGTAGTGTCGATTGATCAAAGCGCTAGCGGAGATCTTAGCGACACTAGAACGCGACTAACAATCAGTGGGGGATAAGGAACCCCCCCCCACTGATTGAAGTTTCACTTTATTGTTCTTCTTTTTCCGGCTTGAATAAAAAATAGGAGATAACACCTGATAATAGTGCTGCACCGGCTGCTATCATCAAGCGGATCATCAGGTCTATCTGCTGGTAATCCTTATTCAGCATCCACATGGCTGCACCGGCTACAAGTATCATAATGGGAATGACAATAAGCTTTCTATTTTTCAAGATTTCTTACATCCTTTCGTGCTCGTGCTAGTCATAACTATTATATAAGAATTAAACAAAAATAGATAATAGCATCCACTTTTGCAAACCATTCCAATTTTCTTAATTATTAAACCTTATTTTTTTCCTCTCATTCCCTTTACAAAGGGGCTTGATGGGCTTTATAATCCCGTTGTTCCGCTTTTTACGGAATCCGAAAAAAACTATAATAAAGGAGGTTGCGGCGATGCGGCAAAAACTGTTTTCTTTTATGATGATCAACCTGGGAGCTTTCCTGGTTTCTATAAATGTCCATTTTTTCTTGTCCCCCAATAATTTAGCAACTGGAGGGGTCAGCGGATTGTCGATCATCATGAATGATTTATTTCCAGATTTCTCAATCGGTACATTCATGATTCTTGTCAATTTGATATTGTTTGCAGTTGGGTTTGTTTTTCTTGGATCTGGTTTTGGGGCAAAAACCATTTATGCCAGCTTTGCATTGTCCTTTTATGTATGGGCGCTTGAGAAGTTCGCCCCGATGGCTCAGCCGCTTAGTGATGACTTGCTTATTCAGCTGATCATCGGGCAATGCATCGCCGCAACCGGCATGGCGATTGTGTTTAACCAGCAGGCCTCCACTGGCGGTACAGATATCATCGCTATGATTTTTAATAAATATTTAAATATTGAAGTTGGCAGAGGAGTGCTTCTGGCTGATTTAGCCATTGCCCTGTCTTCCGCCGTTCTATTTGGGCCGCAAGTCGGCATGTATGCCTTTTTTGGAGTCATTATTAATGGATTTGTGATTGATTATGCACTTCAGCAATTCAATTCAAACAAGGAAATTGTGATTATCAGCCACCACAGTGATGAAATTAAAACCTATATTGTTCATGAACTGGGGAAGGGTGCAACCATTCACACGGCAACCGGTGCCTTCACTTCAGATAAAAAAGAAGTCATTACAACCATCCTGGGCAGAAAAGATTTTACAAAGCTGAAAAGCTATATTACCCAGGTTGACAATAAAGCATTTATCACAGTACACACGATGAATGAAATACTCGGACAGAATTTTAAACGGCTGGCATAAACGGCAAAGCTTCATCCGCAAAGGATGGATACAGTGAGCCGTCTGAGCCACATAACGATTTGAGTAAAACCAGCGCGGTCCTCTTAATGGGCCGCTTTTTTGTTTGCCTGATTTTGGTTTTAAATAAACCCCTTGTGGAAAAAAGGTAAAAAAGGAGGCGTTAGCATGAAGGTGATTGTAATCGGTGCCAATGGAGATGTCGGTGAGCATGTAATCAGGAAGCTCGCTGACAGGAAGCATGAAGCTCTTGCCGTTGCGGCAAAGGAAAACCAAATTGAGGATCTGATCAAGCTGGGAGCAGCACAGGCAATTGTTTATGACGAGGAAAAGCTGATCCCCTATCTGCAGGCATCAGATGCAGTGATTTACTTGACAGGCGTCAATCCTAAAAAACATACAGGCAAAACTGTTATGGTCGATCACCAATCTATATCCGACATCATCCAATTGGCACAAAAATCAAATGTCAGGAGATTTGTGATGATGAGTGCAGTTAAAGCGGAGGAAAGCGAAACAGACCCTTCCCGCAAAATTGCGGCGAAGGATCTTCCGGAGGATATGCTCAAAACTGCCAATCTAGTATACACAGTGGTTCGGATTGGCCAATTAACGGACAATCCCGGGAACGGAGCCATTACCCTGTCAAAGAAAATCCATGACCGAAAGGCTGAGATACCGCGCGAGGACGCTGCTGAAGTTCTGGTAGAGTCCCTTAACCAGGAAGCGGTCTTTCATTCGACCATTGAAGCAGCCTCGGGAGACACCCCTATCAGTGAAGCCCTAAGCCAGTTTTAATAGAAGGAGGATAAAATGAGTTTAACAGATTACCTTATCATTGCATTATTCGTATTTATCTCATTGGTTATTTTTGTCCCTGTCATTCTATTTATTTATTGGTATATAAAAGATGACAGGCAGAAACAGCACTCTATACTGAGGAACTTCCCGGTAATCGGGAAGGTGCGGTACTTCGCAGAAAATGTGGGGCCTGAACTAAGACAGTACCTGTTCAATAATGATACAGAAGGCAAGCCTTTTTCCAGAAAGGAATACCAGGATGTTGTCAAAGCCGGCAAATACAAAGAAAGATTAATAGGCTTCGGATCGATAAGAAATTTTGACGAAGAAGGCTTTTATATACGAAACACCCTGTTCCCAAAACTGGTTGATGAAATGAAGGTGGATAATACAAGGAAAATAAACACCCGTGTCTATAAGGTCGATGGGGATAATCTTTTTTCAAGAAAGGAGCACAGCGAAGAAAAATTGGCTGATCCTTACTATCTTCGGGATGAGGATGCGGTCGTACTGGGAGAAAACAGCTGCCGGCAGCCATTCAGGGTCAAGGGACTTGTAGGACAATCGGCCATGAGCTATGGATCTCTCGGTGAAAAAGCCATTACGGCCCTTTCCAAAGGGCTTGGCCTAGCAGGAGGAACCTGGATGAATACCGGTGAAGGCGGCCTGTCTCAGTATCATTTGGCCGGCAGCCCGGACATCATTATGCAAATCGGCCCTGATATGTTCGGTGTCCGAAAGGCCAATGGGGAATTTTCATGGGAAGAATTTAAAAAGAAAAGCGATATACCTGAGGTCAAGGCCTTTGAACTAAAGCTTGCACAGGGTGCGAAAACCCGCGGCGGCCATGTAGAAGGCGAAAAAGTAACCGAAGAAATCGCCAGTATCCGGCTTGTCGAAGTCGGGAAAACGATTAACAGTCCAAACCGTTTCTATGAATTTGATAATGTCCCTTCCATGTTCGATTTTATAGAGGAGCTCAGAAGTGTTGGCGGAAAGCCTGTCGGCATGAAAATTGTGGTAGGTGACCTGGATGCTCTTGAAAACATGATTTCCTATATCAAGGAGAGCGGCAAAGGCCCGGACTTCATCACAGTGGATGGCGGTGAAGGCGGAACAGGGGCGACTTATCAGGAGCTTGCGGACAGCGTGGGGCTCCCTATCCAATCCGCCCTGACAGTTATCGATGAAATGCTGAGGGAGTATGGGGTACGGGACCGTGTGAAAATTATCGCTTCCGGTAAATTAATCACTCCTGATAAAATTGCCATAGCTCTTGCAATGGGAGCGGATCTGGTCAATATTGCCCGCGGTTTTATGATCAGCGTCGGCTGCATTATGGCCGGTGTCTGCCATACCAATCACTGCCCGGCAGGGGTGGCGACAACCGACAAAAAGCTTCAGGATGGTTTAATTGTTGAGGAAAAGCATTACCGGGTTTGCAACTATGTCATTTCGCTCAGAGAAGGGTTATACAATCTGGCGGCAGCGGCAGGAATTGATAATCCCACCCAATTTGAAAGAAAACATATTGTCCATAAAGATAAATTCGGGAGAGTCTCTCCCATCGAAGACATTCTGCATGCCGCCAAACGCGCACAGCTGCAGAAAGAAAACTGAACAAATGGAAGCCCGGTCCTGAATGGCCCGGGCTTTTATAAGAAATAGGATTTACCATCCGTACCTTTTTCTGACATAAAAACAGGACTATCGTGTTATTTTGAGGTTATCATTCGAAATCCCCCGGCAATAAAGGTATAATTTAGTTTGGTAAAAAAATAGATACCGAGAAAAAAAGTGTTTACATAAGGGAGGATTTTAGGATGGGATGGGTAATTGCCATATTATTTGGTTCAGCAGTCGTGCTGCTCATTTTATCGTTTTTAAAAACGGCGCAGTCAAAATCAAATATTGAGCAGCAAATTGATCAGGTTACTTTTACACTAAAAAATGAAATTCATGAGCTTCAGCAGCAAATCAGAAATATTGAATTGGACGCAGAGATTACGGCGAAGCAATCAGGAGCTATGAGCGGGCCATCAGAAGAAAGATTGCTGCTTCGCGAAGTACTGGATTTGCATAAACGCGGATATTCCAATGAAAGCATTGCATTAAAAAAACAGCTTACGCCTAACGAGGTTGATCTGATGCTCTTGCCTTATTCAGCGAACAAGGGTGAAAGGAGCATGGTTGCCCAATGACACCAAATTCCTTGCGCAGTTTTGCAGCAGGCCTTTTAGCGGCTGCCATTTTGACGGGAAGTGTCTATCTATTTGGACCTTCTGAAGCAAAGAGCACTGAAAAGCCATCGGATAAAGCAGAGAAAGTGGAAAAGCTGTCAGATGAAGAAATGATTGACCTGCTGGCATCTAAAGGCTACGTCATCAACACGGAAGATGAATGGAGCAAACAGCTTGCTGCTGCCGCAAAATCCAGCGAGAAAAAAGAGGATAAAACCGAAAAGAAAACCGATGACAAAACCGGCGAAAAAGTTGTTTACCGGACTATTTTAACCGTATCAATGGGAATGACCAGCATTGATGTGGGGAACGCGCTTGAAAAAGCCCATATAATTGAAAGCGGCATCCAATTCTATAAAGATGTAGAAAAACGCGGTCTTGAGAATGATCTGCGTCCCGGCACGTTTGAAATAGAAAGCGGAATGACGACGGACGAGATTATTTCAGTTATATTTAAGTAAGATAAAGCTCCTTTTCTGGTGAAAAGGAGCTTTTTTTCTATATTTCACTCGCAAAAATGATTAATTTGGCGGCAAAGGAGCCTTTCTGTGCGCTTAACGCCAATTTAAGTGCGGATAAGATTTTTTATGTGAGGATAACACAAATTTATGTGCGCTCCAAAACAGAGACTGCTACTCTTTCAAAAACCCGCGGATAGCCTCTGCAAGTTCTTCCGGCGCTTCGTACATGCTCATGTGCCCCGCATTATCAATGGTCACCTGATTGATGTTAGATCCTTTGACTGCAAATGATTTTTCAGGAGGGACAATCTGGTCTTGTTCTCCAGCGACAATTAACACTGGGAGCTTTGTATTTTTCAAGACATGACTGCGGCCACCGCGCTGTTTCATTGCTTTCAGGGCAGCCTTTGCACCTTCAGCTCTTGTACGATAGCCAATTTCTTTTGCCATTTGAATTTGGTCCGGATGTTTCTCCCCTGGTGCAAAAAGCTTCGGCACCAGTCCATCTATAAAGGATTCTATACCCTCCTTATCGATTTTACCGGCAGCGACATCCCTTCCCTTTTTCCCTTCTTCGGAATCCGGGCTGGCTGTTGAATGGATAAGGGAAAAGGATTTCAGCTTTTCCTCATATGCTTCAGCAAATGCAAGGGCTACATAACCGCCCAATGAATGGCCGAAAAGAGATACTTTTTCAAGTCCCAGCTCATCCATAGCTCCTTTGATTACTTCTGCCATCTTTTCAATAGAGGGCTCACCCTCTGGCAGCCCTGAACCTTCATGTCCCGGAAGATCCATCGCAATGACTCGAAAGTTCTCCGCCAAAATTGGAATCACCCTAGCCCAATAACCTTTGCTGCCGCAAAATCCATGCAGCAATACAAGCGGCTCCCCTTTGCCTTCATCATAGTATGAAATGGCTGTTCCATTTACATCTATTCTTTTTGCGTCCATGCAGAAAACCTCCTTTAGTTTGCAAGCAAATCCTGATATTCGCTCTTTCGGTCAAAAACAGCTTTGGCATATGAGCAGGCAGGCACAACCTTATATCCCTTGCTGCGTGCCTCCTGAACGACGCTTTCCAGAAGCTTTCCTGCAATTCCCTGTCCGCGCAGGGAGTCGCTTACATATGTATGGTCTATGGTTATGACAGAATCACCGCTTGGAATATACGTAATTTCCGCTATCATATTCCCTTCTTCATCATTCATAAAAAACCGGTTTTCTTCTTTTTGGATATCTGTATTCATCGCATTTCCTCCTTTATTTAAATATGTCCTTATACTTGATGTTAACATACTGTCTTCGGAATTATTTGAATATCCCTTCCTATATCTTCCCTGCTTAATAAAACTTTTAAACTTTAGCTTTTCTTGCGGGTACTTACTATCCTCTTGCATTGCATGCTGCCGCTGCTGAGGGATTCAATCTTTCGGGGACATCTATATAAACCAAAATAAATCCCTTTCTGCTATTAAAACAGAAAGGGATTTATTACCTAAAAACTATGCAATTACTCTATACCAGTGGTAAATAAAATATTCTCTATTTCTTTGTATCCTTTTCTTCTGGCAAGCTCAATCGGCTTCACACCATATTGGTCTGTAAGACTTGTATCGGCCCCGTGTTCAAGCAAAAGCTTTATGATGGCCTGCTGGGTTTCTCCTCCATCATTCAAAACAATGGCTTCAATCAAAGGTGTCCATCCGCAATAATTGGTATGATTTACGTTCATATCTGTAGATGTTAAAAGCTCCCGAACTACTTCTAAATGTCCCTTTTCGCAGGCTGGAGTAATACCCACTCCGCCAAATCTCGTTAAGAGATTAATATCAGCCCCAGCGCTAATCATCATTTTTACTAACTTCAAATCTCCATGAATGCATCCATATAAAAATGGGTTTAAGCTGGTTTGATCTTGAAGATTAATGTCTGCTCCTGACTCCGCCAGAAAATGAACCAAATCATAATGCTTATTTATTGAAGCAATCAAAATGGCCGTTCGTTTTTTCTTATCTCGCAGATTAATATTAATGCCGCTCTCTATACAGGCTTTCAAACATTCAAGGTCACCATTTTCTGCTGCTGCGAATAACACAAGGCTATCATCAATTTTTAACATATGATCCTCCGTAAAATATGGTATTTATACCAGAAACGCTCTATGTCAGCTGCCCTGCGACCACTTTCCCTCTAAAAATTACCGCTTCTCTTTCAGGTGTTCTCGCAACAGCTTCTGCCGAACACGAAGCATTGACTAGCACCAAGTTTGCTTCTTCTCCCTCAAGCGGCCAACTCATCTCTCCATCCTTGTTTAATGGAACAGGACCCCCAGTGGCCCATTTTAATGATTGTGCCAGAGAAATTTCATCGCTCTTGCGATAAAGTTCACCATATCTCGTTACTTTTTCCAGCAGATCTCCATTCCCGAAAGGTCCCCAGGAATCATAGAATCCATCACAGCCCAGATAAACATTTACACCTTTCCTGTCCAAGAGTTCAATTGGCGGAAGAGATTTTGTTATAGGAATAGTCGACATGATCGACATTCCAAGCCCATTCAATCTTTCCGCCATTTCTTCTGCTTGCGGCACTGGTACTTCCCCTAAACAAAATGCATGGCTTACAGCAGCACGATTGTGCCACTTGGCTTCTTCTATCATTTCAGCAAATTTATCAATGGTATATAATCCAGCATGTCCGCCATCATGTAAATGGATATCTATATCTGCATCAAATTCTGTACTCAGATTCATAACTTCATAAAGTGACTTTTCAATGTTGCGGTCAATTCCTGCAGGATCAAGACCGCCTACAATGCTGGCGCCAGATCTCATCGCTTCTTTCATAAGAGGAATTACATGTTCCCTTAAAAGACCATGTTGAGGGAAAGCTACAATTTCGTATGTCAGTTTGTCGGAATAGTCTTCTAGAGCTTCTCTTACGCCCTCCAGGTTCTTTAAGCCAATATAAGGATCAATATTAACATGGGTACGAATATGAGTTGACCCCTTAGAAAGGAGAAGCTCAATCATTTTGCTTGCCCGCTGTCTGGCTGTAGGAGCCAATTCCTCAAGCTCCATTGCTTCATACCGTAAACGTTCCTCTAAGTTTTTGACCGGCCTGCATGCCTTCCAATCAAGAGATAGATAGGTCTTATCAAGATGGTTGTGCATCTCTTTAAAAGATGGCAGTGCCAGAAATCCTCTTCCGTCCACCTTTTCTTCATTCTCGGAAATTTTATAAGTGCTGCCCTGTTTTTCTATAATTTTTCCATCTTCAATTTTTAAATGAAAGAGTTCCGTTGTTGTGGTATAAGCTCCCTTGTCATCCTGAAGATGTCCTGTTTCAAGCTTTATATTTGTTAACCAATGGGAAGTTGACACTGTATATCCTCCTTTTTGCTCTTAAGCTATGAATTTATCAGGTTTTTCTCAATTCGTTTGCTTTCAACCTTATTGCCTTTGAAAAATAATGCCTCAACCGGTGCTCGTCTTGCAATTGCCTCTGCTGAACATGCCGCATCAACAAGCATCATCGTTGCATCGTCGCCTACTTTTGGCCAAACCCGTTCACCAGCTTTATTCAGAGGAGTAATCCCGCCAGTTGCAAACTTCAAGACTGATGATAAAGAATATTCATCAATCATTCGGAACCTTTCCGCAAGTGTCCCCAGTTTCTGTATGGTGTTTCCTGTTCCGAACGGGGACCAGTGATCGGTGATGCTGTCATGGCCGACTGAAACGGGAATACCATAACGATCAAGGGCAGGAACCGGAATAGTTGTACGATTAATTGGAATGGTAGTGGTCACGTCAATTTCCTGCTCTTTCAATATTGCAGCCATCTCAGCCAATGCATCTCCGGACAAGTCAGCTAAAGCAATTCCATGGCTAATGGTTGCTCTTCCTGCCATGCCTGCTTCTTTTGTATAATCTGCCATTCTCTCGAATGTAAAAGCTCCCAATGAGTTAGGATCATGAAGATGGATATCGACTCCCTTATTATGCTCTGCTGCGATTTCAAATATGGTGTGCAGGGACTTTTCAATGTTTCTGTCCACGGTAGCTGGATCAACCCCGCCTACTAACGTGGCACCATTTTTCATAGCATCCCGAATTAACTGGACAGAACCGCTTCTCAGCAGTCCATGCTGCGGAAACGCAACAATGTCATATGTAAGGACATCTTCATATTTCTTTAGTGCATTGACAGTAGCTTCCAAGTTTTTCAGGCCTATTACAGGGTCAACATTACAATGTGTGCGAATGTGGGTATGGCCATTTGTCAAATACAGCTCTATCATTTTCTCAGCACGTTCTTGTGCGGTTGGGAGAAGCTTTGGCAATAGCTCCTTTTCCTCTTCTAATCTAGTGAAAATGCCATTCGTGATCGGTGTACAGGCTTTCCAGGGCCCGCCATAATAGGTTTTGTCAATATGAATGTGCATATCTCTTAAAGAAGGAAGCAGAAGCTTCTGTTTTGCATCAAGCTGGCTTTCATTAGAATCTGGGGCAAGCTGTGAAATTTCTGCAATTTTCCCATCTTCGATTTTCAAGTGGCAAATTTCTGTGCTTGTGCCTGTAATTTGTTCATTTTCGCTGATGAATCCTGTTTCCAGCCGAACATTTGTGATCCAAAGAGCTGTCATTCTAATTCCCCCTTAGTATTGAAGATGAAGGAAAAGTACTTTTGCTTCAAAAGTACTTTTCCGTTTCACTCTTTAACTTCTATTTATTTAATGACTGCTTCATCAATCATTAAATAATTGGCAGCATTGAGCCAAAAGCCGCTTACGTTTTTGCTGTGCGCAGCCATATGTTCATAGTTCCGGATTGGTATATAGACCGCATCCTCTAATTCCATTTGCATCACTTTCTCATATAGATCCTTCCGCTTTGCTTCGTCAGTCTCTCTGCGTGCTTCTTCAATGATTTTGTCTACCTCAGGGTTGCTGTAATAGAAATGGTTTCCGGGAGGTCCCTGTGATGCCGTATGGAATAGATTATACTGGTTATAATCTCCATCTCCCGTGGCATTTCCCCATCCCCCGATAAACAAATCATGCTCAGATTTATCGATTGTATCGATATATGCACCATATTCCATTACCTGAATATCTACCTCAACGCCAATTCCCTTTAATTGCGATTGAATAACTTCAGCCATATTGATGCGTTCTTTTCTATCACTTGTCAGTAATTTAAGCTTAAGCCCGTTTTCATATCCTGCTTCTTTTAGCAATTTCTTTGCTTCATTTAAATCATAATCATAAGGCTTAACATTTTCACTGTGGCCAAACACTTTTGGACTCATCGCAGCATTAGCAAGTGTCCCCACATTGTTGTAAACCCCTTTAATGATTGCTTCTCTCTCAACGGCATGGCTGATTGCTTTGCGGACTTTAACATCATCCAACGGCTTTTTCTTGGTGTTAAATCCGATGTATTCAACTGCAAGCCCCTCAGCACGGAGAAGTCCCATTGATTCAGAAGCCTCAATTCTCTCAATTTCTGTAACAGGCACCTGATCATTAATATGTGCTTCCCCAGTTTCAATCATAGCCAGCCGAGTCGCGTCTTCAGGAACAACCTTAAAAATAACCTCATCAATACTTGGCTGTTTTCCCCAATAGTTTTCATTTTTCTCCAAGGAAATTTCCTGTCCAGTCTTCCATTCTTTAAAAACAAACGGGCCTGTACCAACAGGTTTCTCTGCAAGCGTCTCCTGGTTTTCGGCCAGCGCCTTTGGACTCATGATGCTTCCTTCGCTGCTTGCAAGAATAGAAAGCAGCGGAGCATATGGATAATCAAGCAATAATTGTATTTTGTACTCATCAATTACTTTTACTTCATTAATCATCGCGAATTTCTCACGCTGAGGAGACCCGGTGTTTGGATCCAGCAAACGGTCAAATGTGGCCTTCACAGCCTCAGCGTTAAACGGTGTACCGTCATGAAAGGTTACGCCTTCTTTTAGTTTAAACTCCCAGGTCGTATCATCAATGACATTCCATTCTGTTGCCAGCAGCGGCTGAATGTTCATATCTTTATCTGGTTCCACTAAAGTTTCATATACTTTTTGATAAATTATATTTGCTGAAGGTATATCTGTTATAAAGTGAGGATCTAATTTTGTTGCATCTGATAAACGGACAACTGTTAAGGTGCCGCCATCCTTTTTACCCTCGGATTCATTGCCAGCTGCCTGCTCTGTTTTTGTTTGTGTGGAACATGCTGTTGACAGCAGCATCATTAAGCATAGGAAAATCATTAGCATTTCCTTTCGAAAGTGCTTTCTATCTTTCTCCATTTTTCTCTCCCCTTTTTTAATAAATAATTCCGATAGTAAAGTCAATGTTCACCGTCCCTCCGTAAATGCTTATCTGCATTATAGAAGATGATGCATTCAGATATTTACAGAATATTTACCTTATTTTTAAATATTTTGACAACTGTTTTAAAAAATATTTACTTTACAGGTAATTTTGATAATTTTAACTAAACGTTTGCAATTCACTCTTTCTTTTGAAAGGAGGAATATCGATTTGCATTTTAGTACTAGTAAAAAAATCTATTAGGGGGGAAATAAGATGACAGTTCAAGTAAAAACGGAGCAGCCGGAAATAGCTGTAAAGACATTGATCAGCTCTAAGGAGTCTAGAATAAAAGATTTTCTTTCTATATTGATGCAAAATAAAGCTGCACTGGCTGGGGCCATTATTATTTTTGTTTATCTGTTAATGGCGGCATTTGCACCGCTGCTGGCTCCATATAGCCCATACGAAATTGATTTGGAAAATAAGCTGACTCCACCATCTGCAGACCATTGGATGGGAACAGATGATAAAGGAAGAGATATTTTAAGCCGGATTCTTTATGGTTCCAGGCTATCAATGGGGGTCGGCTTTGCTGCTGTGTTATTCGGAGCATTTTTCGGAATTATTTTTGGCCTTGTTGCAGGTTATTATGGCAAATGGGTTGACACCATTATCATGAGGATGATGGATGTTATGCTCGCATTCCCAGGAATTCTTCTAGCCCTGGCCATTATTGCAGCATTGGGTCCAAGTCTGATTAATGTGACCATAGCAGTAGGGGCTTTTTCTGTACCTTTATTTGCAAGGATTGTCCGCGGATCTACTTTAGAAGTAAAGCGTCTTGAGTATATTGATGCAATCCGCTCGCTTGGCGCCTCTGATTTTGTCATTATTTTCAAGCATATTTTCCCGAACATTCTATCACCTATTATTGTTCAAGGGACTCTGCGTTTAGCTACTGCCATTCTGTCAGCAGCTGGATTATCATTTCTTGGACTTGGGGCACAGCCGCCTTCACCTGAATGGGGAACCATGCTCAGCAGCGGGAGGGATTTCTTATTCTCAGCACCGTATATTGCCCTGTTCCCTGGTCTCGCTATTTCCATCCTCGTCCTTGGATTTAATATTTTTGGTGATGGCTTACGTGATGCTTTTGATCCCCGGATGAAAAAATAAAAGCTTTGAGGAGGTTACATCTATGCTGATGTTTATATTACGCCGGATTTTACAGACCATCCCGGTTATTATTGGAGTTACTTTTGTTGTCTTCTTCATTATGCAGCTCGTTCCAGGGGATCCTGCAGTACTTCTTGCCGGTGAAGGAGCCTCAAAAGAAACGATTGAAGCTATTCGTGAACAGCTTGGATTAAACCAGCCTTTATATATCCAATACTTCGAATACTTAGCAAATGTGTTTAAGGGGGATTTAGGCGTCTCCTTAAAAAACAGCCAGCCGGTTCTTGATGAGATATTGGTAAGACTGCCAATTACGATCGAACTCGCCTTCTTTAGCATCATTATCACAATCGTGCTGGGAATGGCAGCAGGTATTATTTCAGCTGTTAAACCTTATTCTTTGACCGATGTCAGCGTTATGCTTGTTGCGCTCTTAGGAATTTCACTTCCAAGCTTCTGGTTTGGCCTCATGCTTATGTATTTCTTCTCTGTTAAGCTTCAAATTTTGCCTGTAGCAGGATGGGACAGTCTGCTCCATGTCATCTTGCCGGCTATAACCCTTGGAGCAGGAGGAGCAGCAATTGTCGCAAGGATGACCAGGTCGAGCATGCTGGAAGTTATTCGCCAGGATTATATTCGTACAGCACGTGCAAAAGGGCTTCGCGAGCGAATCATCATTTATAAACATGCACTTAGAAATGCACTGATACCAGTGATCACGGTTGTGGGCCTGCAGTTTGGCGCACTCCTTGGAGGTACCGTATTGGTGGAATCGATTTTTGCTATTAATGGTCTTGGAAGAATGATTGTCGATGCAATTCGAATGCGTGATTTGCCAATGGTCCAGGGAGGAGTATTATTTGCCTCACTTATTTTCGTAGTTGTGAATTTATTCGTAGATGTCTTTTATCGGTTCTTCAATAAACGCATTGAACTAAATTAGTTAAGGGTGGTGACTGGACATGAAAGAAATAAACAAGCCAATACTTGAAGTAAAAGGGTTAAAAACCCACTTCACAACAAAGCGGGGAGTCAGCAAAGCGGTTGATGGCATCGATTTTACACTGCATAAAGGGGAAACGCTGGGAATTGTAGGGGAATCCGGATGCGGGAAAAGTATGACCTCCCTCTCCATTCTCCGCCTTATTCCTTCTCCTCCGGGAAAAATTGCCGGTGGTTCCGTTCTTTTTAAAGGAAGAGATTTAGTAACAATGCCAGAGGATGAAATGAGAAAAATTCGCGGGAATGAAATATCTATGATTTTTCAGGAGCCAATGACCTCCTTAAATCCTGTAATCCCGGTTGGAGAGCAAATTGCAGAAGCTTTAAGGCTGCACCAAAAGATGGGGAAAAAAGCTGCATGGGATAAATCAGTTGAAATGCTGAAGATGGTTGGAATCCCCTCTCCTGAAAAACGGGCGAAACAAGAGCCATTCCAATTGAGCGGCGGGATGCGCCAGCGTGTCATGATTGCAATGGCTCTTGCATGTACACCTGAGGTATTAATAGCAGATGAGCCAACGACAGCCTTGGATGTTACGATTCAAGCACAAATATTGGAGCTGATTAAAGAGCTGCAAACAAAGATCGGAATGGGTGTAATTATGATCACCCACGATTTGGGGGTAGTGGCAGAAACTTGTGATAAGGTAGCCGTAATGTATGCAGGCAATATAGTCGAGCATGCTTCCACACAGCAAATATTTGCTGCTCCAAAGCACCCGTATACCCAAGGTTTATTGAACTCATTGCCTAAAATCCATGAAGATCAGGAAGAATTAATTACGATAGATGGCAGTGTCCCAAGCCCTTACAATATGCCTGCCGGTTGCCGTTTCGCCTCTAGATGCCCTTATGCGGAAGATATATGTGCTGCACAACAGCCTGATCTTGTTGCCTATTCTGATGATAGTAAAGTAAGATGCTGGAAATACACCGACAAGTGGACTGGCAAAAGAGAGAAAGAAGGGGTTGTCTAATATGAACACGGCCGCAGAAAAAAATATCATCCTGCAGGTAGATCAATTAAAACAATATTTCCCGGTTAAAAAGGACTCTATCTTCAAGCCAAAGACATATGTAAAGGCGGTAGACGATATTTCATTTGAGCTTTTTGAGGGTGAAACATTAAGTATAGTCGGGGAGTCAGGCTGCGGGAAATCAACAACCGGACGTGCCATTTTAAGGCTTGATGAACCTACTGACGGAAAGGTTCTTTATATGGGGAAAGATATTTTAACGCTAAATAAAAAGGATATGAGAAAACTTAGAGGTGATTTGCAGGTAATATTTCAAGATCCTTTTGCTTCTCTTAATCCCCGTCAAACGGTGAAGCAAATTTTGAATGAAGCCATGGCCATTCAGAATGTGGTTGAAAAATCAAAGCGAAAGGAAAGAATGCTGGAACTGCTGGGCTATGTTGGACTTCCTCCAGAAGCGCTTGACAGATATCCGCATGAATTCAGCGGCGGCCAGCGCCAGCGTATTGGGATCGCCAGAGCATTGGCCGTCAATCCGAAATTAATCATCTGTGATGAAGCTGTATCTGCCCTGGATGTATCTATCCAGGCACAAATTCTCAATCTATTAAAGAAGCTGCAAAAGCAGTTTAAATTGACCTTTCTTTTTATCTCTCATGACCTTAGTGTCGTCAGGCATATTTCAGACAGGGTTATGGTGATGTATCTGGGTAAAGTGGTCGAGATTGCAGAGAAAAAAGAAATGTTCGATTCTCCGCTCCACCCTTATACAAAAGCGCTTCTCTCGTCTATTCCAGTCCCGGATCCAACTTTAAAAAGGGACCGTGTAATATTAAAAGGAGATGTACCATCACCAATTGATCCTCCTGAAGGCTGCAGGTTCCATACACGCTGTCCTTTTGCTGCAGAAAAATGCAAACAGGAGGAACCTCCCCTTAGGGAGCTGGTTAATAATCACTTTGTAAGCTGTCATTTCGCTGAAATTCTTCCAGTTTAATACAAATACCTCTATTATGTATAAAATGTTATATTAAAAAAGGGATAGGTTATGATACCTCCCTTTTTTAATACTTAAGGAGAAACGAACCCCATGCTGCCTATTGAATCATTCTCCATATACATTATGTTTTGTGTTCTGGTTCCGCTGGCAGGGGCCTTTACCCTGCTATTTTTATTTGTTTTTGAAAAAAGAATTGATTTACTTGAGAAGCAAAAAAGAGAGATAGCGCTGGAAAGTGAATTGCAGACAGCTTTATACAATCAATTAAATCAGGAAATCCAGCCGCATTTCTTTTTTAATACCTTAAACTCAATCCTTGCTCTAGCCAGGCTCGACCGCAAAGAAGAATTGATACGGTCGATTGAAACCCTTTCAAAACTCCTGAAATTTAAATATCGGACATTAAATAACTTTATCTCAATTGAAGATGAACTTACTTATGTTAATTACTATCTGGAGATACAAAAAACCAGATTTAGAGATCGTCTTCATTATGAAATTCAACTGGACAATCATGTGAATAAAGCCATTATCATTCCCTTTTTAATACAAACTCTTGTGGAAAATGCTTTTAAGCATGCCTTTGAAAGACATATTGGCGAGGCTTTATTAAAAATAAAAGTAATAAAGATTGAATCATCCATTTATGTCTCAGTGTGGAACAATTCCATAGAACGCTATGAAACAAGTCCCCTGGATGGCGGGGTGGGGCTGGAGAACATAAAAAGAAGACTTGAGCTTTTATTCCCCCATGATGAAACTTCTGTTCAATTAACAGACCAGGGGGACGGAACAGCTGTTTTGGCTATATTCCCCCACGTTATTATGGCAGAAAAATTGGAAGGAGAAAGGATGCAATGAATATTTTGCTTGTAGATGATGAACTTATCGAATTGGAACAGCTGGAATATCTCATCAAAAAGAAATTTCCCAATTGGATTCTTTATAAGGCTCAGGATGCCTCTCAAGCTCTTCAGATTATTAAGAAGCATGATATCTTTCTTGCGTTCCTTGATATTCAGCTCCCAGGAAAATCAGGGTTAGATTTAGCAATGGAGCTTTCCTCAGCTGGTGACATTGATTTAATCATGGTTACAGCTTATCAAAATTTTGATTATATTCAAAAGTCACTCAGACTCGGGGTAATTGATTATATTACAAAGCCCGTCATTGAAGAGGAATTAATGAGCGTTTTGCGGAGATATGAACGAATTGGCAGTTACTCTGAGCAAATTGTTAAAGCCTTGCAAATTATTCAAAAGGAATATAATGAAAAACTTACTTTAAATTATTTAGCATCTAAAATTCATATCAATTCAGCTTATCTGAGCAGAAAGTTTCATGAGGAAGTAGGAATGGGGTTTTCCGAATACTTAAATGACTTTCGATTAAAACAAGCACAAAAAATGCTGATTGAAAGTCCTGATTTAAGCATTAGCAGTATTTCAGAAAAGTGCGGCTTTAACAGTCAGCACTACTTTAGTCAAATCTTTCGGAAAATGACTGGCCAATCTCCAAGGGATTACCGCCTGAAGGAGACTTCACAATGAAGAAAACCGATTTTCAATACTATATTGGCGGGGCATTCCAGCTCGGAATCGGTTTTGGTGTTGTGAGTCTTTTGTCCAGATGGGTAACAGGCAATACCATTCTTTCATCGCCCGAAACATTAATAAAGTACGGACTAACCGGAGGAATCGGCTATTCTCTTATGGGGGCACTTGCACTCATCTTATTTGGAATATTAGCAAAAAAGATTCGGGATCGGTTTCACGACCATCAAACGATAGGAGATGTACTGCGCGAAAGATTGACTCCACGCGGCTACTGGTTCATGATCTCTATTCTTATTGTGATTAGTTTCCATTCTATATTTGTTCAGGCTATGGGTGCAGGAATCCTTCTGCACATGATTTTTCCCCTGCCTGTTTTTTCTGGTATGGTTTTCTTTTTATTGTTTTGTTTTTTTATTGGGGGAGCAGGAGGCATGCAAAGAATTCATCAGCTTGCAGGCATTAATGTTGTGCTCATATTCAGCGCTGTCATCGTCATCCCTGTTTACTTTTATATCCAGGAAGGTGTATACCCTGTTTATGAAGGCATTAAATTATATCATCCATACATACTTTATGTTAAAAACACGGAAGCTATTTTGTTTATTTTCACAGCCATTTTAATTGGATTTGGACAAGTGATTATCGATCGTGCCTCATGGCAGAGAGTTTTTATTATAAAGAAAGAAAAGCTGAGAATTACGTTTACATTAGCAGGTTTAATATGGGCAACTATTCCTCTTGCATTATCATCGCTGATTATGATTATTATTTTTGGAAGAAGCTATGATTCCATTTATTCTTTGTTATTTGAATTAATTGGAAAAATCAATTCAACTTTGCTTATTGTTTTATTTGTCCTGTTTTGCTTCAGTGCCATTTCATCTGCCATTAGTGCAGAATTACATGCTATTGTCACATTAATCATTAAAAATATCGCCGGTGTGCTTCGCCCTCTCAGCAATAAAGAAAAATGGGGATTCACCTATCTGTTTTCCGGAGCCATTTGTCTATTATTATTAATTATCGTTAGTATCTTGCCTCCATCTCCTATTGAACTGCTGTTTTTTTTCGGTAATATTTATGCTTCCATGATCGTTCCAATGCTGTACATTATACTAGGGAGTAAAACCTTGCCTGCCCTTATTCCCCTTGCCTCTATTATTGGGACTGCCGGAGGGTTTGCAGCTTTGCCAATTATGGAAAATATTCTTACGATTTGGATCAGCTTTTCACTGTCCAGCTTAATTTGCTTAAGTTATTTCATTTACAATCTATTAAGAATGAAGCTGACTATGAACGTCTAGTGGGGACACCTTATGAATATATATTTCGTGTTCAATTCAGCATATCGCTCTCTTCCAGAAGATCCGGCTAAGAGCGATATGTTTTTTATCTGAATGCAGATTTAATATCTTGTAATATCCATTGGAAGAGAGCCAGCAGCAAATCCAACAAATAAAAATCGATCCTTCCCTGTATTGCGCATTCCATGAATCTGATTAGGCTTAGCAAGGATCACCATGCCTTTACTTATTGGAATTTCATTCTCCAAGTCAGGAAAGTAGGTTCCTGTTCCCTCCATACAAACCCACATATCATCTACATTTGAGTGAGAATGCAAGTATACCTCCTGGCCTGGTTCCAGACACCAGACAGCTCCCACTGTTTTATCAGTTTCATAAAAATAGTTCTTTTGCGGTTTCTCAGGATCAAACTTTGCTATTTTATCGATTTCAAAGACTCTTTCTTCCATAATCCTCTGTATGTTTGACACCGTTATTTCTCCTCTCCTGAAATTTTTTATAGTTCAGCGTCCCGATTGCAATCTTTTGAGTAGACATATGTTAAATTTTCTCTCCCTACTGCATAAGCGGCCTGGTGAACATAAGGGCCCATGAAAATATAATCGCCCTTTTTGACTGGGATCCACTTGTTATCGAGATTATACATCCCTTCCCCGGAGAGGATATAAGCTCCGTGTTCCTGTACATGTGTTTCAATAAACGGGTGGCTCGCAGCAGGATCGAACGAAAGGATATGAAAATTCATATCAAAATCTAAATCAGCTGGCAGCAGATCTTTAATGTTTACATTATGCATATCATCATAGTTCCTGAATTCAATTCTATTTGCATGTCCTGATATAACCCATGGCTTCCGCCCTTCAAGAGGGCGATATTTCTGCTTGTATAAAAAGAGCTTAGAATCCCCGTCATCCAAATTTTCCAAATACATCTTCACTCCCGGCGGACAATAAAGGTATCCGCTTTCCTCCAGGATAAACTCTTTTTCATCTGCAGATGCTTTTATTTTTCCCTCTAGTATGTAAACAAAAGTCTGAACATCCTCCTGGCCGCCGAATCCTTCCTTATTTCCGCCTCCTTTTTTCATTGTCACATAATAGTCGACAAAGCTTGCCCCAAGCTTAGGAGAACCTAAAATCGAAATAAGGCAATGATCAAATCCAGGAATAACATTGTTCACTAATCCTTCTGGTGCAATTAAAGCAAATTTCCCATGTTCTATTACAGACCTGCTTGATAATAGATCTTTTGGATAGCCCATACATAACTCCCCTATCATTGATATTATTTATAAGCCAGTTCATATAAAGTGCTGATCAGTGCTTTAACTCCTTCAGCTAAATCAGCTGGCGCAGTATATTCACCAGGGTTATGGCTAATGCCCTTTTCACTCGGCACAAATAGCATGGCCGCCGGAATGGAGGCTGCAAAAATTTGTGCATCATGCCCTGCACCACTATGCATTACTTTATAGCTCAAGTTTTTTTCCTTGCACTTCTTCTCAATTAATTCCGTAATTTCAGGATCCATTGGGACCGGATCGGTATCAAGCCATTTTTCAATGACCGTTTCAACCCCATGCTCTCGTGATATATCATTTATTTTTTCTATAAATCTTTCAGTAAAATGGGATATCGTATTTTTATCAATATGGCGCAGATCTAAAGTAAACGCAGCTTTTCCCGGCACCACATTTGCAATGTTGGGTGAAATATCAACCCTCCCGACAGTTGCTACCAGCGGGTCACCATATTGCTCTGCCATATTAAGTGTTTCATATATCATTTGGCTGGCAGCATACACAGCATCTTTGCGATATGCCATGGGTGTTGTTCCAGCATGATTGGCTTGACCTTTTACTTCAATTGTAAAACGCCTTTGCCCAACGATGCATTTCACAATACCAACAGATTTTTTCTCAGTTTCAAGAACATTTCCCTGTTCGACGTGGATCTCTACGAATACTTTCAGATCCTGCCGCGGAGATTGGGTTTCAGCCCTAAATCTGAACCCTGCCTCATTTATGGCGTCAGAAAAAATTACTCCATTTGAATCTGCAAGATTTTCAACATCCTTTTTATATGCGCATCCTGCCATATTCTTTGAACCCCAAAAGCAATAAGGAAATCTGCTTCCTTCTTCTTCTGCCAGTGAAACAACCTCGAGATTGCGTTCTGGAGTCCCATAATGATCTTTTAAATAAATTAAGGCCAGTATTCCAGCTGCAATGCCAAATTGCCCGTCAAACAGCCCGCCATTTTTCACGGTATCTATATGGGATCCAGTTAGAACGGTCTCTGTCTGATTTACTCCCTTTAATATCCCACTCAGATTTCCCACTTCATCAAACTTTACTTCCAAACCCTCGGCTTCCATCCATCTTTTCAAAGCTTGCTGAGTATCCGTCCATTGCTGGGAGTATAAAAGCCGGGTAATTCCTCCTTCCGGGTCCTTTGCAAATGAACCCAGCCATTCAAGCCTGTTCACAATATGTTCTGCTAAATTTTCATATTCAAGTTTTCCCTGCAAATTGATTAAGTCTGTCATCCCAAATTCCCCTATCTATAATCTTTCTGCGGACTATTTGATTTCAGATCATATTCAAAGTTGACCTGCCGTTTTTTAACTTAAGGGCTTTTCCGAGAGGTTTTCCAACAATCCCCTGATCCAAATCATATACAATCCTGCCGCGGACAAGGGTTTTAGTTATCCGGCAATTAATCATCCTCCCAATGTATGGGCTATGCTTATGCCGATAATACAGGCCTTCCTCCTCAACAACATAGGAACGATTAGCATCAATGAAGATGATATCTGCATCCATTGATACTGCTATTTCTCCTTTATTGGGAATGTTAAAACGTTCAGCAGGATTAGAAGAAATCATCCTTGAAAAATGAGTGATTGGCAGTTTTCTTTTCAAAACCGCTTCATCAAACATTAAATCAACGCTGTTTTGACAGCCTGTGATTCCTCCCCACACTTCGAAAAAATTATTTGAAGAACTATACTTCATTTCAGGCGGACATGGTGAATGATCAGATGTTAACATATCAATCTTGCCTTCTATTAACTTTTTCCATAGCTTTTCCTGATCCTCTTTACTTCGCAGCGGAGGAGAGCATTTGGCAGCCGGGCCAATTTTTTCGAGCTGTTCAGATGATATCGTAAAATAATGGGGACACGATTCAAGAGAGACATCCTGACCCGCGTTTCGGGCCTTCATAATTTCTTCTACTGCTTCTGCGGTGCTAATGTGCACAAAATGAATAGGGCATTTCGTTTCTTTTCCAAAATAAAGAGCGCGTTTCACTGCTTCAACCTCTGTTAAAACCGGCCGTGAAAAAACATAATCTGCGGCTGCTGTCCTGCCCTGTGCCGTTAACTCTTCGCCTAACCGATCGGTAATTTGGGCATTTTCCGCATGAATGGATAACATTCGGCCCAGTTCAGCAATCTTTTTCATCCCCGCAAAAAGGGTATAATCATCCACATTGGAAAAATCATCGGGATTATCCGTTCCACAAGTGGACATAAAGCATTTATATGCGATAACTCCTTCATCTGAAAGCTCTTCAAGCCTTTCAAGATTGCCTGGAACAAGTCCGCCATAAAATGCATAATCAATATGATTTTTCCCCTTGGCTGCTTCTGTCTTTAACTGCAGTGTGTGCTTGTCTATCGTAGCCGGAAGGGCATTCAAGGGCATATCCGCATAGCATGTAGTTCCTCCTGCTGCCAGCGCTTGAGTTCCAGTTATAAACCCTTCCCACTCTGTTCGGCCAGGCTCACAAATATGCACATGAGTATCGATCATTCCAGGCATGACATATTGATCAGATGCATCGATAATCTGTTCAGCTTCATGATCAATTGTTTCCGCAATCGCTGCAATTTTTCCATTTATAATGGCGATATCATTCTTTATTACCTCGTCTTTAAGAACCACATTGCCGCCTTTTATAATCAAATCATATATCATCGCACTTCTCCCTCTGCTTTTAATACATATCCTGTATTTTGCGGAACCTCATACTGCTTTATTAAATTGTATAAAAAAATCTAACTATTTTTTTCGGATTCCTTTACCAATTTTTTAGTTTTCTTTACTTCTTCATTTTTTTAGAAATATATTAAGAGGACAATTACCAGAGAATGATCAGATCACTCTGGATTTATGCCTTTATTATCGCAAACTAAAGTTCCCTTATAGAACACTGCATGGCGTTCCGCCCTTCTCGCCATAGCTTCTGCTGAACAGCTTGCATCGACAAGGACCATGCTGGCTTCATCACCAGGTGCTGGCCAGATCCGGTTTCCCTTCTGATCAAGCGGCGTTCTGCCCCCTGTAATATATCTAAATGCCTGTGAAAGAGACTTTTCATCCGTCCATCTATACCGTTCAATTAAACGGCCTGCTCTTTCCAGGATATCTCCATTTCCTGTTGGCCACCATGAATCAAAAATATTATCGTTTCCGACAGCAACCTCTACTCCCCAATCACTTAACAGATCAACAGGCGGGATCGCACGTCCAGACGGAAGGCTAGTAACGATCGAAATACGAGCGTCTTTTAAAATCTCTGCCATCTCGGAGGCTTCTTCCCTTGAAACATCACCCAGGCCAAATGCATGGCTAATTGCAACCCTTCCTTCCCAGCCAGCTTCCTTAGTCAGAAAGGCCAGTCTTTTCATTGTAAAAGTCCCAAGGTGACCAGGATCATGTAAATGCAAGTCAATATCTGCATCGCCTTCTACAGCTAAATCCATCAATTGAACAAGCGAGGCTTCAATATTGTTGTCAACAGTAGCGGGGTCGACCGCACCTACAATTCCAGCACCGTTTCTAATAGCTTCTCTAATAAGCTGAGGTGTCCCTGAGCGCAGCAAACCATGCTGGGCAAAGGCCACAATCTCGGAGCTGGCATAGCTTGAAAATTCCTCCAATGTCTGCTGAACTTCAGCTAAATTCCGTAAATGGACTTCAGGGTATATATCCACATGGGTTCTAATGTGAGTTGACCCATAGGATATTAGCTGCTTAAGCAAAGCTTTTGACCGCTGATAGGTACTTGAAGACATAGATAACAATGCATTCTTTTCAATTTCACATCGATCTATGACACCCGATGCAGGGATGCAGGCTCTCCACTTATCCCCCATATACGTTTTATCAAGATGGACATGCTTTTCAACAAAGGATGGCAATAACAGCAGTCCCTTTGCATCTTCTATTGCCAGATTATCAGAGGAAGCCTCTAATTCCTTCGTAATCTTAGCAATGCAGCCGTCCTCTATTAATAAATGAAATTGATCTGTTATCGTACCTGACACTCTATTATTCTCGTTTTTGTATCCGCATTCTAATCGCACATTCTTCAGCCAATAGCTATTATTCATTTTCATTCACCTTTCCGGCCCCGGACAAGATAAAAGGGTACCCAGAATGGATATCCCTCTTATCTTAGAGCTTATTTAATTGAAATGTCATTGATCTCCAAGTATCCAGATGGACTTATAGAGAAGCCTTTTACATCTTTTGAAATAGCCGCCATATTCTCAATTACACGAACCGGAATATATACGGATTCTTCCATTTCGATTTCCTGAGCTTTTGCATAGAGCTCCATCCGCTTATCCGAATCTTTTTCAGCGCGTGCAGCTTCTATTAAGCTGTCCACTTCTTTATTGCTGTAAAAGAAGGTATTACCGGCAGCGCCGTGTGAACTGCTATGGAAAAGGTTATATTGATTATAATCAGCATCTCCCGTAGCATTTCTCCAGCTTAAAATAAACATCTCGGAATCACCGCGGTTTACTTGTTCGACAAATGTCCCATATTCATATACCTGAATGTCCAGTTTGATTCCTATTCCTTTCAGCTGAGATTGAAGAACCTCCGCCATATTAATCCATTCTTTCTTATCCATTGTTTTCAGCGTTGTTTCAAAGCCATTTGGGTAGCCTGCTTCTGTGAGAAGCCTTTTTGCCTCATTGAGATTGTATTCGTATGCTTCTAGGCTTTCATGATATCCAAATACCTTTGGCCCCAGCAGTGAATTGGCCTTTTTCCCAACATTCTCAAAAACCCCTTCCAGAATTGAATCCATTTCAACAGCATGTCCAACCGCTTTGCGGACTCGTGCATCATCAAATGGCTCCTTTTCTACGTTGAACCCAATATATTCTGTGCCAAATCCTTCACTGCGGTAAATTTCTGCATTTTTGGAGTTTTCCACCGTTTCCATCATTGTGACCGAGAGCGGTTCGGCAATATGGGCTTCGCCTGTTTCAAGCATGGATATCCTTGTTGTTTCTTCAGGGACGATCTTAAATATTACTTTATCCAGCTTAGATTGAGTCCCCCAATACGTTTCATTTTTGTTAAAAACAATTTCTTTGCCTGGTGTCCAGGACTCAAATACAAATGGACCTGTCCCAACAGGTTCTTGAATCACTTTTTTTCCATATTTCTCGATAGTTTTTGGTGAGATAATGCCGCCTTCATGATTGGCCAATATAGATAACAGGGGTGAAAACGGTTCAGATAACTTAAATTGGACAGTAAATTCATCGACTGCCTTTACTTCTTCTACCATTTTGAATACAACAGCTCTTGGAGAGGCAACATCCGGATCTAATAACCGGTCAAATGTTGCTTTCACTGCATCGGCATTAAATGCTGTCCCGTCATGGAATGTTACATCCTCTCTAAGCTTGAACTCCCAAGTTGTTTCATCTAACTGTTCCCACTTCTCAGCCAGCAGTGGTTTGATTTCGGCATTTTTATCCCGGCCAACAAGCCCCTCATAAATTTTATTATGCGTAACACTGGCGGCATTGATTGTCGACATAAAATGATGATCTAAATTTTCTGCGTCGGATAAACGGGCAATAACTAAAGTTCCTCCGTTTTCGGATGCTACTCCCTTGGTGTCCTGACTGCTGTTCACTTGCTTCTTGGTGGAACAGCCTGAAATAAGGATTGCGATCAGCAAAGCTAAAATGACTAACCCCATTCTTTTTTTCACTTTCAAATTCAATCCCCCTTTTTTAAGCCCTTAAGCCTTTATCTAATTATATAAAATATTCTGATTAATCTTTTTCTACTTTCTTTACATGTTTTTAAACTTTTTCTACTACTTATTCAAAATATTAAACGTCATTGCTGATCAATAGAATCGACAAATCTGAAAGAAGGCGGCAGCAATTCATTCTCCGGAAGCTCTTGATAATCTCTTTTCAAATAACCTTTTCTCATTTTCATAAAATATTCTTGTGCTTTTCCTTTTAATGCCTCTAAATCAAGGTTGGGTAATTTTCGGTCTTTCATGACTACTTTTCCATTAATGATGGATAACTTGACATCTCTTCCAGTTCCGCTTACCATCACTGTCCTTAGGGGATCATCTAAAACTCCCATATGGAATCCGTCTAAATCAATTGCAATAATATCTGCTTTTGCACCAGCGCAAAGACGGCCCAAATCTTCTCTTCCCAGAAACTTTGCAGCCCCTAATGTAGCAGCACGGTAAAGATCTGAGTATGATGAGTCTTTAACTTCTTTATTTACGATCCGGGAAAGCATGCTTCCTGTCCTGATATTCTGGAACATATCGGGAGGAAAGGTGTCTGTTCCCAACGCTAAATTAATTCCTGACTGCTTATATTTTGCAAAGGATTCCATTGCCTGCCCATGCCTTCCAATTATCAATGGGCAATGAATAACAGTTGTCCCCGTTTCCCTCAGAAGAGACAAATCATCCCCGCCACCTGTTTTTGCCTCACTGTATCCTGCAATAAAATGGGCATGAGGAATAGCCGTTCTGGATCCTAAAAATCCAAGATTATACAAGTGCCTAATTGGCGTTACGCCATATTTCTCAACCATAGTATGATATTCAAAATCACCTTGGGCTGCATGCAATTTTATCGGAACTTTATAATGTTCACTATATTGCTTTGTCAGGAGAAGGCTTTCTTCCGTTTGACTTTCAATCCGCTCAGGTGCAAGCATTCCCCTGACCAGACCATTAAATGAACCATCAAACTCCTCCAAAAAACGCACAGCTCTTTCTAATCCTTGCCTTCCAGCTTTTTCATCCCAATAAATCTTTATATTGCCATCAGTCTGAACGACTCTTATCCCCGATTGATAGCTTGGCCCCAGATATATACGCAGTCCCAGGTCAGCAGCATGCCTCGCTGCTGCAGCAAGCTCCTCATATGTTTCCGCCCATTTTTTATAATGCACAGAAGTGATTGGCATAGCAGTTGTAATTCCATGAAGGATCAGCTGTGAATAGGCATATAATGATTTAAAGGCCTCTTCTTCAGCCGACATAATTTCATGGTGTCCTTGCTTCACATACCTCTCTGACCAAAGCAGATTTTTCTGTCTTGCTGAACTGGCCTCCAAGTGCAGGATATCATGATCAATATCGCCTAAAGCATTCAAATCAATGAATCCCGGACTTATTAAAGCGCAGCCGGCATCTATAACTTTATCAGCTTGGCCCGAATAACTTTTTCCAACATAAATGATGGTATCATTTTCAAAAACAACTTCAGCATTTTCTATCAGGACATGATCTTTTCCATCATATCCAATTACATATTTCCCCTTTAGCCTGGTCTTCATTGATGATCCCCTTTCTCCCCAATAGCAGATTCTTTATCATGATCCATTCCATCCCCATAGGTTCGTGTGTGCCCCCAAAAATATTTCGTTTGCTTCATGTATCTTTCAAGACCAGCACGCTTAATTGTTGCGTCAGCTTCTTCATTTGCTTCTGCCAAAACAGACCTTTCATCAACGGAACAGACTTTTCTGTCTTTCATAAGAACCCTGCCATCTACGATAACATGCCCCACATCAGCTGCATAAGCTTGATGGACAAGCCGATGAATATGCATAAATTCAGGTGTTAAGTGCGGCTGATGCATGTTGACAGTTATAACATCTGCCTTTTTCCCCGCTTCCAGAGAACCCAATTCATCATCCCATCCAATACATTTTGCTGCATCAATCGTAACCATTTCCAGAAGTTTACCAGGAGGTAAGCAATATTCATCTCTATGAGCGGCCTGATGTATAAATTGTGTTTTTCTCATGGCTTGAAACATGTCGAAGCCAGTGGACGGTGAAGTGCCATCTGTTGATATGGCAACTGTTGTTCCCAGCTCGATCAATTCTATCATTGGTGTGCGGGCATGAATTTGGGAGAATCCAGGAGAGGCACTGACATTTGTTCCGGTTTCAGCTAATATTTTCGCTTCATCAAAGGATATCCCCCGACAATGCTGAAGATGAACATCTGGACCTAAAAGAGCATTCTCCCAATCCTTTACTGCTAAGTGAATCATGCCACCAAAAGCATCAGAGTGGATTCTTGTATTATATTTTCTGGCAATTTCTCTGACTTTCTTTGCTTGGTATAAATCATGCTCTGTTAAATGATGAAGTTTCGCAGGTGAAGTTGGGCCAGATGGTTCAACTGATGTAACAATTACGAAAGGGGTAATAAAGGCTCTTGTCCGGTCTTGATTGGCATGGTTTAAAGCTTCAATCACTGCTTCTGCACCATTTAACACTTCCTGGTAGGTGACTTCTTTGGTAATTCTTTGACCGTCTATCCACCTGCTGAATGAATGAGGCCATGGCGGATTGCAGGGACCGGTGCAAACAACCTCCCTGACACCAGTCTCTGCATATGCTTTTGCATGATTGATGGCAAAAACCGGATCATCCGACCTTGGCATTGAGCCAAGAACAGATACACCTGTTGTTATGCCCGCCTTCAGACGTTCAAGTGCTGAAAGCTTTCCTTCAAAATACCAGAATTCATCTGTTACAAAATGCTTATACGTATTCGTCATGATGGGCATCCAATCATCCAGGCTTTCCATTGCAATTGTCTTAAACATTGAATGTCCGCCATGTCCATGTACATCTATTAATCCCGGCAGGATACAATGATGGCTGCAATCTATTACTTCTTTCGCTTCATATTTTTCCAATAGTTTTTCACTCATACCCACATCAAGGATCCTGCTTCCTTTTATGGCCACAGCTCCATCAGTGATGATTCGCCTGTTTTGATCCATAGTAATAACTGTTCCATGAATCAGGAGTAAATCGATCATTTCCTTCTCCCTCACTTCTTTTAACTTTAAGTATAGGAAAAAAGAAAACACTAAACTTTCAGAATCATTACTTAAATTTAAAGTATTTCTACCTATTTTTTAATTTTTTCCTGCCTATAACATTAAGCTTCTATTTCTCCCTGCTTAATAATTCTTCCAATAATACAATCGCATGGTTATTTACTGTATCTTTTGCAGCATATAGTAACGTAAGTTTTTGCTTCTTCGATATCTCGTACAGTTCTTCCATCTTGCGAATCTTGTCTGTCTGTGTGCGCAGCTCAATGAGATACTTTTCCCGGAACATACCGAAAAGTTCAGGTTTATGATTAAAAGATTTTCTAAGTCCGCTGCTTGGTGCAACTTCTTTCTCCCAGGCTGATAAATGTGCATCTTCTTTTCTAATTCCCCTCGGCCACAGCCGATCCACTAATACTCGGTATCCATCAGCCTCTTCATACGGATCGTATACTCTTTTTATAGTAATTTCAGCCATTTCTTCACCACCAGATTATTTTCGCGTTTCTATCTCTCTTGTCATTTGCTATAATTTATACAAATACCAATTATACAAAACTTTCTAATTCAATTAAATGTGAGGTGCAAGGAATTTGACAGGTATTATTGCCGTTGTGATGACTTTCTCTATTCCCATCATTGCCATCCTGACTGTTCATACTCAAAAACTCGCAAAGATCAAACATAATATGATAAAAGATGAAATCACTCTGGAAAAGCTGAAGCAGGAAAACTTTTTGCTTGAAACCGAAAAAATGAAGCTCGAACTGGAGCAAATGAAGCTTGAAAGTCCTAAGGATCTTACCAAAATCATATAAACAAAAAATCCCCATCTTACACAGAAGGGGATTTTTGTTTTACATATTCTCAATGATTTTTCCGGCCGTTTCTGCCCCATTTTTGATGCAGTCAGGGATGCCGACACCGTAATAAGAGCAGCCTGCAAGCCATATTCCAGGGTATTCCCGGCCCAGCCTGTTTTCAAGTGCTGCTACTGTCTCAGGATGGGAAATCAGATAGTTTGGCATTTTTTCAGTCCAATTTGTCACATCACTTGCCAAAGGCTCAGCCGTTATGCCGAGGCTTTTTTCAATATCAGCCAGAGCCGTCTGCAGCAGCTCATCTTCATTCATTTCCTTTAGAGAGGCAAAGGCCGGATGGCTGCTTTTATAAAATAATCTTACAAGCAAATTACCGCTTTCTGATGTATGCTTCCACTTGCGGCTTGTCCATGTACAGGCATTGCAGGTTAATTCATCCGTATGGGCCGTGATGAAGCCTGTCCCGTCTTCAGGCAGTTCGCTGTCTGGAATATCATAAGCAAGATAAATAGAAATTAGGGAACTGTTCTTCAAAGGTTTGAACTCCGCTTTCAGCTCCTCATCAGCGAACAAGACTGCAGCGGCATTATGCGGAATGCCGAGCACTATATGATCCGCCTCCAGGGTTTCGCCATTTGAGAAATCAACCTTATATCCTCGATCCGTTTTTTCTATTTTAACAGCCTGTGTGCTTTTTAATATTTCTGTTCCGTCCAATCTTTCCTCATAAGCATCAATTAATGTATCCAGGCCCTTATTAAAGGAAAGGAACTTCTTTCCCCCGCCGCTCTGGAACACCTTTTTATTTTCCTCGAACCCTCTAATGATGCTGCCGTATTTTTCTTTATAATCAAACACCTGCGGAAGAGTCGAAGCAATCGTTAAGTCACTGAGATTTCCGGAATATACTCCTGAAAGAACAGGCGCAATTTGTTTTTCCACCAGTTCTTTTCCAAAGAAGTGCTCCAGGAAATCGCCGATGGAATCATTCTTTGTAAAGCGGTCATTTTTCGTATAAAAATCCTTCAGGGCTTCCACTTTTCCTTCCGCTGAAACAAGCGTGGATTTGGCAAGAGATTCAACACTGGCCGGGATTCCAAATACAGAATCTGCCGGTATCAGCTTCAGCTCGCCGTCAGTGTAAATATACGACCGTCCTGCCGCATTGTACACAACCGCTTCTTCCAAACCGAGCTCCTGGATAAAATTCATCACATTTGCTTTGCGGGCAACAATCGAATCAGCTCCCGCCTCGATTGTAAATCCGCCTTCCCTTACTGTGCGGATTTTTCCGCCAAGCTGTTCTGCTGATTCTGCCAGCACAAGCCGTATATCCTGATTATTTTCTTTTTTCCACTTATTCAGCTCATACATGGCGGACAATCCTGTTACACCGCCGCCTATGACTAATACTGTTTTCACTCGTATGCACCTCAGTTTACATCCAATTCATATTTAAAGTGTACCACAACCTAAAGCTATGAAAGAATGTGAGGGTTTGTCCAAATGATGAATCTATTCTTTCAAATAGATTGATCATTTCCTGAACCAGTTCGCATGCTCATCCATATGCAAAAAAGGAATGTCCGTATCCACTTCACCAGTGATTCTATTCATGTTAATATCCTCGCCTTCAAGCCATCTTCTGAAGTCAAAAACAACAGGCTCTCTGTCGCCGCCAAGCGCAAACCAGGCTTTCAACTCCCCCGCAAGATAGGCTGATGTATGAATGGTCCCTGCCCAGCTTCCATAAAGATCTGAAAAGACACCTTTATCGCTATCATTCAGAAGGCGGAATGCATCATATGCATCCAGGCGACCATCCTGACGGCTCTTCATGACATCCAGCCGCCGCATGCTGTCAGCCAGATGGTTGCGGTTTTCATCCTTCATGATTTCAAAATGGTTTGTACAGGCAGTTGTCTGGCGGACCTCTACACCTCTCGGAGATGTTTCCACTGCATATGTCTCTCCGCTTGTGTCATACACCACATATGTAAAGGAATGGCGGTGTGGTATTTCCTTCAGCATCTCAACCGCTTCTTTGACATTTGCACACGCCTCTAAAATCAGGCGGCCGATCATGCAGCAGATAAAGCCATCAGCAGGCTTTTTACGGTTCATGAAATTATAGCCGATGACAAGCCCTTTTTCATTCATGCCATCCATCCGGCCAGTCACCCTCTGGCTGGGACCCATAATCGCATAGCCCTGATCTGTTGGCTGATAAAAGGTATAGCGCCCCTCATAGGTTTTCGGATGGTAATCATAATTGCGGACCAGGTAATCAGCCCCTGTCAGGATGGAACAGCCTGAACGTACATAATCAAGTCGATATCCGCCAAATTCCTGTAACACCCGCTTCATCGGCCATTGCAACGCTTCCTGTATCCCTAGCAGCTCATCCCAGATTCCGGGCGCAAATCTCGTAATCGCTTTTTTCACTTCTGCTTCATTTATTGAAAAACGCGGCTTCCGTACCTTCCACTGATCCTCCCGATTTTTAACAGAAAGAGAATCCTTTATTCGCTCTCCCTGCATAAAGCCAAAATCAAAGTGTGTGCCGCGGAATTGAATAATATCACTGTAAATCTTTTTCAAAGTTGATCCCTCTTCTATTCGTTTCTTCTATTTAGAATAAAGGAAGGCTGCATGAAATTCCAGCCGAGGGATTTATGAAATTCTAAATCTCTTTCAATTTAATGCTATAAAACCTCATACTTTTCGGAATCCCTTTTATCGCAAATATTCCGTTATAAATCAGGGATCTTACTCTATACTCAGCAAAGCCATCACCAATTGGCTCATCCAGATGCCCTATCACTTCCCCGATTAATCTGGCTGATTTTATAAAACCCTTGTTGCTTTTATGAAGCTTTTTGGCTGACTCGATGATATAGTCATCAAAATAACTCTCTGGCACACTATGTATTTCATTCTCTTTCCATATGCGCAGTACTTCCTTTGTCATGGAGAGTGCCTGCCAATCCGATACAAACCTGGTTCTTTCTTCTGCAGCTAATAGGCCTCCCATGTTTTTATCTAATATGATCTTCAGTTTTTCCGGAGCTGCTTCACCTGAGTGCCTTAAAAGGACTTGATTCTTTTTCGCAGGAAAAAGCTCCTTATATGACTGAGCAGTATTAATAACATGCACATTATTATCTTTGTCTCTTAATAAGTGCAGGAAAAACCGCAAACCGGTTTGTTCATCGGCGTTGTCAGCGGTCCAGATCACGATCGGTTTTCCCGCAGGAATGGAGCCAATCTCCTCAAGAGCTGAGGCTATTTTTCTTTCATATTCCTTTTCCAGATAATCTTCAGGTATATTAATATGATCCTTCAGCCAATCTAATCGATGTTTTCTCCCCTCCTCTTCATGCAGCCTCCAGAGAGGTCCATTGCTGAAGAAGTCAGGAAAGCCAATGACTTTATTTTCTTTACTGAGCCCAACCTTTAAAGCGCCTGCCGGTGATTCTCCGCACACAATGTGGTATGTTTCATATTCCCTCTCCAATTTCCTCTCTTGGGAATAAAGAATTATCTTTTTTTGAATATCATTGAGCAGTTCCATGACCTCTTCCTGAGAATCAGCGCTGTTTTTTAATAAGTGAACCCGAAGCAATATGTGGAATAAATAGCTCTTCGCCCCATGCTCCGGGAGTTTCTCAATTGCTTCCCGCAATTCGTCCAACAACATGATCACCCTTTGTAAATGAATTGGAAATCTATCTTTCCTACGAATGAACCTTAATGCTAGTTTCATAAAAAGCTGATTTATTGCAAAAGGAATTTAAATCGCTTAAGATTAAATCGTACACGATTAAAAATAGGAGGTATCCCAATGACAACGATTTATGATTTTGAAGTCAAGAAAACGAATGGTGAATTGAAATCTCTGAAAGAATACGAAGGAAAGCCTCTAATTATCGTAAACACAGCAAGCAAATGCGGGTTGACGCCCCAATTTAAAGGCCTGCAGGAGCTCTATGAAAAGTATAAAGACAAGGGCCTTGAAATTCTTGGATTCCCTTGTGATCAGTTCAATAACCAGGAGTTCGATAATATTGAGGAAACCACTGAGTTTTGTCAGCTCAATTATGGTGTGTCTTTCCCGATTTTCGCAAAAATTGATGTAAATGGCGACAATGCGGATCCATTGTTTGCTTACTTGAAAGAACAGAAAAAGGGCATTCTGTCCAAAAACATTAAGTGGAACTTTACCAAATTCCTCGTGGACCAGGGCGGCCAGGTGGTAGAACGCTATGCGCCAACAACAGAGCCGGGAAAAATTGAGGATGATTTGACGAAGTTATTGTAATGCCGGAATCAGGTGATGTTGTGAAGGATTTTTTTACACTGGATAAACAGCTATGTTTTGCTGTTTATGAAACAGCAGGCGAATTTACCAAACTGTATACAAGTGCCCTTCAGCCATTCGGCTTAACCTACCCGCAGTATCTGGTTCTTCTGGCACTTTGGGAAAAGGATGGCATGACAGCCAAAGAGCTTGGAGAAAGACTGAATCTTGGCACCGGGACACTCACCCCGATGATTTCGAGGATGATTTCTAACGGATGGCTTCGAAAAGAACGCTCCAAAGCGGATGAACGCAAGGTGTATATTTTCCTTGAAGAAAAAGCACACAATGAAAAACAGGATATCACCAAAAGTGTCGGAGAGGCCATTCAGACTTGCAGCATTGAACTCGAAGAATATGAAGAACTTATGAAGCTTCTCGGAAACCTGAGAATAAAGCTAAGAAGCAGAGTACCTCGCTGACGCGGGGTACTCTTTTCACAGTTCCGTGTTTAATCTCTCCAAAAATAGCCATATTAAGGATAGCTAATATGGAAGGGAGCAAGCATAATGGAGTTTTTACCAAGAGAGCAAGTTTTAAATTCACTGCAGGAGCCATTTCAGTCCTATATAGACAAATATGGAATCGATGATATTGGCATTTTCGAGGAAGAAGGCCAGGACCAGCATTGCTATATGGGATACACGGTGAAAAAAGCAGGGAAAACGTACCATGTGCATAGCCCATTCCTTAAAGATGGGAATGGAGGATTATCACCTGAAAGAAATGAGTGGACCATTGAATCAGATGAACCCGATGGTGCTGATAGAAGCGGATTTACCAGTATAGAACAAGCACTTCAGGAAATATAAAGATTGTTGTGATTTTGACTTTTGAACTATATTAATATTAGAATATTTTGTCTATAATGGAATTGTATTTAAAGGAAGGAGTGGACGGGTTGGCTGTTAATGCCTATTTAAATTTTGATGGAAATACACGCGAAGCAATTGAATTTTATGTAAAGGCTTTTGAACTGGAAATGCCGGAGATTACAACTTTTGGTGAAACTCCGCAAAATCCTGAATATCCTCTGCCGGAGGAAGCCAAAAATCTGGTTATGCATTCAAGCCTTACTATTTGCGGCAGTACTGTCATGTTTTCAGATACGTTTCCAGGTATGCCGTTTACAGTAGGAAATAACATTAATCTCGCCGTTGTCATTAATGATGTGGATAACCTGAGAAAGTATTTTAACAATCTGGCAGATGGCGGTAATGTAACCATGGAGCTACAGGAAACATTCTGGAGCAAGAGCTTTGGCCAGTTAACAGATAAATTCGGGGTTAACTGGATGTTCAGCCACGAAAGCGAATAACATACATAGCTAATAATGGAGGCATGCAGCCTCCATTTTTTTATTCATTCAGCAAATGATGGAGCATTCGATTCTTGTCATCGAAAAATTGCTTCATAATACGGTAATGATTCGTTTCTTCCAGCTTCTTTTCCGAGATGCCGTCATCAGTGAATTCATATATGGCAGCATCAGGATAGGCCATAATGATCGGAGAATGGGTAGCGATTATAAATTGTGAATGTTCGCTGACCAAGTCATGAATCCTTGTCAGCATGGACATCTGCCTCAATGGTGAAAGTGCCGCTTCCGGCTCATCCAGTATGTAGATTCCGCTGCCCCGAAAGCGATGAAGAAATGTGGAGAAAAATGCTTCCCCATGCGACTGCTCATGTAAAGAACGGCCGCCAAAGGAGTCAATTACTTTTGGTGCGCAGCCTTCCCTGTCCATTTCCTCAATATTGGAAGCTACATTATAGAAGCTCTCTGCTCTTAAGAAAAAACCATCAGATGGTCTATCTACGCCTTTTATTACCTTTAAATATTCGCCCAGTATGGAATGTGAATCAAAGGTAGAAAAATTAAAATTGAATGATCCGCCTTCCGCATTGAATCCCAATGCAACCGCTACTGCCTCAAGCAGGGTCGACTTACCCATCCCATTCTCGCCGATCAGAAAGGTGACTTTCGGGTGAAACGCCAACTCATCCAGCGTTTTCAAGCTCGGAAGGCTGAAGGGATACTGATGGAAGGATGGTATATCTTCTCTTTTAAGCCTAATGCCTCTTACGTACTGCGAACTTAATAGATCCATAATAATACCTCATATTTACTTTAGTCAGCTATTTGCCATCAGGGCTGAACCCCGTTTTGGATACACCTAATTGAATGGGTGCATCTTGAAATTCCTGCTCCAGCATTTTAAGAACCACTTTATATGCAGACGGATTATACCATTTCTCCAGACCAAGCTCATCAAAAATCTTTCGGATTCCCAGTCTTTCGGTCCTTCTTCCTCCGCTTCCATCCCCCATCCAAAAATCGTCAATCGTAACACGGTTTGCAATAGATTTAAGTTTTGCAGGAAATTCCCTCGAGCATGGAAGTAACGGGGCCAGTGTTGCCTGAGTTATAATTCCTGCATCTTTTATGTCTTTTAGTGCAGCCATTCTTGCCGGGATGGGAGGTGCCGCTGGTGCAAATGCTTTTCTGACTTCTTCTTTGTCTGTCTCGATTGTCATGGAAATTCTGATTCTTTCTCTGAATTGCTGGAATAAATCGATATCCCGCTTTACCAATGGTGAACGGGTTTGTACATGTAAAAAGTCAGGCTGATTTTCAAGCATAACTTCTAATAAACTTCTGGTCAGTTTTGAGGTATATTCAATCGGCTGGTAAGGATCTGTGGAAGAGGACATAAATAAAGCAACTTTTCCCCTTTTTTTGGCTTTAGCCAATTCTTTCTCCAATAGCTCGGCCGCATTTGATTTTATATCAATCCACACACCCCATTCCTCTTCACGGAAAATGGAAACAGGGAGCTCCCTTACGTAGCAATATTTACAGCCAAAAGCACAGCCTGCATAGGGGTTCAATGAATGGGTAAAATTGTCTATAGCACCTTTGGCAGGTGTTAAGATACTTTTTGATATGATTTCTTTAAGCTGTATGTTCAAGTCAATCACCAAACCGAATGTATGTTCTATATTGAAAGTAACACTGCGAGCTCATGATGTCAACAATAAGCACCAGCTTCTCCTGCCATTAGAACTCTTCCATCAATTAGAGAACTCAACTATTTCAATTTGATTTCCTGAAGGATCCTCAATAATGAAGTAACGGCCAGGAGGACATGGCTGAGGATTTTCAAAAAGCATTTTCACACCAGCTTCTCTCATTTTGCTAAAATCACTTTCGATATTCTTTGAGAGGATTCCAGGCAATACGTTTGATCCCGTTTTTTCATCTGCGCTTTCTTCCAGAACAACCGGCACATCATTATGTACAAGACTGACAATTTTATCTCCATAATGTTTCGATACTTTGAAGTCTAAAACCTCAGTATAAAAATTCACAGCACTTTTCAAATCCGTTACTTTGATCGTAATAACACATAATTGATTTAACATGGAAATTTCCTCCTTTTTTTTAATCATAGATAGTATTCTTTTCTAAAATGAAAATTCCTGCATAATAAAAAATGCCTGACCCGATAATGGGGTCAGGCTTTGACTATTTATTGTTATTAAGTTCCGCAAAATGTTCGATATGGTGCGCCGGCTGGCTCTGGAAGTTTGCAGTATTCTTCCTGATCTTCCCTATATGCATAAGGATTCTCCAGCACTGCAAGAAGCTTTTTCATCACGCTGTAATCTCCATTGTTAACCGCTGCTTCCAGAGCTTCTTCCACCCGGTGGTTTCGCGGGATGATGGCCGGGTTGCTGGCCCTCATTAACTGATTTACTTCTTCTTTCGTTTCCTTCTGCCTGGTCAGCCTTTCCTGCCATTGACCATGCCAGCCGTCAAATTCCTGATCATTACCTAACACAGTGTTCTCAAGGTCGCCCAGTGTTAAGGCACGGAATGTGTTCGTATAATCAGCTTCAGACTTTTGCATAATCTTTAGAAGTCCGGTAAAAAGGGCTTCATCTTCTGCTTCTTCATTAAAGATCCCAAGTTTTGCCCTCATGCCGGCAAGCCAATAGTCCTGATACATTTTATTGTATTCTGAAATGGCGCCCTGAGCTATTTTAACAGCTTCCTCTTCCTCTTCATGCAGCAGAGGCAAGAGGGTTTCCGCAAATCTCGCCAGATTCCAGCCGCCAATATACGGCTGATTTCCATAAGCATAACGGCCTTCCCTGTCAATGGAACTGAAGACAGTTGCCAGATCATACTTATCCATAAAGGCGCACGGACCATAATCAATCGTTTCTCCGCTGATTGCCATGTTGTCGGTATTCATGACTCCATGGATGAAGCCTATATGCTGCCATTTCGCAATGAGCGCAGCCTGACGCTGGATCACTTTCTTTAGGAGAGCCAGGTAAGGATTGTCCTCTTCTTTGATTTCAGGATAATGACGCTCAATCGTGTAATCTGCCAGGGTTCTAAGCTCCCCAACAGGCCGCCAATTCGCCGCATATTGAAAAGTCCCCACCCGTATATGGCTATCCGCCACTCTTGTCAGGATCGCACCCGGAAGCATGGTTTCCCGGATAATGGCTTCCCCTGTTGTTACAACCGCAAGACTGCGGGTAGTGGGAATTCCAAGGGCATGCATGACTTCACTGATAATGTACTCCCGGAGCATAGGGCCCAGAGCAGCCCTCCCATCTCCGCCGCGCGAAAATGTCGTTCTGCCGGAGCCCTTCAGCTGAATGTCGACCCTTTTATCCTCTGGTGTTCTCTGCTCGCCAATCAGCATAGCCCGGCCATCCCCAAGCATATTAAAATGTCCAAACTGATGTCCTGCATAAGCTTGAGCGAGAGGTTCAGCTTCTTCTGGAACTTGAGAGCCTGAAAGTATCTCAATGCCTGTTTCATTTGTCAATGCATCCATATTTAATCCCAGAGATTTCGCCAGTTCCCCGTTAAGGATCACCAGCTCAGGGGATTGTACAGGGTTGGGCTTCATTTTTGAAAAGAATGTCTGCGGGAGCCGCGCATAGCTATTATCAAAATTCCATCCTATTTCATTGCTAATTGTCATCATAACTCCTTCCTTGCCTTCATGGTTTTATAGTCATTTTCCTTTATTATACCCTTTCTTCTAAAACATAGCGGGCATCTTTTTGTATGTAAAAAAACCTGACCGCTGGAATTATTCTAATCCTCCGGCGGTCAGGCTTTCTCATGCTTATGCATCTTGCTCAAACGTTTTACAGGCTGTTTCCTCTATTTCATCCGCTTCCCGGCCATTCTGGCCAATCACATAAATAGAGTCAGCTACACATTTATCACCTTCAGCCCAGTACTTACAGTTTTCCACGTTACACAAAACTTCTACTTCCATTTTTGGCCACCTCCTTTTGGTTTAGTGATTATATACCCCTTTTTCGGATAGTTAACCATATGGGATAATGTTCCAAATGGAGGCGGAATGGCCATGGAGTGAGTTAGTCTGAGAGGATTAGGCTTCTTAGTTTCTTTGTCATTTCGGGTGAAGTCTGGTAAATATCTTCGTTGGTAATATACATGAAGGCGCTCTTTTCATTATTCTCGCCGAGCCATAAATGAATGCCGTGAGAAGGAGGATCTCCTTTGTATTCAACTGCTATATCATACTCAGGTTTCCTGATATCTGTCTTCCCTGACTGTTTTACAGCCGTTGTTATTGCTTTTTCAAATACAGCGATCGATTTTCTATCCTTGAAAGAGATAATACTTTCTTCGTTTATTCCGCCTAAACCCTCTGATTTTGAAACTTTAATTTCACTGATTTCTTCATCAAGCAGAACCATTGTTTCAGCTGATTGACAGGCTGTTATGATTGCAAAAGAAAGTACCATGAATTTGCATAATAAAAAAGCTTTCATCCTCATACCTCAAGTTTAATATTTTGATTCTTTTCCTATATATTGGTGTTTTCACTTAGCAATACTGTCCGTTGATTTCCGCTCCAGGCTGCTCAGCGAACCGCGGGGCGGGCGGTGAGCCTCCTCGGCGCTGCACGTCTGCGGGGTCTCACCTGTCCCGCTACTCCCGCAGGACATTGAATAAGCTCTCTTGAGTAAACACCGCACGAAGAAAATGCGAATGCATTTTCGAGGATCTCGCACCTTCTCTCTCCAATCAACTCAGTAAATATAATATAAAAAGCAACAAACCATGTGAAGAAAGCCAAAATTTATTTTTAAAAAAGGAGGATGGACCGCTAGCCCATCCTCCTTAAGAATTCAATTATTGTTTTCAAGGTTCTGTGACGCAAAGGCATCTAGCAATTCACGCACTTCATTTGTTGACCTTGTGTTCATCAAATGATTTCTCAGTGCACTTGCCCCTGGAAATCCTTTGACATAGATCTTGAAGAAGCGGTGAAGAGCCGTGAACGGCCGCAGCTCTAAATGTGAATATTGATCATGGAGATCCATATGCAATCTTAAGAGGTCCAGCAATTCCTCACTAGTATGATCTTTCTTCTCCTTTTCAAAGGCAAAAGGATTATGGAATATGCCGCGTCCAATCATGACTCCATCAATCCCGTATTTCTCGGCAAGCTCCAAGCCCTTTTGACGATCAGGAATATCTCCATTGATGGTCAAAAGTGTATCCGGTGCCACCTGGTCACGAAGTTCCTTAATCTCCGGAATCAGCTCCCAATGCGCCGGCACTTTGCTCATTTCGTCCCGTGTACGCAGATGGATGGAAAGGTTAGCAATGTCCTGCACCAAAATATGCTTCAGCCAGTCCTTCCATTCGTCTACCTCCGTGAAGCCAAGCCGTGTCTTTACACTTACCGGCAAACCTCCTGCTTTGGCTGCCTGAATTAGTTCTGCTGCCAGTTCGGGACGGCGGATCAGCCCGCTTCCCTTCCCATTCTGGGTCACATTGGGGACCGGACAGCCCATATTGATATCCAATCCCTTAAAACCCATTTCCGCCATCCCAATACTCATTTGACGGAAGTATTCAGGCTTATCTCCCCAGATATGTGCTACAATTGGCTGTTCATCCTCAGTAAAAGTCAAACGCCCGCGCACACTATTGACCCCCTCAGGGTGACAATAACTATCTGAGTTTGTAAACTCAGTAAAAAACACATCAGGTCTTGCTGCTTCACTCACCACATGGCGGAAAACAACATCTGTCACCTCTTCCATGGGTGCCAGTATAAAAAATGGCCGCGGTAACTCACGCCAGAAATTTTCTTTCATCTTTACATTCCAATCCTCTCATTAAGGGATATCATACTAACCCATATCCCAAAATTAAAAAGCAGCCTATTTCAGCTACTTATACACTTATACCATGGTTGGTCACTTTTTATCAAACTGCCTGAAGAGGTTTCACATTAGATATTTTTTCCTTAGTTTTTAATCAGCGGCTCTTTAGCAAGTCCATTTAGTCAGTCAAGGTTAAAATCTTCCTCCCGCAGCTGTTTCGCTTGCGGCTTATGATTTAAATACGCTTCAAATTTTGAGCCAAACAGTGTTTCAGGTCTCAGGTAGCGGGAATATTGCGGTCTATCTTCCACTCATGTTTTAGGCGCATTAGTTTTACGAATATTCTGTACATATTTATTGCAATTAGATTATAATTTTCTTATCAATGATTAAGGAGGAATTTCAATGAGAAACATCATGAACAAAACCGTACAAACATATAAGGGGGAAACACTTCTTTAATTGTAACGGTGTACTCCCTTATATGTGTTTATTTAAATAACACATAAAGGGGTAACTCATGGATTCTTCAGTCAAAAAATTTTTCTCTTATTATAAGCCTTATCAAAAATTGTTTTTATCCGTATTGGCATGTGCCTTTATCGTCTCCGCCTTGTCTTTGTTGTTTCCACTTCTCGTAAGGTATATTACAAAGGACGTCCTTGAAGGGAACCTATCAATCGCATTAAATAAAGTGTTTTGGATTGGCGGGCTGATGCTTGTTCTAACCGCAATCCAAAATCTTGCGAATTACTTTGTTGACTTTAAAGGACATGAATTAGGTGCTCGCATGGAAAGCCACCTGCGCAGCGAACTGTTTGAGCACATGCAAAAACTCTCTTTCAGTTTTTACGATAAAGAAAAAATCGGCAAGCTCATGTCGAGGATTACGAACGACCTGTTGATGCTTTCAGAGCTATACCATCATGCACCTGAAGATTATCTAAAATACCTGGTTCGTTTAGTCGGGGCGTTTGTCATCTTGTTCTTCATTAATGCCCCCTTGACGATTATTGTATTTTGCTTTTTGCCGTTCTTGGGTTTTTTTATTTTTCAGCTCAACAAGATTGAAAACAGGATATTAAGAAGAAACAAAGAAAGGATTGCCGACGTAAACGCTCAGGTGGAGGATAGTCTGGCTGGCATCCGCGTTGTAAAATCGTTCACCAATGAAAAGGTGGAAATTAAGAAATTTACTCGTGAAAATAACCTCTTCCTTGAAAGCAGGATAGCCTTCTATAAAGCAGAAGCGATTTTTTACAATGGGGTACAAACGTTTATCCAGCTGATTACGATTGCAGTTATTATTTTCGGCAGTGCCAGTATTGTAAAAAACACACTTGATTTAGCAGATTTACTTACTTTTTTGTTGTATATAAATTTTATGCTTGAACCGATTCAAAAAATGGTTCATATGAGCACACAACTCCAGGAAGGCATCACCGGCTTTCAGCGCTTTCTGGAAATTATGAATCTAAAGCCCGCAATCGAAAGCAAACCGAATGCCGTGAGCCTCCAGAAAGTCCTTGGTGAAATTGAATTCAGGCATGTTCAATTCCGCTATGAAGACCATTTGGATCATGTTTTGGAAAATATGTCGGTTAAAATAAATCCGGGAGAATACGTTGCCTTGGTCGGCCCTTCGGGTGCAGGCAAAACGACTTTCTGCTCTCTTATCCCCCGCTTTTATGATGTAACTGACGGCAAGGTAATGCTGGACGGAATTGATATCCGTGAAATCGATCTTTATTCATTAAGAAAAAACATCGGTATCGTTCAACAGGATGTGTACCTGTTTGCAGGAACGGTAATGGAAAATATCCGTTACGGGAATCCCAATGCAAGTGATGAGGAAATTATCTTTGCGGCCCAGTCCGCTAATGCACATGACTTTATCATGAAGCTGCCGAACGGTTACCAATCTGAAATTGGTCAGCGGGGGGTCAGGCTTTCGGGCGGACAAAAGCAGCGGCTTAGCATTGCCCGCGTGTTCCTTAAGAATCCCCCAATCCTTATCTTGGATGAAGCAACGAGTGCACTAGATAACGAAAGCGAAAGCATCATTAAGGACTCACTGGAATTGCTCGCAAAAGGGCGAACAACCCTCGTTATTGCCCACCGCCTTTCAACAGTTCGGAACGCACAGCGGATTATCGTTTTGACTGAGGAGGGTATTGTCGAAGAAGGAACACATGATGTGCTGCTTGAAAAGCATGGAGCATATTCAAACCTCTACTCCAAACAGTTTGAATCAATATTGTAATTTTCTTGGTAACTCGGCTCTTAAAAAAGGGCCGAGTTTTTTCCAGCTTTCAAAGCTAATATCTAAAAAAGGATATTCCTTAGCAGGAGTCCGTTCAACAAACAAAAAGACAACTCCCGAATGGGTCAGTTGCCTTCTTTTAATATTATTTGCGCGACCACTTCAACATGCGCTGTCTGCGGAAACATATCCACAGGCTGAATGCCATTTACTTTATATTTGGAACTTAGGACTGAAATATCCTTCGCCAATGTGGATGGATTACACGAAACATAAACCACTTTCTTCGGCTGGACTTTCAAAATAGTCTTTAACAGCTGCTGGTCCAGTCCTGTTCTTGGCGGATCGACGATGATGACGTCCGGCTTCCAGCCTTCTTTTGTCCATTTCGGAAGCCATTCTTCTGCTTTGCCGACCACGTATTGGGCATGCTTGATTCCATGGCGGGCAGCATTTTTCTTGGCGTCTTCAATGGATTCCCTGATGATATCCATGCCGCGGATTTCCGCTGCCTGATCGGCTACCCATAGTCCGATCGTTCCGACGCCGCAGTATGCGTCAGCTACTTTTTCTTTGCCGGTTAAAGCCGCTGCTCTCTTGACTTCATTATAAAGTTTTACAGTCTGTTCAGGGTTCAGCTGGAAGAAAGTCCGGGCCGATAGTTCAAATTGAAGGTCTCCAAGTGTTTCCTGGATAAAGTCGCTTCCATCCAGATTCGTGGTTTCCTGTCCAAAAATAATGGAGGTTTTTTCACCGTTCACGTTTTGGATGATGGACTTTACTTCAGGCAGCTCACTTTTTATTTTTTCGATAATAATCTCTTTTTTAGGAAGCTCTTTTTGAGCTGTAATTAATACTATTTGAAGCTCGCCTGTCTGTATCCCCACCCTGGCAACGATGGTTCTCACGATGCCTTTGCGGTTTCTCTCATTATAAATGGGGATTCGCAGGTCCTGAAGAATCCGCTTCACTGCTTCTGTTGCCTTTGTTGTCTGCGGATGCTGGACCGCACAGTGCTCAATATTAATCAGGCGGTGCGAATTCATGCCATATAAACCGGCCAGCACCTTCCCGTCTTTTTGGCCGACCTGGAACTGGCTTTTATTTCTGTAGCTCCATGGATCTTCCATTCCAATGGTTTCTTTTATGTCCAGCTTTTCAGGATTAAGCTTTGTATGCCGTTCTAAAGCTTGAATAATGATATCCCGCTTTTCTTTCAGCTGCTGATCATAGCGGAGATGCTGCAGCTGGCAGCCGCCGCACTCATGATAGACCGGACATGGAGGCTGGACGCGAAACTCCGATTTTTTGCGGATTTTCTTGATTTTGGCCTCAGAAAACTTTGGATTTACCTTTGTGGCTTCTGCTACAATTTCCTCGCCAGGCAGTGCCCCAGGGACAAATACAACCTGCCTTTTAAAATATCCGACACCTTCACCATTGATGCCAAGCCTTTTAATTGTCAGCGGGAACGTCTGCTTTAGTTTTAATTTAGCTGTTTGTTCTGATTTCATGATCCTTCATCACTCCAAATTACTCGATGCTTCTCCACAAATAAAGCGAAGCATAGCTCAAATAAGGATTCCAGCTCTTTGAAAATGTCTCCATCTCCTCCAGAGTCGGTTTCGCTTCTAATTTATATAATTTTTTCAAGGCATTTTGGATGCCTATGTCTGCAGCCGGAAAAAGATTTGGCCGGCCAAGCCCGAACATTAAGAAATTCTGGACAGTCCAGGGACCGACACCGCGCAATTTGATCAGTTTATCATAAATTTCTTCATCTGAAAGGTTTTTAAGCTCATCAAAGTTTATATTTCCAGCGGCTGTTTCTTTTGCAATGCCAATGACATATTCCGCCTTCCGTCCGCTGAACTGCAGTTCCCTCAGGTCCTCCACCTTAAGTTCTGCCACTTTTTCAGGCAGCGGATAGAACCACACACCGTTTTGTTCAAATCCATAGGTTTTCACAAACCGTTCTGTTAATGTATGTGCAAACGCAAGGTTCAGCTGCTGGTGGATAATGCATTTCAAGATACAGCCGTATGGATCAAAGTCGAGCACAATAGGGGTTCCATAATGCGCTTCAAATATCGGCTGTAATTCTGTGTTTTGAAAATGCCTGTGAATGGTCTCAACCGGCAGATGCCATTGAAATATTTCCGATAAGCGCTCTGCTGCTTTTTCTTTAAGGAGGCCATCCGTTCCGGAAATTAAAAATTCCGGCTGTTCCGTCGTTCCGATTGCCTTTACTTCTGCCACAACCGGCTGACGCTTAAGCATCATGGGCACTCTCACAGACCTTTCCTCTATATTAACCTGATTAAGAGGATCGTTTGAAAGCCTGTCCAGTACAAGATCAAAATTATAAGGTCCTTCTACTTGTATCTTTTCCAAGAAGAATCCGTCCTTTATCATTTTCCCCGATTATAGCATTTTTTCGCTAAATTTGTTTACCTATGCAAAAATAGACCCTGACGAGCCGGGTCTATTTCTGCGATCATTGTATTTCTGCCAAACTTCAGTACAGCATCCGCTCCCCAATCGCCTGCTCCCATGTCAAGTCGTCCAGGCTCTTAAACGTGTACCCGCGTTTTTTCAGATCCTGGATGGCTTTTTCAAGAGCATCGGCATTGTCCTTGGAGACTGTGTGCAGAAGCAGAATACAGCCAGGGTGGATCTGGCGCATAATATTGTCATATGAATACTGCCAGCCCTTCTGCCGGTCAGTGTGCCAGTCTACAAAAGCAAGTGACCAGAATACGTGCGTGTAACCTTCCTTTTTAGCAAGAGCCAATGTACGCTCACTGAATATCCCGCGCGGCGGCCGCAAATAAGCCATTTGCTTAACACCAGTCAGCTTTTCGGTTTCAGCACGGACCATTTCAAGCTCTTTGATAAATTTCTCATCGCTCACTCTTGTCATATCAGGATGATGCCAGGAGTGATTGCCTATTATATGCCCTTCAGATGCCATCCTCTTGACGAGATCCGGTGCGCTTTTTAAATAATGGCCTGTTACAAAAAAAGCTGCAGGGACATTTTCCTTTTTTAAAACGTCCAGAACCTGTCCGGTATAGCCGTTTTCATATCCATTATCGAATGTTAAATAGATCTCCTTTTTGCTTGTATCGCCTTTATAATAAGAGCCATGCCGTTCAAGGAGTGAATCGAGCGGCTTGCCTGCTTCAGCGGGCACCTCATTTTTAGCCTTTTTAAATCCCCAATGAACCGGTGAATTGCCATAGTTCGCATAAGCTGTTCCGGAAAAAAACAGAATAAAAACACTCAGGAAGATACTTAATTTTTTCATCTGAGCTCCTCCAATATTTTTTCTTAGTGTTTGTGAATGAAAAAAAAACATTCACAGGGACGGCTGGCAAAAATGCACAAAAAAAGAGAGACCGCATGCAGTCTCTCTCGTTCCAATATTAAAATACACGCTCTTTAAATTGAGCCAATTTCTCAAGTGAAGATTTATCTACATCACGATGAAGGCTGTTGCCGTGTGAATCCATTGTCACCACTGCGGTAAAGCCTTCAACCTTAAGGTGCCACATAGCTTCAGGAATGCCGAATTCCATCAGGTCCACACCTTCAACAGACTTGATGCAGTCTGCATAATATTGTGCAGCTCCGCCAATCGCATTTAAATAAACGCCGCCATGCTCCTGAAGTGCTGCCAATGTTTTCGGCCCCATTCCGCCTTTTCCGATTACAGCACGGATGCCAAACTTTTTCATGATATCGCCCTGATAAGGCTCCTCACGGATACTTGTAGTCGGACCGGCTGCTTTTACATGCCACTTGCCGTCTTCATCCTTCATCATAACCGGACCGCAGTGATAAATAACCTGTCCATTAAGGTCAACTGGTGCATCATTGTCCATTAAGTGGTGGTGGATGGCGTCGCGCCCAGTGTACATCATGCCGTTGATTTGAACGACATCACCGACCTTAAGACTGCGAATCTGTTCTTCCGTGATTGGCGCCTGCAGTGTCACGATGTTTGTTTGCTCAGCTGTTTCTGCTGCTGCCGCTGTCTCAAGCTCAGCTTCAGTTGCACCAAAGTCGATGTGCTCGCCTTCCTGGTACATCCATTCATTAATTTCGCCTGTTTCCATGCTGATTGCCACGCCAAGACGGCGGAACGCCCAGCAATTATAAGCAACAGATACGAAGAAGCTGGCAGGAATGCGGTTCATCACACCGACCTTACAGCCTAGGAGTGTTGTTTCCCCGCCGAAGCCCATTGTTCCGATGCCAAGCTCATTGGCATTTTCCATCACATAGTCTTCAAGCTTGCGAAGATCTTCATTCGGGTTCACATCATCTACAGAACGGAACAGCTGCTCTTTCGCCAGGTCGTAGCCTGAAGAGCGGTCTCCCCCGATTCCCACACCGATGAAACCGGCGCTGCAGCCTTGTCCCTGGGCCTGGTATACAGAGTGCATAATGCACTTGCGGATTCCATCCAAGTCGCGTCCAGCGCGGCCAAGGCCGTCAAGTTCACATGGAAGGCTGTATTGGATATTTTTATTTTCACAGCCGCCGCCTTTTAAGATCAGGCGTGCGTCAATATAGTCTTTTTCCCATTGCTCAAATTTAATAACAGGAGTGCCAAAGCCAAGATTGTCCCCGCTGTTGGCTCCTGTCAAAGAATCAACAGAGTTCGGGCGAAGTTTTCCGTCCTTGGTTGCCTGGGCAATTGCGTTTTTGATCGCTTCTTTCATAACCAGCTGGTTCGCACCGACAGGCGTCTTGATTTTGAATGTCGGCAAGCCGGTATCCTGGCAGATTGGCGACACATTATCATCGGCCATTTTAATATTATTCGTAATCGTATCCAGGCTCATCGCCGCTCTCGTGCCGGCATTTTCTCTTTCTTTCGCTGATTTAATCGCACGGCGCACGTCACGCGGAAGATTCGTGGATGTCTCAACGATTAGCTGATACATGCTTTCCTGAAATTTGTCGATATTCATTGCTTTAGTCCCCTTCCCTTTGCTCCCTATATCGCTATATCTTTTATGAAAATTATAATTATTAATCGTCTACCATTATACTCCTATCTGATGTGTATTTAAAGATAAAGGTTGCAATCGGTTACAGGATGAAAAAGGAATTTTCAGCAAAAAAAAAGAGCCCTCAGGCTCCTATTGTTAATCGCGGTTATTAAATTCACGGCATTTGGATTCGAGGTCATCGATCATTTCAATCAGACGGTCGATGTCTTCAATTTCAGTGTCTTCCGGCTCAATAGCTTCCAGTACGTCCAGGAACATATTTAAGCGCTGTTTTAAAAAAGTAACCTGTGAATTTTTATCTTGAATCGGACTGCCCAAAACGTTCTCTCCTTTCGTCTCGATTACATCCTACATTAAATCTGTTGTTTCAGCAAATAAGTATTTTTACTTAATATACCCGTCAATGCCACCCAACATGAAAACGAATAAAAAATCGTCCGTTTACTGTCTTCCTTTAAAAGGAATAGACACTATATAGAAGGGAGGCAAACCATGCTTTTTTCCAGCTGGCAGGACATTTGGAGAGTTCTCTCGATTGGGGCAATGAGTTATATATTCCTGGTTATATTCCTAAGGATAGCAGGAAAGAGAACGTTAACCAAAATGAATGCATTTGATTTAGTGGTGACAGTTGCCATCGGCTCTACCCTTGCCACTATATTCCTTAATAAACAGGTATCACTTGCCGAGGGGCTGACTGCTTATGTGCTATTGATCGGCCTGCAGTATATCGTTTCCTGGCTATCTCTTCATTCAGACAAATTCAATAAGATCATAAAAGCCAGTCCGGAACTTCTCTATTATAAAGGCCATTTCGTTGAATCGGCTTTAAAAGAGAACAGGGTTTTACAATCAGAAGTGCTGCAGGCAGTGCGCTCCGGCGGTCATTCCTCAATGGATGAAATTGAAGCGGTTGTGTTTGAAACTGACGGCAGTATGTCAGTCATTCAAAAGAGCAGTTCAACCAGCACGATGAGCACCCTTTCAGATATTGGCCAAAAGAAAAGCTGATGCCAAAAAAGGGATAGGGTTCCGTTTTCGGGTGCTTTATTGTGTAAATGACATTAAAACTGACGAGCGAATTGACACACGTCAGTTTCCTTTTTTATTAAGGTTTTTAGCCTATTTCGTCCGTTTTTGACATAGCAATTTGCAATATAATTTATAAGGGACAATACGTATTGTACGATTAAAATGTGGTACTAAAATAGCTGTCATTTTTGATGTCATTTAGGCTGCTGGTAATATTGTTTTCTTATTGAACTAACGGGGCAGAATAATTGAAAACTAATCACACTTCCTTTACCCAATTACTAATATTTGGTATCATTTAATTTGAAGAGGTGTAAAGAAAGGGGAATCTATATTACACATGTGGAATACCTTGAAATGATTATTTAATTGGATACAGACAGGGTGTGGTCCTTAATACTTAAGGATGCGTTTATTTGTCTATCTGAAATCATTCAAGGGATACATGGTGTGGACAATTAAATTCCCATTGCCAAGCAGATATCCTTATATATCTGTTTTTATTTATGGGTAAAAATACATCTCTATTGACACAGACATAACGTCCCTAAGTAGGGGGAATTTTTAATGAAAAGTCAGTACGATAAAGAAGAATTGCTAACTGGAGGGAATGTCTCAAACGTATATCGTTGGGGAGATACTATTCGACGAGAATTAAAGCCTGATAGTGTAAAAATTCATAAGTTATTTCAGCATTTAGAAAGTGAAGGATTCCACTATGCACCGAAGTTTTTAGGTATTGATGAAAAAGATAGAGAGGTATTAACATTTATTGAGGGAGAAGCTGGTAATTATCCTTTAAAAAAATATATGTGGTCTAATGATGCTTTAAAAGAAATAGCAAAAATGCTTCGTCTCTATCATGATGCTGTGAGTAATTTTCCAATCGAAGAGAGTTGGCAGCCAATCGATAACACCCCTCAGCCAATTGAGGTGCTATGTCACAATGATTTTGCCATCTATAACATTATTTTTAAACAGGAAAAGCTAGTAGGGATTATTGATTTTGATCTGGCGGCTCCTGGTCCAAGACTTTGGGATATAGCCTATACTCTATACACGTGTGTACCTTTAAGTAGACTTTATCATACCGAAACAGGTAAGGCAGTTTATTATGATCCAATAAAGGATGCCAACCGTATAAAACAAAGGATTAAATTATTTTTCGAATCCTATGGTATTGAGGGGATAGAAAATGGTTTTTTAGAGATGGTGTTGCTCCGAGTAGAAGGTGTACGTAAAACTATGCAAAGGAAAGCTGAAGAAGGCGATATGGCGTTTCAAAAAATGATCGATGAAGGACATTTTGAACATTATCAAAAGGAACTTCAATTCATTCGTGAACATGGGAAAGAATGGATTTAATAAAAATTTGAACTAATGTATTGTTACAGCGTTAAGCCAAGCGGTTTAACGCTTTTTTAATGTTAAATATACCTGGATAAATATAGTTGAAAAAAGGCAAGTTTCTTTTTTTCTTCTTCGACTAACGGGGCAGGTTAGTTCAACAAAGAAATTTTTGATAAAATTTACTAAGGAAGATTTATTCGGGGGGTATATATATGATATTGGTAAGTTCTTGCTTAGCGGGGTTGAAGGTGAGATATAACGGCACACACAGTTTAAATAATGGAATAGCTAAACTTGTAGAAGAAAATAAAGCTATTACAATATGTCCAGAATTACTCGGTGGATTTTCAACTCCCAGAGAACCTGCTGAAATAATTGGTGGAAACGGAGAAGATGTACTCAATGGAAAGGCTAAAGTAATTGAAAAGTCAGGAAAAGATGTCACGGAACTTTACATAAAAGGTGCTTACGCTACTCTAAATAAAGCTAAAGAAATAAATGCGACCGTAATAGTTCTAAAGGAACACAGCCCATCCTGTGGCAGTTCAATGATTTACAACGGTCAATTCATTGGTAAAAAACTTGAGGGGATGGGCGTTACTTCTGCTTTATTAAAAAGAAATGGATTAAAGGTAATTTCAGAAGAACAATTTGCTGAAACCTTTCTTTAACTAAAATTAGCAGAGATCGTTTGTCCACATTTACCTTATAAGAAAATGCTACTTCTATTTTCAAAGGAAAGTTTGTGAAAGAATGTACTTAAAGTAACGGGTGCTTTAGCTCAATAAGAACGACAAATTAATAACAAAGAAAACTCGCCATTTAGGGGCGAGTTTTGCTTTTTTATGCCATATTGGATGTCAAAAGGACTGCAATTCTGTGCATTTTTTTAAAAGCATCAGCTCTTTATTTGCTCCTCTGTAATTCCGGCTGCCTTCCCTTCACGGCTGGAGTCAGCCGCTCCATATAAACGGCCTTTCTCCCGGTCGATCTGGATGGCCTGAACATTTCCGATCCGGCTTGGCTTATCTCCAAATTCAAATCCCATGGACTCCATTTCTCCCTTGGATTCCATGCTGATGCCCGGCTCCCACTCAATAAGCGGGCCTGTTGTGGCAAAGATCCGGGGCTCTTCAATCGCTTCCTTTAAATTCATGTTATGATCTATAACATTCACAATCGTCTGAAAAACTGAGCCAATAATGGTAGGGCCCCCTGGAGAACCGAGTGTCAGGACAGGCTGATCATCCTTAAACAGAATCGTCGGGCTTTTGCAGCTGACCGGCCTTTTATCCGGTTTCGGTTCATTAATGCCGCCCGGGTTGGCATCAAAGTCTGTAAGTTCGTTGTTTAATAAGAATCCATAGCCTTTCACCATAATTCCTGACCCAAATGGGTGCTCAACGGTTGATGTGCATGCAGCAATATTGCCCCATTGGTCGACAACTGTGAAATGGGTCGTTTCACTTTTCTCTAAATCATCCGGCTGGCGGATAATCTGCTTTGGTTCGCCCTCTTGATATTTCCAAGGGTTCCCAAAATCGATGGCATCATTTCTTCTTTTAAAATTAATGGCTTTGACCCTTTCAGCAATATAATCGTCATGCAGCAGCCCTTCAATCGGGAGATCTGAAAATTCCGGATCACCTGAATACGCAACCTTGTCAGCAAACGCCAATCGCATGGCTTCCGTAATCAGATAGTACTTCTCCCAGGACTTTGGATCATATTGGCTTAAATCAAACTTCTCCAGGATTTTCAGTATTTGAATGACGGTTACACCGCCTGCACTCGGAGGAGCGGACGAAGCAATCTTATAGCCCTTATACTCGCCCCATATCGCTTCATCAATCGTAAGCCTGTAATTCTTCAGGTCCTCAAGCGTCATAAAGCCGCCTTCTTCTTCAAGACTTTTTACAATTGCTTCGGCAATTTCCCCTTCATAAAAAGAAGAAATCCCCTCTTTTTGCAGGATCCGGAAGGTCTGGGCTAAATGATCCTTAACTAACCTGTCGCCCTCCTTCAAGGTTTTGCCTTCAGGGAAATAAAAAGCTTTAGCCTCTTCACCAAGTCTGTAATGAAAGTTCTGAAGAGCTTCCTCCATTACCCAGTTCACTTCCACACCGCTCTCAGCAGCTTCGATTGCCGGCTGGATCAGATCGGCTAGCGGCTTGGATCCATGCTCCTCAAGAGCTGTATCAAAAGCCTTTAAAATACCCGGAATGCCCACTGCTGATCCATGGGTAGAGCGTTTGCGGAAATCGATTACTTCCCCGTTGTCATCAAGGAACATCTCCGGATGCACGCCTTTTGGCGCCCGTGTGTGGCCATCATATATTTTGACATCTTTCTTCTTATTATCATAAACCATTAAAAATCCGCTTCCGCCAATGCCTGTCATCATCGGTTCTACAACATTTAAAGCAAATTGGATGGCTGCAGCAGCATCTACTGCATTGCCGCCCTCCCGCAATATTTTTTCACCAATATCTGTGGCAACTGAGTGAGGACTCACGACCATCCCCGCAGTACCAACAGCTGTTTCTCTTTCGTGTGATTGTTTTTCCATATCGTTTGATAATGATTTCCCTCGTCTATAACCCATAATGTAACCTCCAAAATTGTCCTGTACCTATAATTAAGGGTTACCCCCTCCGTGTATTTATAAAACAACCATCATTAGGAAATAAAACCAATAAAAAATCCTCCACTCATAAGAGCAGAGGATTTTCATATCATCTATTAAAGGTTGTTGCTGTTTTTTTGAGTCTCAGGGCTGTAGGTAACTGCACTTTCACCGCGCTCTGCCGGAAAAGCAGTATTTGTACTGCTCACTGCGCCTGTATCTTGATAGTTTGAGCCTGTGGAAGTTCCACTGTTTTCAACAGGGCTTTCCATTAATTCTGAGCCAGCCTCTTTCACCTTTGAACCGATATCAGCCAGCTCGCTTTTGGCATCCTTCGCTGTTGACATAGCGTCGGTTGACACTTCCTTTACCACATCCATATTGCCGAAAACATCTTCATTGACGCGCTGATATAAACTCTGGGCGTCTTTAATGGCATCTTTCAGGGTATTGGACGCACTCTTGAATTGGTTAATCATGTTTTCCTTTACATCGCCGGGATTTTCCCTTACTTCTGAAATCAGATTTGCTGAAGAGTCCTTAAGATCCATCGCTTTCGTTTTCACTTTCGTTCTTGTTGAGGTATCAAGCATAGCTAAGGCTCCGCCAATAATACCGCCAATCACAATCCCTTTCATCAGCTTGCTGTTTTGTCCATTGTCATAATTCATGTCCATATCCTGACCATAATCAGACCTCAAAGCAGTTGTTGTGTTTGTCGTATTATAAGTGTTATTCTGTTCCATGTTCATATCCTCCTCTTTATTTTAAAAGTGTTTCTCGTTTGATATTAAGTTAATTCCCGCAGGAGGAGAAATTAAACGTTATTATGTCATTTTTAGTACTAACTATCGATTGACAATAGATCCCAAAGATTAAATAATGACAAAGGACTTAGATTTTTTAAGGAGCTACATATGAAAACACAACTTTCACCCATCACACCGGAATATGATCCATGGGAAGCTTATTCCGACATCGTTCAGTACGGAAAAATGGTGCTTTCAAATATTGAATTCACCACAACAGTGTTATGCAATATGCGCTGCGAACATTGCGCTGTCGGCTATACCCTTCAGCCGAAAGATCCTGACGCACTGCCAATCGAGTTACTTCTCAGCAGGCTGGATGAAATTCCCCTTTTAAGATCATTGAGCATAACGGGCGGGGAGCCGATGCTTTCCAAAAAATCGGTTGAAAATTATGTTGCGCCGCTTTTGCGCTACGCACATGACAGAGGGGTCAGGACACAGATTAATTCAAATCTGACGCTGGAGTTAGCCCGTTATGAAAAAATTATTCCATATTTGGATGTCCTTCATATTTCTCATAACTGGGGAACGGAGAAGGACTTTATTGAAGGCGGCTTTGCAATGATGGAACGAAAGCCGACAATAGAGCAGCGTCAGCGCTTATTTTACAGAATGATTGAAAACAGCAGGGAGCTCGTAAAAGCCGGGGTAATGGTTTCCGCTGAAACCATGCTTAATAAACGGACATTGCCTTATCTTGAGAACATCCATAAGCAGATTACGGAAGAAATGAACTGTCAGCGCCATGAGGTGCATCCTATGTACCCCTCAGACTTCGCCTCCTCATTAGAAACGTTAACTCTTGAAGAAATGAGATCAGCCATCCATCATCTTCTCGATGTAAGGAACGAGGATACCTGGATGCTGTTTGGCACCCTGCCCTTTTATGCCTGCAGCAGCGAGAAGGAAGACCTGGAGCTTCTAAGAAGACTGCACTCATCCAAAAATGTGACGGTCCGAAATGATCCTGACGGAAGATCACGTCTTAATGTTAATATTTTCACGGGTGATGTCATTGTCACTGACTTTGGTGATACACCGCCGCTCGGGAATATCCAGACGGATCAGCTTGAGGATATTTATCAGAAATGGAGCAGAACGGAACTCGCCGATTCACTGAACTGTCATTGTGCCGGTATAAAATGCCTTGGCCCTAACGTTCTTGTGAAGAACAGCTATTATAAAGAAACAAATTTTAAGACGCGACGCTCGAATATCTAAAAAAATCAGCCAGCCCGAATGTTGGGCTGGCTTTACTAATTACAAAAACATCAATTTTGAACGTCGATAACTGTCTAGCTCCACAAGAAACGCTTCGACAGCATCATCATCGCACGGCTAAAAGCGTTAGCTTTTAGGAGGAGCGCCTACCCCCTCAAGGTGAGGCCCCCAGGACAAGGAAGGCTTCGACAGCATAATCATCGCACGACCGAAAGCGACAGCTTTTGGGAGGATGGGGGTCATGCAGACGTTGCCACAGGATGTGGCGTTCTTAGTCTGCGTTCCTTCGTGGGCAAGGCGCTTCCGCTTTTCCTTTTACCTTGGCCTTTCAGAAACAACAAACCCAAATGTCACATGATCCTGAATCGGAATCCAGGCACCTATTCCCTGTGAAGTGACATTTTTAATGACGATCATTTTTTTGCTGCCTTTCAGCATCAAGTACACTTCTCCATACGTGACTTTCCCCTTTTCATTGATGGCAGGAGCATAGCCGTATAGATAGCCTAATCTTTTAGGCGGAATATTATAGATATGATCCTTTTTGGTGCCTGCGCCAATAATCGTTTCAAAAGCAAGAGGCAGACCTGATTTCTCCATGGCCTTGAGGAGCATCATTTTTTTTACATCCTCAGCATTGGGAACCTTGGCAGTCAGACCCCCGCGTACAACCTTCTGGGCTTCCTGCACATAATGAATCTGGTAAGGCGCCTTGCCGCCCCGGTTATCGAAATAATTCGTGTTTATCCGCTGATATTCCCAATTTGGGGAAGTTTCGGCAGACTCATAATTTAGCGGCCACTGTCCGAGATAGACGATCGCTCTATAGCCAAGCGCGAATGGAGTGCTGCTGACAGAGGTTTCATTCAGCATCCGGATGAGATCCGGATTTTCGATCGTAACCTTCGATGAATCAATGAGCTGCTGGGTTAATTCGCTCGGCTGCAGCGTCGGCATATCCTGCGCAGGGTTCGGATACGTATTTTCCTTCGTTACATTCAGCACCGAATTAGGGATAGTGATTGCTTTCGCTGGCTGTTTTGCCGGCTTTTCAGACCCTTTCTGCGCTTCTGCGGCCGGATGGAATGACAGCAATAGTATAAGACCTAAAAAAAGAATGCTTACGTATTTTTTCATGATGTCTTTCTCCTTTCAAGTCACAATCTTTTTAGGTTGATATTAGTTTTTTCGGAGAAAGAGGATATTATCCCTCCCATGCAAAATAAGCTTTGTTTCGATTGTTTTGTAACAAAATTGTAAAAATCAGAATATTTACAAATATCAAATAAAGGGTTATAATGAGATTACTAAATTAAAGGAGGGCAGTGGAAATCAACCCCACTACTATGTAAAAGGAGGAGAATCGTTTTTTTGTTAAGTCATCTGCAAGTCAGGTTAATGATCAAAAATCAGCATGAAGGTTGGTGATCAATGACAGAAAGCGAACAGAACCATTCTCTGAAAAAACATAATCCTTTAAGAAAAGTACTTAAATACCCATATAAATAACCGGCCCTGAGAATTTTCAGAGCCGGTTTTCTATGTGCTATAAAAGATAAAATCCTATTCCCATGATTACGTAAGCTGCCAGGAGAGTGGCTCCTTCAAACCAGTTGGTTTCCCCGTCATTGCCAATGACAATCATCAGCAGGACGGCCGTCACCATGGCAATCAGCTCAGGTAATGTAAAAACAAGCGGCATGGCTGTTGGGAACAGCAGCGAAAGCAGTACAAGGACTGGCGCTACGAACATCGCCACCTGAAGTGTGGAACCAACGGCAATTTCGACAGCAATATCCATTTTATTTTTATAAGCCATAATGATGGCAGATGCATGCTCTGCCGCATTTCCGACGATGGCTACAATCACTACCCCAATAAACAGCTCTGTCCAGCCAAACGCTTCTCCGACTGTTTCGAAGGTATGCACCAGATTCTCTGATACATAGGCAACGGCAATGGTCGAAATGGCCAGCACCGCAATGGCCTTCCCTTTGCTCCATTCGGGGGTTTCCTCCTCATGAGAGCTTTTGCTCTCCTCTTTTGATTGATAGACGCCCCGGTGGGTGACCAATTTGAAGAACAAAGCCGCTAAATACAGAGCGATTAAAATGACAGAAATGCCGATGCTGAACGTAATCGTTTCAGCTTCATCCATGGTCATGGAAAAAACCTCCGGGATTACAAAAGCCACAATGACCGCAAACATCAGAAGTCCTGAATTGTGGCGTGCATCAAAGACATTAAAGGACTGGGTCTTGTATTTTACTCCTCCAACGAAAAATGACAGTCCTGCCACTAAAAGTAAATTCCCCAATACGGATCCTGTCAGTGATGCAAGTACGACACTGATCAGGCCAGCCTTTAAAGCGAAAATCGAAATGATAAGTTCAACCGCATTTCCAAAGGTGGCATTCAGTAATCCGCCAATTCGGGGACCCGCTACTACGGCAAGGCTTTCTGTCGCCCTTCCCATATAGCTGGCCAATGCGATAATTGTGATGCAGTATATCACAAACAGCAATATATTGGACCAGTGCATCAATGTTCCGATGACAGACAGCGGAACACCCGCAAACGCCAATACCATAAACACTTTATTTGTCATATCTTTAACTCCTTACGTTTTATAATATTTTTTAGTATTGCCTGCACATTCCTGCCTATGTGATTATATGCAGTCACTTTATGTAAAACGTACTTTCTCTTTAGCCGATTTTGAAAGAAGTCAAACTTGCAGCGAATGGCATATAAAAAAGCTGCCGTCTAAAACAGCAGCTTTCCTCGTTACTTTATCGCATTTTTTGCTAATGCCTGAATTGTCATATCATCCATTGGCGGGTTATGCAGCCCGGCACGTACATCCCTGTAATAGCGCTGCAGCGGATTTTTTACTGATAAACTGCGGGCACCTGCCACCCGCATGGCCAAATCGACTACTGTAATGGCCGCGTTCGTTACAGCCAGCTTGACCGCTCCCAATTCAGGCTGCATCCCGCTTCTCGTTTCATCGTTTGCTTCATCCCATTTATCTGCAACTGAATAAAGGAAATAGCGTGCTCTCATGAGTTCAAATTCCATCTCTCCAATTTTTTGCTGAACATTTGGCAAATCAATGATGGCACCCTTTATGCTGTTCGGGGAGTAGTCTTTCGCAAAGGTAATCGCATAATCCTGAGCAGCCTGTGCAATGCCCAAATAACAGGCCGGAATGTGGAGAAGCCAGCCGGCAGCGCCTTTTTTCCCGGGCTGAAACAGCTCAACAAGGGCCTCTTCCTTCACCCTTACATCTTTTATAAGAAGGTCATGGCTTCCTGTTCCTCTCATAGCAATACTGTCCCACGTTTCCTCAATCTCCAGACCTGCAGAATTTCCCGGAATTAAAAAGTTCCCAATCTCTCCACTCTCTTCAATCGTGGCGCTCACATTGAAGTAATCCAGCACGGGAGCCATGGTTGTGAAGCTTTTCCGGCCATTAATGATCCAGGAATCCTCCTCTTTTCGTGCAGAGGTAACAGGCTTGCCTCCCCTTGTAGGGCTGCCGGTCTGCGGTTCTGTTGCACAGTTATTCATTAGGGCACCCTTTTTGACGTCTTCACACAGCTTCTTAAATACTGCTTCTTCCCAGTTGTTTTTCTCGCCAAGGCTTTTGATAATCCCCATATGCCATCCAATGGACAGGGCGGTGGAGCCATCACCTTCCGCTATCTTTTCCTGGAGGTGCAGAAATTCAGATAGGGAGATTTCTTTTCCCCCGTATCGTTTAGGGACGGTCAAGGAGGTGTAGCCGGATTCTTTTAGTTCTTTCATATTTTCAAACGGGAAAAGGCCTTCTTCATCGTTTTTGGCTGCTCTTGATAAAAATTTTTTTGAGAGCTCTTCCATGAGCCTGATTCTTTCTTCGGGGGTTTTTAAGTCTTGGAATTTCAATGAGGGGCACCTCGTTTCACTTAAATTCTTATTATTTGTATAGGAATTATTATACTATTATTCTCCCGCCTTTCACAAAAGTACGCTTGTATAAGAAAAGCGCAAGCGCCTTGCCAACCCCCGACACCTCGAGGGGGTAGGCGCTCCTCCTAAAAGCTAACGCTTTTAGCCGTGCGATGATGATGCTGTCGAAGCGTTCCTTGTGGAGCTAGACAGTTATCGACGTTCAAAAATTATATACTTTTCTTATCTTTTAAAAAAACAGGAAAGAGGCATCCCCTTCCCTGTCTGCGTGTTAAATAAGTTCAAATGTCTCTTCTATTTCAATGCTTCCTTCCACTGAGCGCACCATTGAACAATTCTTTCTGGTCAATTCCAATGCCTTGTGGAGTTTCGCCTCATTCAAATCCGTTCCTTTAATAATGAAGTGGATTTGCACCTTTTCCACACGGTCAGCGATTTCAGGATTTCTTTCTACACTGGTTTTCATTTGGATATCCTCGAATTCCATGCGCATTTTTTTCATGATTTTTCTTAGAACACCGCCGCTGCAAACAGCCAGCGAAGCGACAAGCAGCTGGTACGGCCTGAAGCCATACTCTTCATCCCCGGCCACCTCCAGACGCCCGAATGGTAAATCGGCATAAAAGCCTGCTTCTTCCTTCATTTTAAATTCCATGGTATTCGCCCCTTTTTATCTTATTATTAGTAGAGATTACACTATTTTGCTTTCGAACAAAACTATTATGACCACAAACTTACTCTTGCCAAGATACCTTATTCCCGATACCATCATTTAGGAGACATTTAATTTCACGTCAGAAAAAGAGGTTTTATTATGAATAAAGAAACAATGCGTTTTTGGATTCTCATCAGCATTGTGGCCATTTCCGGCTTCAGCCAGGGAATGCTGCTGCCGTTAATTGCTATTATTTTCGAAAATGACGGCATATCCTCCAGCTTGAATGGTTTAAATGCAACAGGTTTATATATTGGTATCCTTCTCATTTCACCTTTTATGGAATATCCATTGCGAAAATACGGCTACAAGCCGGTCATTATCCTTGGAGGATTATTAGTAGTTGTATCTCTCATGCTTTTTCCGCTGTGGAAATCGTTTTGGTTCTGGTTCATACTCCGGCTTCTTATCGGCATCGGCGACCATGCCCTGCATTTCGGAACGCAGACATGGATCACATCCTTTTCACCTGAAAACAGACGCGGCCGGAACATCTCACTGTACGGACTTTTCTTCGGTGTGGGATTTGCAGTAGGTCCATTAATGGCACCGCTTGTCAAAATCAATGAAACCATGCCGTTTGTCATTTCTTCTATTCTATGTCTGATTGCCTGGCTGTTTTTACTCTCATTGAAAAATGATTTCCCTGAACAGTCCATAGAAATTAATTCATTCAGAGAAACAATGAAGCGTTTTTCAAAAGCTGCAAAGTATGGCTGGGTTGCCTTCCTGCCGGCAATGGGCTACGGGTTTCTTGAAGCTTCATTGAACGGAAGCTTTCCCATCTATGGTCTGCGCATTGGGCTCGAAGTTTCAAGTGTTTCCCTGCTGCTGACTTCATTTGCGATCGGGGGCATCCTGTTCCAGCTTCCTTTAGGCATCATGAGTGATAAATTTGGAAGGCGCCAGGTGTTAATGAGTGTTCTTTTTATCGGGTTTATCAGCTTTGTCGCTGCAAGCCTGCTTGAGGAAATCGTGCTTGCACTGACCATTTGCCTATTCATTGCAGGCATGGCCGTCGGATCAACCTTTTCACTCGGCATCACGTATATGGCAGACTTAATGCCAAAGAACCTGCTTCCAACAGGCAACCTGCTTTGCGGAGTAGCCTTCAGCATCGGAAGCCTGATTGGCCCCTACTTCGGCGGCCTTTTCATTGATTTATTCAAGACGATCAGCTTTTTCAATATTATCAGTGTGATGCTGCTGATTATTTTTGGTGCCGTCACCTTTTTTGGGAACAAAGGACAGGTATTGGAGAAAAGCCAGTCTTTCTAAGTTTCGTAATAGTTGGAGCTTCAAAAGCTTAATATTAGTTTGAGCTTGCAAATGCAAATTAAGTGTAAATTACTGAGTTGATTGGAGCAGAAGGTACTTGATCCTCGAAAATGCTGACGCATTTTCTTCGTGCGGTGATCATTCAAGGAAGCTTATCCAATGTCCCGCTCCTCCCCGCGGAAAGCAACGGGTAGAATTCGTAACCTAAAATTAATTTTATTCATTTTTAAAGACCGTTTAACTTTTCTTTTCATAGGCTATATAGTAATATAAGTGTAATAGATTACCATAATTGCATAGTGCAAGCTGCATTACTGATTTTAACGCTGTCACCTATCTGGTGGCAGCTTTCGTCGTTTTTTAGGGGTATTGAATGTGATTATTCTTCTCAATAAGACAACTGAAAAACATTAAAACCATTTTAGGAGGACAAACGATGAGTATGGAGGCAAAGGCTCTGCTTAAAAGCAGCAATCGATCTGAAGAAAATCTTTTAGAAAAAATCAGACCCCATGCTGAATTAATTGCCGCACTTCTGAGCGGTGTATTGATTCTGGCAGGCTGGCTGTTAGACCGAAGCGGAATGGAAACCCCATCGATTGCCGCTTACCTGCTGGCTTTCATAATCGGCGGTTTTGCGAAAGCGAAAGAAGGCATCGAAGAAACCATTGAGAATAAAGAATTGAATGTTGAAATGCTGATGATTTTCGCTGCAATCGGCTCAGCAATTATCGGCTATTGGACAGAAGGCGCAATCCTGATATTTATTTTCGCAGTCAGCGGTGCTTTGGAAACCTACACCATGAACAAAAGCCATAAGGAAATCTCTTCCCTCATGGAGCTCCAGCCTGAAGAAGCCCTGAGGATCACAGACGGTTCCGAGGAGCGTGTCCATGTTTCCGAGCTGGAAATTGGGGACTTTATCCTTGTAAAGCCGGGTGAGCGGGTTCCCTCTGATGGAACCATCGTAAAAGGCCATTCATCTCTGGACGAAGCCGCTATTACGGGTGAGTCCCTGCCTGTTTCAAAAGGGGCGGATGACCAGGTATTTGCCGGTACTGTGAATTTGAACGGATCGATTACGGTTGAAATCACAAAACCGAATAACGAAACCCTTTTTCAAAAAATTATTGAGCTTGTGCAATCAGCTCAAAGCGAGAAATCACCTTCACAGCTTTTCATTGAAAAATTTGAAGGCACCTATGTCAAAATTGTTTTGGCTGTTGTTGTTCTGATGATGTTTGCTCCACACTTTCTGTTAGGATGGAGCTGGACTGAAACTTTTTACCGGGCCATGATTCTTCTTGTTGTAGCATCCCCCTGTGCCCTGGTCGCTTCCATCATGCCTGCGACTTTGTCAGCCATTTCGAATGGAGCGAGACACGGCATCCTTTTTAAAGGCGGTGTGCACCTCGAAAACCTGAGCCATCTTAAGGCGATTGCCTTTGACAAAACCGGCACACTGACAAAAGGAAAACCGGAAGTAACCGATGTAGTAGTCAAGGATGGGCTTATCAGGGAAGAACTGCTTCTAAAGGTCGCATCCATTGAAAGTCATTCAAACCACCCACTGGCTAATGCCATTGTCAAATATGCCAAGAGCACACTTACAGAGGCCCTTATCCACCCGGAGAGCATTGAAGATGTTACCGGGTTCGGGGTCAAAGCAAAGGTTGATCATGATGAATGGAAAATCGGCAAAGCCTCTTTTGTCGGTAAAACAGAGGCCATGGCATTTGCAGACGGAGCTGCCGACAGCATGGCAAGCGAAGGAAAGACGGTTGTATTTGTCCAGAAAAACGATGAAATTATCGGCCTCCTTTCCCTGAAGGATGTTGTCCGGCAGGAAACCAAACAGGCCATTGACCTTTTAAAGAAACAGGGAATCTACACGATCATGCTGACAGGTGACAGCCAGACAACAGCAGCAGCAATAGCGGGCGAAAGCCATGTCAATGAGCATATCGCCGAATGCCTGCCTGAAAACAAAGTGGAGCATTTGAAAAAGCTGAAGGAAACATACAGCAATGTCGCCATGGTCGGTGACGGAATTAACGATGCCCCTGCCCTGGCCACTGCCAATGTCGGAATCGCCATGGGCGAAGGAACGGACGTAGCGCTTGAAACCGCTGATGTGGTTTTAATGAAAAATGACCTGCCAAAAATTGCGGAAGCCATCGAACTTTCAAGGCGCATGAATACCATCATCAAGCAAAATGTCATCTTCTCCATCACGGTGATTATGTTTTTGATTGCATCCAACTTCCTGCAGCTGCTTGACCTTCCTTATGGAGTAATCGGCCATGAAGGGTCAACCATTTTGGTTATTTTAAACAGCCTGAGGCTGTTGAGATCATAAGGAAAGCCTGGGAATTCAGATTCCCAGGCTTTTTTATGTCTGGCGCAAGCAGCCTGCCCCCCTCGAGGTTCGGGGGTGAGCAGGGCGCTTCCGCTTTTCTAATTAATGATAGCCGTTCTGCCCGTTAGCAGAACCGGATGTTTTTTGTTTTGGTTTGTTTTTGCCTTTTTGCTTAGTGCCGCCGTCTTTTTTCGTGTGCTTTGTCATATCGGTCCCCTCCAATGTATTCATTTTCCCCCATTACTAGTGTGTAACGAAGAGGGACTTTTTAAGAAGGAAACTTTTATCAGCAATCCTCTTTATTGATCTTCGAATAGATGGCATTTATTTCCCCGCCCAAAATGATGATAATGCCGGATATGTAAAACCAGATCATAAGGACGATTATGGCCCCAATGCTTCCATATGTCGCAGAGAAATTGCCAAAGCTGCTGACATAGTATGAAAAAGCAAGCGAGGACAGGACCCAGCCGACTGTGGCGAAAATGGCACCTGGCACAGCGCTGATACAGGTTAATTTTTTATTGGGGGCAATCCAGTATAACCCTGTAAACACCATAAAAAGGATGAAAGGGCTCACTAACCAGCGCACCATATTCCATATCGCCAGAAATTGGCCTGATAAACCAAATTCCGAAGATATAAATAAGCCTATCTGTCTTCCGAAAACAGGAAGAAGCAGGGCCATTACAAACACAAAAATCATCGCAAATGTAAGCAGAATCGCCATTCCGCGTGCAATAATAAAATGACGGGTTTCCTTTACATCATACGCCTTATTAAAAGCCTTCACCACGGCATTGATTCCATTTGAAGCCGACCAGAGCGTAGCGATGATCCCGAAGGAAAGCAGCTTTCCATTTCGCTGCGTAATTTCATAGATATTGGTTTCAATGAGCTTCATGGTCTCTCCAGGTGCAAAATCACGGACAACATTTAAAATATCCTGCTGTGTAATCGGCAAATAAGGCACGAGGGTGACCAGAAAAATCAGCAGAGGAAAAAGAGAGAGAAGAAAGAAATAAGCCAATTGGGCAGCAAGTCCAAAGACATCATCTTCTTCTACTCTTTTCCATAAGTTTGGAATCAGAGCCGAAAAAGTTCGTCCCATTCCAACACCTCACTTGTTATTAATTCGGAACCTGAACCGAATCGTCAGCAGGTTTGTCCGGCAGTTCGCCTGATCCCTTCGGCTTTATATCGGAAAAGGCCTGCTTTGTATTCTGGACAATCTGTGTTACTTCCGGTGCCATTTCTCTTATTTCTTCCACAGTTCCAGTAATAAAAGCAACGTCTTCACTAACCTGGTCAATAGCGGTTTTGACCTTATTGGAAACATCCTTCACCTGATTCACTGCTTCACTTGGGTGTTTTAAGTAATAACCGACATTGCTGGACGTTTTCCGGCAATTATCAAAAACGGTTTCCCTTGTGGATTTGTCAAGAAGGCTTAGCGCACCGCCTGCAAGTGCTCCATATAGTACACTTTTCCAAAACAATGATTTCCCCATATTTTATTCTCCTTTAGTAAAATTATTATAAGAAAATTTTATTCAATTTTTCCCTTTTTTTCGTTTAATGAAACCTTACTCGTCCTTTTCCTGTATTATCTTATGTAATTTGTACAACTTCTCCTTTATTTTCTACTAATTTCCTTGGTACATGCAAGTCTAATTTAAGTTGACATTTTGCTGATATCGTGGAAAGATGATAAGAAAAGTGTGTTCGTCCTAATACATAGCTATGAGAGGGTGTCTGTAATGAATAATTTATCGGAGAAATCGGTTGAGAATGTGGAGTTTATGATTGAGGCTATTAAGGAGAAGCTGAAGGTTTTGAATTTAGGTGCTATTAAGCCTTCACATTTTGATGAGGAAATGTATGAGGAATTGAAGGATATTTATGATCTTGTCATGAAAAAGGATTCGTTTAGTCCGAATGAAATGCAGGCTTTGGTGGAAGAGCTTGGGAATTTGAGGAAGAATAAATAATATGTGAGCAGCCTTTTGAGGGCTGCTTTTTGTTTATGCATATGACTGAATTTGCAGCTGTTGAGCTAGGGTGCTGATTTCCGCTGCGGGGCCTCGCTTTCCACGGGGCTACCGGGAGCCTCCTCGACGCTTTGCGTCTGCGGGGTCTCCCGTTTCCCGCTGCTCCCGCAGGAGTCGAGACCCCTCCGCTCCAATCAGCACGGGAATAAAAAGGAATTTAGGAAATCAAAGCCCTGATGGATAATCCCTTAAAAATCATTAATAAAATATATAAAACCCCCTGCCAGTCAGGCAGAGGGTAAGTAACTTTCATTAACCTTATCCTAACAATTTAAGCGATTCTCGTGTGAATGCGGGAATATCTTCCGGCTGTCTGCTTGTGACGAGCTGGTTTTGGCAGACGACGACTTCTGAGTCCTGGAATTTGGCTCCAGCGTATTCCATGTCAACCTGGATGGATTTGTAGCCGGTTGCGTCGCGGCCTTCTAGAGTCTTGGCTGTCAGCAGCAGCTGCGGTCCATGGCAGATCGCGAAGACTGGTTTCTTTTCGTCCATAAAGGATTTTGTAAATTGAACAAATCGATCATCGGCACGAAGCTGGTCCGGTGAAAAGCCGCCTGGCAGGAATAGGGCATCAAAGTCCTGCGGATTTACGTTATCAATGCTCTGATCTATTTGAACAGTGGCTTCACCCTGTTTGCCCTTAACGGATTTGCCTTGTTCCTTTTCAATTGTAACCACTTCATGTCCTGCTTCTTTGAAGCCTTTAGCAGGTTCCGTGTATTCACTATCCTCGAACATCTCGGTAATTAAGCATGCGATTTTTTTACTCATCTATACCATCTCCTTTTAAAAATCTTCACATAAGGAGATTTCCCTGAATGAACAATCTTAAACGTAAAAAAGCATGTTACACTCCGCTGTCCATTCTTCTCGCAAAATCAACAAACCTGAACTTGTCCGGCCTGTGCCTGGATTCTGTGTACTGAAATAGGGTAGCATCGTCAAAATAAATATAATTTTTGACCACGACAATGGCATGGAATCCTTCCATATCCAGAAGCCTGCGGTCTTCAGCAGTCGGTTCTTCCACTGTAAATTCCTTTTTGGCAAAGCTGATTTTTTTTCCGAGATCGCCCTCAATGTAGGCAAAAATAGAGCTCTGGCATATGTCCTTCGTTAAGCCCGGGACATATTTCTCAACTAAAAAATCCTTGTCCAAAATGATCCGCTCATCTTCAATTTTCCGGATCCGATAGACTTTCCAGACCTTTTCATCTTTATCAATATGGAGATGCTTCATCTTTTCTGCGTCAGGCTGAATAAGCGAAAATTCGTCCACAATCGTTTCAGCACGCTGCCCCATCTTCCCGGCCAGCTCTTTAAAGCTTACCAGACCAGATATGGGAAACTGCAGCTTTTTTAAATCAAGAACCATTGAGCCTTTTCCGCGGATTTTTTGAATAAATCCATTTTGTGCAAGCAAATTCAAGGCCTTTCGGATGGTTTCCCTTGAAGTGGAATACATCTCCGTCAATTCATGTTCAGATGGCAGAATGGATCTGGCGGGATACTTGCCTTCCTGGATTTGCTGGGCAAGCTCCTCATAAATCACTAGATATTTATTATTTCTCATTTCATCACCATTTCAGTCAAGTTAACACCATTCTACCATTAAACGGGCTTGCTTTGAATTATCGGTTGGACAGCTGGATAAAATACCAGCCGCCTTCCGTGACAACAGGCTTGAAGGTTTTCACTTTCAGCTTCAGCTCTTTCGCAAGCTGGTGGATATCCCCCTCAGTCGGGGTTGGATAAAGATTTTCAAAGGCAGAAAAGAAACTGTTAAACACGCTTGAAAACTCCTCGCCTTTTTTTGAATGAAGAATGGGTGTAATAATCGTAATGGATCCTTTCCGGCTAAGCCAGCTTTTCAATCGGGACAGCAGCTGCTTGCGATCCTCCGGCTGAATATAGTGCAGCAGGTTGTTGACCATAATTAAATCAGCCTGATGATCAGGTGAGTATTCATGAACATCTGCTGTCACAATATTAATGTTGGGAATATTTTTGCAATTGGTTCGGGCAGACTCTGCGACGTCTTCATTAATTTCAATTCCCGCCAGTTTTGCATGGGGGAACTTCTGGCTGATTCTGCTTAAATAGCCGCCTTCCCCGCAGCCAATGTCGATGATTCTTTCCATTTTGTTTTTCTTAATGGTTTTCATAAGCCGCGGCAGTGCAAGCTGTTCAAGCAGTGATGAAGTTCTCGCGACGGTTGGTCCATGCTCTTCATGGTCAAAAGTATTTTTCGTATTGGAACGGAGCAGTTCTGGGTAAGAGAGTAAAGTCGGGATATGCAATTCCATCATTTCCTTCAGGATGATTCCTGTGGATCGGGGATTTTTCGGCGTGGACGGAAGGCTGAATTTAGATGCTGTCTTGATTTTATCCTTGCCTTTCTTTTTCAAATGGCGGATCGCAAGTCCCACCTCTACCCATCTTAAAAGCAGCTCCTCCTGAAGATTTCTGCTTGAGGCCACCTCTTTTACCGTTCTCCAGCTGCGGAACTGTGAAAAAAGGTCCAGCTCAAAACCAACATATGCATGCCAGCTGTATAAAAAGGGCTGGTTTTTTTTTCATCCAATTGCGTGCTTTTAGCAATCTCACATATTCATTTATCATGGCTGTTCAACCTTCTTCCAGGGATAGTCTTCTTTTTCTGTATAAAAATAATGGCTTTTATCAGCAGCTGATAATTCTGTTTTTCTTGCCGGCAGCATTCCTGCCTGAATCAATCGGTCCCAAAGGCTCTCTGACCAATATCCAAGACCTGAAACATTCAGCATTTGCTTATATTGCAGGGTTTTGTCTCTTTCGATCTGCTTTAGGCCTTTGCGGCGTATTCCTGTAATAACCCGATTCGAATAGGAATAAGCTATGGCGGATAAATGGCTGAGGCTGATCATGTTTTCAGCGCGTGGCTTCCTGACTTTTTCATACCATTTAAGCTTGTCCGGGGAAATTCTTCCGCTCGCATACATCTCTGCAAGCAATTCCCCCAGCACATCAGCATCTTGAATCGCCATATTCATGCCTTCCCCTGCCATCGGGTGGACCGTATGGGCCGCATCGCCCAATATCGCGAGTCTTCCATCCACATATTTATCTGCATAAAAAGCTGTCGGGATCATCAGCTGGATTTCCTTCCAGTTTTTCAGCCTGGTCACATACCCTTCCAATTCCGGAAAAAGCTCAACATAATTTTTATGGAAATAGTGAATTCCTTTTTTGAGATGCTCCTTATACGTGCCCTCCGGAATTAAATAAACAGATCTTACTTTCGCATCCGGAAGCGGAAATAATCCAAGGAACCGCTCATCTCTAGAAATGATTTTCCCTTCCTCCAACGATTGGGGCCGGGGGAAGGTGACCGTTAAGAATTGATGGTTGTACTCAATCTTTTTAATTTTGCTGTTCATTTCTTTTCTGGTAATGGAATTCCTTCCTTCAGCCCCTATATAAAAATCAGCCCTCACTGTCAGCTGCTCCTTTACATCCTTCCGCTCAACCAATAATTGGCCATTGTCAAACCCTTTTGCCAGGGACCCTGACAGATAATGAAAGTTGGGATATGGAAGCGCCTGATTCAGAAGGATTCCTTTCAGCTTTTCATGCTCGATCATAAGCGAGTAATCATAATTTCCCGGGAGGATGCTGTAATCCATGGCAAACTCTTTTTCCCCTTCCTCAAAAGCAATCCGGGAAAATGAAAAGCCATTATCCAGGATTTTATCCAAAGCACCCAGCTGTTTAAAAATTTTCAGGCTCTTCGGCTGCAGGAGTTCTCCCTTATAAACGGAAGAGGGGGCATCAAGCTTTTCCAGAACGGTGACATCAATATTGGCTTGGGCCAGCTTAAGTCCAAGCGTCAAACCGCCAATCCCTCCGCCTATAATGGCAACCTCTGTATTCAAGGACATGTTTCCACCACCTTTGCCTTTTATTTAACCTTCTTTTTAAAAAGCAAAACCATTGGATATGCTGATATTAAAAAGTCTGGAAAAAATTATAAGAACAAACTTTTGAAAATAGGAGTATGATTGTGATAGGCACCTATAATTTCAAAATCCTGTATAATAGAGAGAGTCAAATCAATTAACGTTCCTTTTTGGGCGATATATAGCATTTTCGCAGTCTAACGGGCAGTAAGATCCCCACTAGAAACTACAGTAAAATTCAAAGGTGAATTAACGGGACCCAAACTGTCCGTAAGGCCCGATTAGTTCAACTAACCAATCAGCGGGAAAAACCCCCACTGATTGGAGTTTCACTTTAATTTTGGAGGCAATAAAATGAGAGAAATAGCAGTCGAACAATATATCCAGATGGACAACGCAGTTCCGATCGATGTCAGGTCTCCAATCGAATTTGAGGAGTGCAGCATTCCCGGTGCTGTCAATGTGCCGCTTTTCACTAATGAAGAACGTGTGGAAATCGGAACATTATATAAAAAAGAAGGCTCAGATGCCGCTAAGTGGAGAGCGATGGAAATCGTTTCACCTAAAATTCCGTCCATGATGCAGAAAATCAAAGACCTGAAAGATGATGGCTTACAGCCTGTCATTTACTGCTGGCGCGGCGGCATGCGCAGCAAAGCGGTTACTACATTTATCACATATGCCGGTGTTTCGATCCCTCGTTTAATTGGAGGATACAGAGCTTACCGTCAATATATTCTGGAAAACACAGCAGATTTGATTCCTGAAAAAGCAGTTGTTCTGCACGGAATGACCGGCGTCGGGAAAACAGATGTGCTGAAGGTATTAAGTCAAAAAGGATATCCTATTCTTGATCTGGAAGAAATGGCAGGCCATCGCGGTTCGATCTTCGGTTCCTTTGGCATGGGGGACGGCAGCACCCAAAAAACATTTGATGCACTTTTGTATAAATCCCTTTCTGAGGTTAAAGGGTCCCCTTATATTATTATGGAAGCTGAAAGTAAGCGGATTGGCAAGGTTGTTCAGCCGGACGAGCTGCTAGATACTAAAAAAACCGCAATCCACATTGATATGTTTGCAAGCATCGAATCCCGTGTCCAGCGCATCCTCCGTGACTATGTGGAACCATATCAAAAAGAAAAATGGTTCAAGCCGAAAGTGGATGAAAGCCTTGTGTTTATTAAAAAACGTCTGAAGGATACCGAAATCCGCGAGCAGCTGGATGAATCAGTTCAAACGGAGAACTACGAACTAATTATCAAGCTTTTATTAGAACACTATTACGACCCGCGCTATGCTTTTAAACAGCATGACTATGAAGGCGAATTCCACCATGTAAATGCCGATGATGTGGAAGCAGCTGCACAGCAGGTTATCCAAATAATTGAAAAGCAAAATGCTCCCGTCTTATGACGCGGAGCATTACTTTTTGAGAGCGACAAAAGTAATATTTTTATAAAACCGTGATAACTATCTATTTTAGTCAGTTGACACTGTGGTATGATGATAATAATATTGAACAAAACGTTCTTAATATGGAACTAAATATGATATAATCCTATTACATACAAAATAAGGTGTGTGGTATACGATGATCGGTGATCGTGTAAAGAAACTTCGTCAGGAAAAGAAAATGTCCTTATCCGAGCTTGCAGACCAAGCCGGTGTGGCAAAATCATATTTAAGCTCACTTGAGCGCAACCTTCAAACAAACCCATCGATTCAGTTTCTCGAGAAAATCGCTGGAGTTCTGAATGTACCTGTGGACCATTTGATCCATGAGCAGATCAATAAGGAAGATTTGGATTCTGAATGGATGAAGATTGTGAAAGAAGCGATGGAATCCGGGGTTTCCAAGGAGCAATTTCGGGAGTTTTTGGATTTTAATAAGTGGAGAAGCGGACAAAAATCATAAATTGCCATGAGCCTGAATGCACAGGCTTATTTTTTTGGGCAAAATAAAAAGCATTTCCATTTAGAGATGCCTCTAACAGAAATACTTAGCAATACCAGATATTTAAGCTTCAATCAGAACCTCTTTGGATCTGTTTTTATGTAAAAACTCTCTAATTTCTTCCTTTTGCAGGCCTAAGTTCTTTGCTTCCATAATTAACTGCAGCCACTCCAAATCAATTCCCTCAACCTTTACATTTTGCTCTGTCAACATTCTTCCCCCCAGGATACGTATCGTATTCCAGGCAATCCAGCCATCGTAGTATTTTTCAATACCTTAGACCCGCGACTTTGCGTCCTCATTTTTCAATGAGTTTGCCTTTTTCTGTGCCTATCGGCTCAAAGAAATATTTTCCATAGATGTATTCTACTATGCCCATATTGCTAACGTTGTCAGATTTTGTAATTTTAATAAATTAATTTAATATTAAATTAATTTATTTTTCGACAAAACCTTAATACTTTTTATGTACTTAATTAGCTGAACCCTTCATCTTTTACAGTAAGTTGTTATTTATGGTCGAACTCCTTTTAGAGTAGTAGGAAAGTCCGATTCTTTTTCTGTAGTTTTTGCTGATTTGTTTTATTGAATAGGTGTGCGGGGTTTTGCATTTCTTAAAGGTCGTGTGGACTGGTTCAAGAGTTATAGCATCCAAAAAGATTTCATTCGTTAAATCAGTGTGGCAGATCGGGCATAGCCATCCATCCGATTCACTGCTGCTATATGAAGGTTTGTGGCATTTATGACAGTTCTTTCGATACATGTTCAGCCTCCTCATTTGCCTAAGAATAGTATTTTCACTCTATCGGTTATTAAGATAGAGCTTCACAAATCCATAAAACATGAAGTACTAATATGAATGAATAAAGATATGCTGCACCTTTTGCCAATACTTTTACTTTTGTTTGCGGAGGAAAATTAATTGAAGTTGACAGCAAGATTAAAAAGCCTGAAAGAACAGCTTTAATAGAAAGAAATAATAGGGGTTCTATCGTATAGAGAAAATCCATAATTGGATTCACTTCTTCAATCAGCGAAAGTTTCATTCCAAAGAACGTCAAGAGACCATCCAGAAAATTAATGAAGGCAAGATACTGCAGAATTTTTTTCATAACTTCACCGTAATGAGTAGCTTTTTGATTATATTCATTAGCTGCTTAGATAAGTTCTAAACGGGAATAAAAATTAAGGCCTTAAAGAATCAGTCCCTCAGGCCTTAATCTACGTTTCACTCCGCAGCCTTCTATAACGCCATAATAAAATTACGCTTCCGGCACCTAAAAATAGTGCACCGATAAGTAATAAATTATAATTATTAGTTGCGGTATTTGGGAGCTTGTTCACTTTCTCTGGGATTACTGTAGCATCAGTGGATGGTGGTGAATTATTAGTTCCCCCTCCAGAATTATTATCTCCTGATCCGGGAGTCTCGTTGCCGGTTCCAGGTTCACCTGTTGCTTCGGCAAGAAAAATGATTTCAACCTCTGCAACGGAATTTTGAAATTCATTTCCCAAATGCTCTGGCATTGTTACTTGGAAAAATAAAGTTTCTTCTGTCCCTTTCGCTAATTCTCTGGGAGAGAAACCTTTAAAATCTTTAAGTTTTCCTTTGTAAAGCATCTTTGTATCTTTTTTTACCTCAAGCTCTAATTCCTCAAAAAGTCCTTTTATAGACTTCGATTTTCCAATTTTAGAAGTATATTTAAAATTTTGTTTGCCATCATTTTTTATTGTTATATTTCTGGGCATCCAGTCGCCTGGCTTTAGATTTTCAACATTAAACATTATTCCATGCGGAGTTGTATTGATATCTATCTCTCTTTTTTCAGCACCTATAATTTTCTCACCTAAAAACATAAAAAAGATTATTCCTGATATAAAAATCATTATTGGTTTTGCCAATAGTTTCTTATTATTCATGGCATTACCTCACATCGTTTGATTTAACAAAAGGCGGGAAAACTTCCCACCTTTTGATTGAAAGTCATATTACTTTGCTGTACCCTTGCCTTGCTTAGCATTGAATGTCCACTTTAATTCCAATGAATCTCCTTGGAACACATTTTGATCTTGTTTATTATCTACAAACTCAAATTGAACAAATAATTTATCACTAGTTTTAGCAGCAAGTTTTCCTCCTCTTTCAGCTAACCAACCACTAAAAATATTACCTTCTATAACATCTGGAGATTGACCTTTAAGAGCTGATAAAGTCGTTGAATAGATAGGTACATCTAATTTATCTTCATTAAGTAAGAAGTTAACACGGATGTGTTTTCCTAAATCGTCTTCTGAAGTATTATCACCTTCAGCATCCGTAACTGTATAACTTGTATTTAGTGTAATAGAGGCAATGTCAAGTGAACCTCCGTTTTTCAAATCAAAGGAACGAAGCATTGTATCTCCTGGCTTAATTGTGTCAATATCAATAATTGTGGTAGGATCAGCACTTAAATCCAATGTACCGGCTGCAAATTTCCCTGTAGCTTCAGCGCTATCACTAAAATATGCAAATGTTCCCCCACCAACTAATGAAATACCAAGTGCTGCAGATGCAATTCCCATACCTAATTTTTTCTTAAGATTCATAATAAAGCTTCCTCCTCTTACCCCGTTTTGGGTATGTATAATTTTTATATATTGACCCCTGTATCTCTACAGGGAGTGCAACCAAATTAAGCAGTTTTTTCTTCTGAATCCGTTTTGCTGCCTTTAGGATCAATTTCTCTTATAGCCTGGAAGATGCTAAATGCTGCATACCCTAGAAGCAATAATCCTGGGCCAATAAGCAAAATCGCACTTCCTTCTTTCGATTGTGCAAAGTCTATAAAATATCCCACATAAGGAATAGTGAAACCAGTATAAATAGCTCTTACATTTTCAGATAGCACAGGTTCCATGTCTGCAGTCTTGTTGTTATCTCCCTTTGTTTCATACATGACATGGTCTCCGCTGCTGCTGACACCGATTATTCGGTGAGTAATTAATTTTTCTTCGCTTGCCTGGAATGTAATGACATCATCTTTCTTGAGAGCCCTGCTTTCTTCTGAACTAAGCGGCTTTACTGCAATAACAGACCCAGTTTGGAAGGTAGGCTCCATAGAACCTGATAATACTGTCTTAAGCTGATAGCCAAAGGCCTGCGGTTCTCCTCCTGATGCTTTGGAGGAGACCACTAGAAAGGCCATTAAAATTAAGTTAATAAATAGAATCGCTGTTATAATGTTGCTTATAATTTTCAGTGCTTTTTTCAAGCTATTCACCTGCCTCATTTGAGCTTTCTTCAGAATTAGCCGGAGCTTCTATTGCCTTAGGCTTGGTATCTTCCGGCTTTGATTCTTCTTTTGGTTCCTCTTGTGGCTTTTCTTCAACTTCAGGCTGTTCTACTTTCTGCTCTTCTTTTGGTTCTTCTGCTGGCTTTTGCTCTGGATTCTCTTGAGGTTTATCTTTTGTTGGTTCAGCTGCTTCTTTGCCAGTTTCCTCTGTCTTATTGTTTACTTGTTCCTTGGCAGTCTCTTCTGTTACATCTGCCTTTTGTTCCGTTTTCTCTTCTTCCACGTTGGAAGCTTCATCTGATTCTAAAGTAACTTTTATTTCTTCACTCCATAGTTCTCCACTTCCAGGATGATCTTTGTGCTGATAGGCTTTAAACATATAGGATCCACTTTGCTGAGGAATAAAAGATACTTCTATTTTTTTTCCTTCTTTAATTGGATCAAATGTTAACACTCCACCAACAGACTTTCCTATCTTCGGGTCCCCGTTCTTGTTGTAATAAATTTCATATGTTCCATTTGATTTCATATCTGACCCTGTATTTTGGATGGTTGCATATATCTTCTGTCCATCATATTTTTGTCCAATGAATTTTAGAGAGCTGCAATCCCATTCACCATGCTTCTCCCCTTTAGAACACCCAGGCTCTTCTGTCTCCCAGGTACCGGCCTGAATGGTCCCAGTTACTGTGTCCCTATCACTAAAATAGGCATTCGTTTGCCCAGTCAGAGTTGCCGACATCCCAATAAGCAGATACCAGGCAGCCACAAACTTAAATGCGAGCAATAGGATTTTGTTCTTCTTCCCAAATTTCCTGATCCGTTTGTATCGTATAAGAACCCCCTCCTAGTGAGTTGATGTTCTTTGATTTTGTTCGTTTCGTTCTTTTTATCGAACCGATAAGTTGAGTATAGTCCATCAGTCTTATTTTGAAAAATTCCAAATTCAGCCGGTTTTTCGTTTTAAAGAACGTTTTTCGTTCTTTTTCTAAGGATACCTCGAGAATTCTCACTATTTTGTATTTTTTATTGAACGTTTTGTTCGTTATAATGAAAACATCTTTATATTTTATGATAAGGGAGTATTATGCCTATGATAGGTGTCCGAATTAAAAGCTTAAGAATCAAAAAGGGATACTCAATTAATGAGCTTTCTGAAAAAGCAGAGGTATCCAAATCATATTTGAGCTATATTGAGAGAGGCATACAGGAGAACCCTTCACTTCAGGTTTTATCCAGAATCGCCAGGACACTGGATGCGAATCTTGAAGATCTGCTGGAAGAGAACAACGCGGAAATTACTGACTTGTCTAAGCTGGATGAGGAGTGGGTTTCCCTTGTCAAAGAAGCAATCAGGCAAGGAATCACAAAAGAGGATTTCTCCTATTATCTGGAGTTCATTAAATTTAAGAAGATGAATGGAGGGAACGTTTAATTGAAGGTTAGAGGCCGTTTGCTGATTGTAGCTGCCTCCTTCCTTATCTTAATCGGAGGCGGTTTGGTCCTGTTCTCTCTGCAGGAAATGTATGCTCAGGAGAAGAAAACCAAAGATTCTTTAGCCCTGGCAAAAGATAGAATTCAAAATGGAGTAAACAAAGAAAGCAAATATGTTCTCCTAACAGAACAACCAATAGGTATTTCCTTCGATCAGGGTGAAGCCATTGGCATCTTAAAAATTCCCCGTTTGAAAGCTGAACTTCCCATTATAGAAGGAACCGATGAGGATGAGCTGGAAAAAGGGGTTGGCCATTACTCCACAACTGTGCTTCCAGGTCAGGATGATCAGATTTTATTATCGGGGCATCGGGATACGGTCTTTCGCAGCCTCGGCGAACTTGAAATCGGTGATATTTTTCTAGTCAGCATGCCATATGGTGAGTTTACATATGAAATTACCGATTCCGAGATTGTGGATGCGGATGACCCCACTGTAATTAGATCCACCACTCCTCACGAAATTCTCACTGTTTCTACATGCTACCCCTTCTCGTATGTGGGCAATGCACCCTCCCGGTATATCCTGAATGCCAAAAGAATACAAAATTAAGAGGCACATTCCACAGGAAAGCGCCCTTTTTACTGCATATAGACAAACACCCTTCCCCCATATAAGAACCTGTACATATCATCTAATATATGGGTTTCCAGAAGGGACAGATCCTGATGATCAACTTCTTAAGATTTTTATTATATCTAGCCATCATCCTCACAGCTATCATGCTATCAGTATAAAAAGCCAGACTCTCTAAGCCTGGCTTTTCCCTTTACTTATTCAAACTAACAGCAATCTTCGAACCCACTTCTGCATTATGCTTCACCAATGCAATGTTCGCTGTCAAGCTTCTGCCTTCTGTCAATTCCTTCACTTTCCCCAGAAGGAATGGAGTCACTTTTTTCCCTGAGATATTGTTTGCACTCGCTTCTTTTAAAGCTGTTTCAATAACACCAGTAATAAAAGCCTCTTCCAGCGCATCTTTTTCAGGGATCGGGTTGGCAATTACAACGCCGCCTTTTAAGCCAAGATCCCATTTTGTGCGGATCATTTCGGCTGCTTCTTCTGCATTGTCCACCCGGTAGTTCACGCTGAACGGACTTGTGCGTGTGTAGAAGGCAGGCAATACATCTGTTTCAAAGCCAACGACCGGAACGCCGTGCGTTTCTAAATATTCAAGCGTCAAACCGATATCCAGGATGGATTTCGCACCTGCACAGATAACGGCAACATTGGTCATCGCAAGCTCCTGCAGGTCTGCGGAGATGTCCATGGTGGTTTCCGCTTCACGGTGAACGCCGCCAATCCCGCCGGTGACAAAGACTTCAATGCCGGCAAGCTCAGCACAGATCATGGTGGCCGCTACTGTTGTGGCACCATTTTTCTTTTTAGCCACTAAATAAGGAAGGTCCCTCCGGCTCGCTTTTTCAACATCTTTGCTTTGTGCCAGGAATTCCAGCTCTTCATCTGATAAGCCAATTTTAATTTTCCCATTTAAAATGGCAATGGTTGCCGGAACCGCACCGTTTTTGCGGATGATTTCCTCTACCTCTTTTGCTGTCTGAACATTTTGAGGGTATGGCATTCCATGTGAAATGATTGTGGATTCAAGGGCAACAACCGGTTTATTTGCTTTCTTTGCTTCTAACACTTCTTCTGAGTACTCAAGCCATTTTTCTAACATGATGTCACTTCTCCTTAGTCGAAATATTGTTTGAATGTTTCCTGCAAGCGTGTGTTGTTTAAATTAGGGTTAACGGTTTCAAGGGACTGCAGAGCAAGCATCGAGCAGGACATGCCGATTTTGCAGGCATCCTCAGTGCTCAGACCTTTTAAATGGGCAAAAATAATACCCGATACAAGCGAGTCCCCTGCACCTGTCACATCGGCAATTTTCACCTTCGGAGGAAGCTGCACACCTGCTTCACCCCTGTTTGTAAAATAGATCAGCCCTTTATCTCCCCGGCTGATGACGACTTTTTCAACACCTTTTTTCATAATCTCCTGTGCCGCCTTAAAGAAGTCTCCTTCATTGCTGATCTTTATCCCTGTTAGTGCTTCTGCTTCATTTTTGTTGGCAATCAGCCAGGTAACACCTTTCAGATCTTCCGGGAGATTTTTTATTTTTGGTGCTGAAACAGGTGTAATGCAAAGCGGAATGTTCTCTTCATAACATCTTTTAATAATCTGTTCCAGAACCTTGGGCGGGAAGTTTGTATCGAGAATCACCATTTCAGATGATGCCAGGTAACCCCACTTTTTCTCGACAAACTCTCTGTTAACGCTTTCATAAATGGACATATCAGCGAGTGCTACAGCCATTTCTCCTTCAAGGTCAAGCACTGCTGTATAAGTACCAGTGGTGGACCCTGCCAGCGACTGTGAAGGAGTGATATCAGCAAAAGCTTTCGTATATTCGAGAAGCCATTCGCCTTCCGGATCATCTCCCACTACGGTCATCAAACCCACATCACAGCCCAGCCTGCCAAGGTTTTCAGCAATGTTGCGGGCCACTCCGCCGCAGGATTGGGAGCTTTCTGCAGGGTTCGATGTTCCGAATTGGAGCTGCCCGGTTGTCTGGATTTTCCTGTCAACATTGGCTCCTCCCACACAAAGCACTTCTTTCTTTTGCGGCAGAACATAGGCTCTGCCGAGAATTTTCCCCTGCTTGGTCAGTGAAGAGATATAGCCGGCAACAGCGGACCTTGAGAGCCCCGTTTTGTCAGCCAGTTCGTTTTGGGCAATAAAAGGATCCTCTTTAATCAGCTGCAAAATCAATATTTCTTTATCATTCATAATTGACCAGCCCTGCCTTATTAAACTTTTGTCTATATTATAAACTTATGTCTATTTGTAAAACAAGTGTTATTTTTCGAAAAATTTTCAGAGATAATAAAAAAGCCTCCCGCCTTAGGCGGAAGACCAAGCTTTACGCAGCCTTATCATCTTTTTTAATATCCTTTAAATAATACTTTTCTGAAGTGAAAAACTCGTTTTTCAGCTGTTTAACCTCTTTGCTTAGAAGGAGGACAGCCATGATGTTCGGTATTAAGATCATGGCAAGAGCCAGATCAAGGAATTGCCAGATCGTTTTCGCCGCTCCCACTGAACCAAGAACAATGGCAGCAATGTAAACGACTTTGATGGCTTTTCCGGCAAAAGAGCCAAATAGGAATTCTGCCATTTTGGATCCATAAAAGACGACGACGATGATCGTTGAAATGACAAAGAATACAAGTGATACAGCTACGAGAATACCTCCAAATGATCCAAAGTACTCCGTAAATGCAGCTGCTGTCAGGGCTGAAGGATCTTTCATTGCCCCTTCCCTTGTCCACACACCTGATGAAAGCACTACAAATGCAGTGGCTGTACACACAATCAGTGTATCAACAACAATTCCGACAATCGCCCAGAAGCCCTGGCGCACCGGGTGGTCGGTTGTGGCAGCCGCATGGGCAATCGGAGCGGTTCCAAGTCCTGCCTCATTGGAATATAATCCTCGTGCAAATCCCCAACGAATGATCTCCCCAATTGCCGCACCGGCAAATCCGCCTATTGCAGACATTGGCTGAAACGCATAAGTGAAGATTAATTCCAACACTTCAGGAAGCTTGCCCAGATTCATAAATAAGACTACTAACGCCGCTCCTACATAGATGAGAGCCATAAACGGAACGAAGATTTCAGTAACTTTGCCGATTCTCTGAATTCCGCCAAAAACAACCAATGAAACCAGTAAGGCTACAGCGATGCCTGTATAAAGGCCATTAATCTTAAAAGTCTCTCCAACCGCAGATGCTACTGCATTGCCCTGTACCATGATGCTTGGAATTAATTCGATCATGAGCGCAAAGGCAAATATCACACCAAGCCACTTCATGTTAAGCCCTTTCGTCATGTAATACATAGGGCCGCCCACGTATTCTCCATCTTCATTTTTCTCTCTGTACTTAATGGCCAATACACTTTCCGAGAACTTAATGGACATTCCTATTAGCGCAATGACCCACATCCAAAAGACTGCTCCAGGGCCGCCAAACATGATGGCTGCCGGTACACCTACAATATTCGCAGCTCCAATGGTGGAAGCCAGTGCTGAGGTGAGTGCCTGCAGCGGTGTAACGGTTCCTTTGCCCTTCGGCTTTTTAAAAACACTTCCGAATGTCTGTTTAAAAATATATAACGGATAACGGAACTGGAAGAAACCCAGCAAAAAGGTTAAATACAGTCCTGTTCCGGCTAATAATAGGATGATGGGATATCCCCAGAGCCATCCTGATATATCTCCTACGACTTCTAATAACTTATCCAAAAAAATTTCCCCCTTATAGTTATGCACAGTTGCCCTTGTTACTCCATTCCCTTTTATTTGCCAGTTAAACACTTAGTTAGCAAAGAAATATGTGAGGTAGACATTTTCTTGAAAATCCTGTATAGTTAGCTAGGTAACTATTTTAAGCAGGTGAAACCAATGCACCCTAATCAAAGTGAATTTTTTCATTCCATCAACCAATTTACACGCCATTTTTCCAAAGTACTTAATGAAAGTCTGGTGCCGCTTGGGTTATATGCGGCTCAATGGACGATTATTTACCGTCTGAAAACCGGAGGACCAAGCACTCAAAAAGAGATTTCCTCTTATTTGGGAGTTGAAGCTCCGACCATGACCAGGACATTGGCCCGTCTTGAGAAATCAGGCTGGATCACCAGAACAGCCGGCAAGGACAAACGCGAAAAACTGATTTCACTGACTGATGCAGCCATCCTGGAATACGACAATTGGCTTGCCGCAGTAAGATCAAGCGAAAGCAATGTCCTGCAGAACATTACGGAAGAAGAAATCAGCACGATGATCAAACTTATGGCAAAAATGAGAGAAAGTATGGTACCAGGCACCTAGACCAGTTCACGAAATTGGTTTAGATACCTGGTACCTTCATTGTTAGGAGGACAACATGAAGAAACAGCCATTATGGACGAAGGATTTTTTGAGTATTTCTGTTACGAGTTTTTTCTTGTTTATGGGGTTTTATGTATTGCTCACAACGCTTCCCCTTTATATTTTGGATGATTTGAAAGGGGACGAAACACAGGTAGGGCTGATTATTTCGGTCTTTCTGATTGCTGCCGTGATCAGCCGGCCATTTACAGGGAAATGGATTGACGAGGTTGGACGGCGGAAGATTCTGCTTGCTTCCCTGATTGTGTTTGCAGTCTCATCTCTTCTTTATTTTTGGGCTGACACTATGCCTGCACTTTTAGCTCTAAGATTCCTTCATGGTGCAGGTTTTGGCATGGCCACAACAGCGACTGGAGCGATTGTTGCTGAAATTGTGCCGGATGAACGGAGAGGCGAAGGGCTTGGCTATTATGCGATGTTCATGAATCTGGCTATGGTCATCGGCCCGTTTGCCGGTTTGACGATTGTCCAATACGCAAGCTTCACATGGATTTTTGCTTTATGCACCGTTTTATCATTTATTGCGATAGTGCTTGGTGCTTTTGTAAAAATACCGCAAACAGCAGAAAGCTCTGTGAAGCATCCGAATTTTACCCTATCAAGCTTATTCGAAAAAAATGCCGTTCCTGTTGCGATTTCAGCTGGCATCCTTGCTTTCGCGTACTCAGGAATTCTATCCTTTATTTCCGTTTATGCGAAAGAGCTTGATTTGCTTGAAGCCGCGAGCTTCTTCTTCGTGGTATATGCAGCGTTCATCATTATGTCCCGCCCATTTACAGGCCGCTGGTTTGATACGTATGGAGAAAATAAAGTGATCTATCCAGCGATTATTCTGTTTGCGGCAGGATTGTTTTTGCTCAGCCAGGCCAACAGCACCTTTGTGTTTCTGCTGTCAGGTGCAGTAATCGGACTGGGGTATGGCACGATTGTTCCGAGTCTTCAAACCGTTGCCATCAAGCAGGCCGATCCAGCGAAACGCGGGCTTGCTACCTCCACCTTTTTCACCCTCTTTGATACAGGGATCGGTTTAGGATCCTATGTTCTCGGAATACTTGCGGTAAAAACAGGCTTCGCTTCGCTGTATTTTATGCTTGCCGGAGTAGCACTGTTTGGCTTGCTCGTATACTACCTGCTTCATGGAAAAAAGACAGAACCAAAAACCATTCATTCAGAAGCAGATCTTCCATTATAAAGTGAAACTTCAATCAGTGGGGGTTAGCCTTATCCCCCACTGATTGTTAGTCGC
>NZ_NJQY01000004.1:172542-186739 GCF_010628845.1 Bacillus sp. 22-7 | reverse complement strand
TGATTCCTCTAAGTCTTGAAGCGGGGGTCTTACTGCCCGTTAGACTGCGATAAAGAGCCCATTTGCGGCTCTTTTCTTTTAGTCAATATTAATTATGTGTATTTTCTGAAAATTATTTGTCTTTTTTGTGAACGTTGGCATATAATGTAATTAATATATTTTGGGAGGTTCGATGATGACCATTGTTCATATTTTGAATTTTTCCATTCCAATCGCCTGTGTATTTCTATTTGGTGTAATGGTCGACCGCATGTGCAAACCGGACGGCACTGAACAGGAAGCAAATGAATGATCCCGGGAAAGCGGCTGGCTGACAGCCTTTTTTTATTTCTTATAAAAAAGAAACCAGCCCCCTAAGGCTGATTCCCCGTTCTTGGCAATATTAAAATCTCTACCCTTCTGTTCTTCGCCCTGCCTTCTTTCGTGTCATTTACGGCAACCGGCTGGAATTCCCCAAAGCCTTTTGCACTGAACCATTTCGGATCCAGCTGGTCATTCTTCAGGATGATTTTCATAAAGTTGACAGCGCGCATCACACTGAGCTCCCAATTGGACTCGAAGTTCGAATTGCGGATCGGGACATTGTCTGTATGGCCGCTGATGATGATATTTCTTGGCGGGTCCATGATGAGAAGCTGTGCAATTTCACCTGCCATATTTAAATCCTGCTCACGGACCTCTGCACTTCCTGATCCGAACAGGACATTATCCCTGATTGAAACGAGCAATCCTTCCGTGGTTAAGGAGGTTTCCAGTTTGTCAGCCAGGTTTTGATTTTCAATAAAGGCATTGACTCTTTGCTGCAGCTCTGCCAGTTCTTCCTGATCGGCAGCCTGCTTCAATTTTTCTTTTTCCAATTCATCCAGCGCTGCCATTTCCTCAAGATCCTTGCTTGGTTTTTCCGACACTGCATCCGTGGATTGCATTTGTCCTTCCGGCATTGGACTTGGGAATTCAAAGACGCCCGTTCCCCCTGAAAAGACATCATTGAATGCCTTTGACAGCTTCTGAAACTTCTGGGCATCCACTGAACTCATGGCGAAGAGAACAATGAACAGGGCGAGAAGCAGAGTTAATAAATCAGCATACGGCAATAGCCAGGATTCATCTACATGATCTTCATGATGCTGCTTCTTTTTCCGCCTACTCATCCTTTGCCACGCTGCTTTCTTCAAGGAATTTACGGCGTTCTCCTGCAGGAAGATAGGAAGCAAGCTTTTGCTCGATTACCCGCGGTGCTTCCCCTTCTAAAATAGAAAGAATTCCTTCAATCATCATGCTTTTAATTTTTGCTTCCTGCTTTGACTTTCTCTTTAGCTTATTGGCAAACGGATGCCAGAACACATAACCGGTGAATATCCCCAGTAAAGTCGCTACGAATGCCGCACTTATAGCATGTCCCAATGTGGTGGTGTCGTCCATATTTCCTAGTGCTGCAATCAATCCAATAACGGCTCCCAATACTCCAAGGGATGGCGCATACGTGCCTGCCTGGCTGAAAATTTGCGCTCCAGCCTGGTGCCTTTCTTCCATTGCTTCGATTTCTTCACTTAATACATCTCGAATATAATCGGCACTTTGCCCATCAACAGCGAGAGATAAGCCGCTTCTTAAAAAAGCATCTTCCACTTCGCTTGTCTTGACTTCCAGGGCAAGCAATCCTTCTTTTCTTGCCAGCTGAGCCCAATCCGAAAACATCTTAATCATTTCAGGGGGGTTCATCAGCTTTTCTTCTTTAAATAAAATGCCAAAAAGCTTGGGTACACGCTTGATTTCATTCGTTGGAAATGCAATGGCCACAGCTGCGGCAGTTCCCAGAATAATGATCAGAATTGCGGCAGGGTTAATTAGAACAGACGGGGAAACCCCTTTAAAAACCATTCCGACTCCAACTGCTATGATACCTAATATAACTCCAATAATCGTTGTTTTATCCATGCATGCCACACCTTCTATGTAAAATCACTAAAACCTTCTATTAATAATTTCGGATGATTTTTACAGTTCTTTAGGAAAATTTTCATATATAAAAGGCAGAGGTGCTTCCCCTGCCTTTGTTTTCATTATATTAGATCCAGCGGCATCCGCAGAAACCTCTTCTTTTGCGGTCATCGTCATCACGGCGGCATCTGCAGCCTCTGTTAGATCCGGCTAAGTCCCTGTTATACCATAAGTCACCTGCACCGCGTACATTGTCACGGCGGTGTTTTCGGCGGTCATCTTCTGCTCCGCCCACACTGTCTCTTCCACAGCCGCAATGTCTTCTGCGATTGTCCTCTATTCCAGCTACATCGTCATCTCGGCGGTGCTTCCTGCGGCGGTCTTCCGCTCCACGCACATCATCACGGCGGCGATCATCATCTTCTTTTACAATAACTCTTTCGGCTTTGATTTCTACTTCATCTGCATTAATCTCGAATCTTCTTCTCCAATCTCTCGACATATGTCTACCTCCTTTCTCATGGATACTATAGAATATGTGCCAGAGGAGGTTTTCGCATGGACAAATCCCCAATTGGAAAGAAAATGTGCCTGTATAAGTAAAAAACCCCCGTCCTTTTCAGGAGAGGGGTCTTTTAGAATTTAGATTTTTTGAAAGACAAGATTGTTTATTTTCATTAAATGCTTTAAAGCTGCCTGGAAGTTGGCATGTGTTTCAGCATTTAATTCGATGCCGGATAAAATGATTTCTTTTATTAGCTGCGGGGTCATTCCGACAAAGTAAGGCTTAACTCCCATGAGGTTAATGGAATCAGTCAGGTTGCGGATTTGCTCCCCAAGCTCTGACAGGCACATCTGATCTAAGCGGTCGACCGTAATATCGGTAAAATCTATAATAGCAAACTCTGTATCATGGTCTCTAATATGTTTCAGGATCTTAGCCGTAATTTTTTCGAATCTTTCAGCCATGAGCAACCCTGTAATTGGCACAAGAATCGTCTGGGGAATGATTGATGGAATTATGGGTGCCGTCATATCCGCTATCGCTGCCTCATATTCCTCGACTCTTTTTTCAAGGACCTTTATATATTCATCTTTATTCATGTGTTCTCCTCAATTCCAATCATCTAATTCATTAGAATAATTTATTGTTTATTTTTTCTTCGTAGTTTTTGAAAAGGGATGAGTTGGTGTTTTGTCTTCTTTTCGACATCATGCTGTTATAGCGGAGCAGCTTTTCGTTTAGTTTCTTCTGCAGTGCCTTCTTTTCTTCCTGATCCTCACATTTCTTCATCAGGTCTTCAATCGTCATCATTTCCTTTTTCACCTGGTTTTCTTCATCAGTGAATCCGGCATTCTTCATGATGCGATAGGCCATGCGCAAGTTCTCAGGGACGGAAGACAGATCATCTGGCGGCAGCGGTTTCCCATATCCCGGCAGATTATCAAACTCGCCGTCCTTGTAAGCTTTTTTTATGCGATCTTCAGAAAGTATAGAAAAAAAGTCCACTCAAGCTCCCCCTCCACTTCATTATGTACTTATTATATATTTTCGGCACTGCATATTAAAGTAATTATGTATATAGAAGAGAAAGCTTGCGCCTCCTCCTTTTAGATTTTACCTATTAAGTTTGGATCCTTGTTAATCCCTTGCTGGCCGGGCTGCCAGTTTGCCGGCACACCCTTCCCTGTCTGCTGTGCATATTGTATTCCCTGCATGATTCTGACATGTTCATGCAGATTTCTCCCGACTTCTCCAGGATAAATGAGCTTAGCCGCGATAATGCCATTGGGATCGATAAAAACGGACGCCCTTATGGCCGCTCCTGACTTTTCATCCAATACCCTATAAGCTCTGCTTATTTGATGTGTCCGGTCGCTGACCATTGGATAATTCACGTTTTTTAATGACGGAGATGTTTCCTTAAATACTTTATGTGCATATACACTGTCCGTACTGATGGACATGACTTCGCAGTTTAAAGCTTTTAAATAAGGGTTCACAGCGGCGACCGCCGCCAATTCTGTCGGTCAGACAAATGTAAAATCACTTGGATAAAAAAACAGCAGCACCCATTTTCCAATATAGTTCTCCAGATTGACTTTTTTTATTTGGTGATCAATGACAGCATCGGCAATAAAAACTGGCGCACGGTCTCCCCGTCCCGCACAGAACACGGAAGTATTCGGATCAATCACGGCTGTCCCCCCTCCTTTTCTGTTTCGTCTTTGCTCTATATACTTATGCGAACAAGAGCAAAATTGAACGGAAAATATTGATTGACCCAGCCGTACATACTCCTGATGCCGGAGGGAAAAATAGTGGAAGAATGCAAATTCAACAATGAAAGGAGCCTGATTATGTCACGCGGAGTCCATTTTAATCATAAAAAAAAGCATCACCCGGGGGAATTTCCTGAACACACAATGGTTGAGCGCCATACAACTGAGGCACAGGAAGATGAGGAATTTATTGTGACACAGGAAGCGTTTAAAAACCGCTTTGAAGAAGATGAAGCCAAGGAACTTGAGGAAAGAGCCAAAGATTAAAAAGTCAGGGGCCTGAATAACATTCAGGCCCCTCCTGTTTATCGCAGTCTAACTGCCCGTAAAGGTCCGAAAATAAGGACAAAGACAAAGAATGCTACGTCCTGTGGCAACGTCTTGGTGACCACTTCCTGTACGCCTCAACTATCAATCAGTGGGGATAAGGACACCCCCACTGATGGAAGTTTCACTTTATATTGCGTCTATTTCAACATCTTTCAGCCAGGCTGCGCATGCTTCAATATCCTTTGAAAATACGCGGTCTTTTCTGATGGAAGGCACCACTTTTCTAGCTTCTTCATAAAAGCGTTTTGTTTTATCAGCCATTTTATCAGAACCCCGGAATTCTGCTGCCTGCAGTGCGCAAATCACTTCAATTGCCAGTACTTTATTGACATTTTGGATAATCTGGTAAGCATGTCTCGATCCGATAGTTCCCATGCTCACATGGTCTTCCTGGTTCCCTGATGAAGGAATCGAATCCACACTTGCCGGATGGGCGAGTGTCTTATTTTCCGAAACAAGGGATGCTGCTACATATTGAAGAATCATCGCACCAGACTGCAGTCCAGGCTCCGGGCTTAAAAATGGCGGCAAATCACTCAGCTGCGGGTTAACAAGCCTTTCAATACGGCGCTCTGAAATATTGGCCAGTTCCGCTACCGCGATTTTCATGAAGTCCATTGCAAGAGCGATCGGCTGCCCATGAAAGTTTCCGCCTGATATGACGCTTTCCCCATTTTCAAAAATAAGCGGATTATCTGTGGCTCCATTCATTTCGATTTCAAGCTTTTCTTTTACATAGTCAAGAGCCTGCCAGGATGCTCCATGCACCTGCGGAATGCAGCGGATGGAATAGGCGTCCTGCACCCGGATTTCCCCCTGTCTTGTAATCAGGCTGCTGCCTGACAGGTATTCCCTTATTCTTCTGGCTGTATCCACCTGCTGCTGATACCCTCTTGCCTGATGGATGTTCTCATCAAACGCATCAATTATGCCGTTCAATCCCTCCATTGTAAGTGCTGCGATCAGCTCACTTTGATAAGCGATTTTTTCCGCTTCCAGATAACCAATCACTCCCATCGCCGTCATCGCCTGCGTGCCGTTAATGAGGGCAAGCCCTTCCTTCGCCTGTAAGGTTACAGGTTCTATTCCTTCCTGAACAAGCACTTCAAGCGCAGGCTTCCTTTCCCCCTTGTAAAATACTTCCCCTTCTCCCATTAATACTAATGCCAGGTGGGATAAAGGAGCCAAATCTCCGCTTGCTCCAAGAGAGCCCTGCTGCGGAATGACAGGATGGATACTTTTATTCACAAGTGCTAAAAGAGTTTCGATCACGACCGGACGAACGCCTGAGAATCCTTTCAATAAGGCATTTGCTCTTAAAAGAAGCATTGCTCTTGAGACAGACTCAGGGAACGGCTCCCCTACTCCGCAGGCATGCGAACGGATTAAATTCAGCTGAAGATCCTCGACATCTCCCTGGTCAATTCTTACATCGCTGAATTTTCCAAAGCCAGTATTTATTCCGTATATGACTTTTTCTTCACTTACAATTCTCTTTACGGCTTCATGGCTGTTTTTTACACGAAGCATGCTTTCTTCTGATGCCACAGCCTTTACTCCTTCAAAAAGAACTCGTTTGACTTCAGACAAAGTAAGAGTATTTCCATTTAAAGTAACCACCCTGTTCTCCTCCCCGTGAGTAAAAGTCATCATCGATTCTGTCAATTTTTCCATTTTATATCCTCCCCGGTACATTAGCGAGATAAAGAAAAGGCTGTATCTCAAACACAGGTTTGAAATACAGCCTTTTTTAGAAGATTATTTGCACTATCTGTTGTCAGATGTCTCATCTTTATCACAGCCTATTTTTGTTATATTTTCTGAATATAATTAATTTTATGTTCCTATTGGAGGGATGTCAACAATAAATTCCCATTATTTAACAAGTTAGATTGTTAGAATGGTAACACAGTAAAGCGTATTTTATTATATCCATATAAAGTGAAACTTCAATCAGTGGGGATGTTCCTTATCCCCACTGATTGTTAGTNNNTCTGAGTCTTGAAGTGGGGGTCTTACTGCCCGTTAGACTGCGATAAATAGCCGGCAGTTCTGCCGGCTTTTCGCTCTTCTTTCTATTTTAAGTTTTCACCTTGTCTTCTTAAAGCATGTTTTAGTTTTCCATATGTTTCAATACCCGTGAAATCCAGGCCGAGCTGAATGGAAGTCTGGGCAACCTCAGGGCTGATGCCGGAAATGGTGGATTTGACCCCTAATAGCTTGAGAGCTGTCGTTAAAGAGAATATTTGATGGGCAACCATCGTATCGATAATGGCTACACCAGATAAATCAATAAATAAATGCTCAATATTTTCTTTTGCACATTTTTTCGGAATTTCCTCCAGCAGGATTTGCGCACGCTCGGTGTCAATATCGCCGATAAGCGGCAGAACAGCTGTGTCATCTTTAACAGGAATGACTGGAGTGCCAAGTTCATTGATCAGACTTTGCTGGGCAACAAGCCTTCTTGTGGTCAGCTCATAATACTTTTCCGAAAATTTGTTGATCAGTTTATCGAAAGCCCTATTAATGGTCTTGCTCCATATTAATACATCATCTGTTGTTACTTCTGACTGGTTTTCTTTAATGAATTTTTCAACAAAATGCCAATAGGTTTCTCTTACAGTGCTTAAAGCACCAAGCACTTGAAAAATGGGAGTGCTCGTGTCCACTCTGCTTTCAGCTACAGTCCTGGCCCACTCCTCCATATTTTCAATAAACACTGCTTCGTCATCAAGTAAAGCGGATGAAACGGTACGGTTGGTAAAAGCATTCTGTTCTCTCAGGAGCTGTTCATAAGCTGGGTCTGCATCCGCAGAATAAATGGAGCCCTTCTGTTTCTCCCTTAAGGACAGCCACATGTCTGTAATGTTTATCGAGTTTTCCTGAATGTAATCAAGTAAGCGCTGATTCTTTTGATTCATTATTTTCACCTTGTCTTTCTAATTGTAAACAAACTGTTAAGTTCATTGTAGAATGAATCAGGACTATTGAAAAGCGATACAGCTTAGATGGCAGCTATATCATTTTGTCCACAATAACCTCTTCCATTACAAATATAAATGATTTTCCGCTATACTTAGTTAGGATACAAAAGGAACTGAATGGATTTGAAAGGAGTCATTATGAAATCACTTGTTCTTGCTGAAAAGCCCAGTGTTGCCCGTGAAATCGCAAGGGTACTGGGATGCCGGCAATCTCATAAAAGCTATATGGAAGGCGATAAATATATCGTCACTTGGGCTCTTGGCCACTTAATCGAATTAAAGATGCCAGAGCATTATGACAGCAAATATAAAAACTGGAACCTGGAGGATCTGCCGATTATTCCTGACCAAATGGGCCTGAAGGTGATGAAGCAGACCAGCCACCAGTATAAAGCCATTGAAAACCTGGCAAAGCGGAAGGATGTTAAGGAAATAATCATTGCGACAGATGCTGGCCGTGAAGGGGAGCTTGTCGCTCGCTGGATATTGGAGAAAATCCGCTGGCGCAAGACAATCAAGCGCTTATGGATATCCTCTGTAACGGACCGTGCTATCCGTGACGGTTTTCAAAACCTTAAACCCGGAAAACAATTTGAAGATCTGTATGAATCCGCTGTGTGCCGGGCAGAGGCGGATTGGCTCATCGGGCTGAATGTCACAAGGGCTCTGACGACTAAATACAAGGATCCCCTATCCGCAGGCCGGGTGCAGACACCGACTCTGGCGCTCGTTATGGAAAGGGAAAAAGTGATTCAGCAATTTGTTCCAAAAGAATACTGGACGATTCGCGCCAACATTGGCCCCCTGCAGGCTGACTGGGAGAAAAATGGTGAAAAGCGCATTTTCGCTAGAGAAACAGCTGATGGAGTCCTTTCCAAAGTAAAGGGGCAAAAGGCGGTTATCCAGTCCATAAACAGGAAGGAAAAAACAGAGCCGCAGCCGCTTCCTTATGATTTGACGGAGCTGCAGCGTGATGCGAATAAACGTTTTGGCTTCTCTGCCAAGAAAACGTCGAATGTGCTGCAGAAGCTTTATGAGCAGCATAAGCTTGTCACCTATCCGCGGACAGACTCACGCTATTTGACGAAGGATATGGAAGCAACCATGATGGATCGCCTTCATGGAATCGCTGCTTCCTATAAGGATGAAGTGAAGCCAATCCTTGCGAATCAGGGCAGGGTCCTGGCAAAAAGAGTTTTTAATAATGAAAAGGTTACCGATCACCATGCGATTATTCCGACTGAAGAACGTGTGCATCTCGGTGATTTGTCACCTGATGAGCGCAAGCTGTACGAAATGATTCTGCGCAGATTTTTGGCCATTTTTCATAACCCATATAAGTATGAAACCGTCCATGCTGCTATTGATGTTAACGGTGAAACATTCACAGCCAGGGAAACGGCCGTTATCGACCTCGGTTATCGCAAGGTTGAACGGGATACTGAAGAAGAGACAGGAAAACAGAGCCTGAAGAACATTTCGAAAGGACAGAGCTTTACACTGCAAAATGCCGAATCCGCTGCAAAGCTCACTGAACCGCCTCTTCGCTATTCAGAAGCTGACATTTTGACCCAGATGGAAAAATACAGCCTGGGAACACCTGCGACAAGAGCGGAAATCATTGAACGGCTTCTTGAGACTGAAGCCCTTGAAAGGCAAAATGGACGCCTGTTTCCGACTAAAAAGGGCAAACAGCTGATGGACCTGGTGAATGAAGATCTGAAATCACCGGAACTGACAGCCAAATGGGAGCAGGAGCTGGAGAAAATCGCACGCGGAAAAGCAGATCCAAAAGTATTTCTGCAGAACATCCGCAAGCAGACTCAATCTCTGGTTTCAGAAATAAAAAAGAGCGATAAATCGTACCGTGCCCATAATCTCACCGGTTCAAAATGTCCGGAATGCGATTCCTTCCTGAAAGAAAGGAATACAAAGGACGGGAAAATACTTGTCTGCTCCAACCTTGATTGCAGTTTCCGAAAGCGGAAGGATCCAAAGCTTTCAAACCGCCGCTGCCCTCAGTGCCGCAAAAAAATGGAGATCCACCAGGGCAAGGCAGGCGCCTACTTCCAGTGCCGCCCATGCAATGTAGTGGAGAAAGCCCAGGACAAAAAGAAAGCAGTCAACAAACGCGAAGAACGAAAACTTGTTCAGAAATATACCCAGAAGGAAGAGTCCTTTGGAACAAGCCTTGGTGATTTGCTGAAGGCCGCAATGGAAGATAAAGATTAATGTATAGCCCTGGCTGCTGCCGGGGCTTTTCTATATGAACTGGCATACACAGCTTGTCCTCTCCATAGCATGTACTAATACTGAAAGGAGAGTGACAGGATGTTAACCAGAATGGCAGACCGTTTCTCCAAGCTTGTGGAAAGGTATCTCCCTGACGCCTTTGTCATTGCTGTACTAATGACTCTGTTTGTATTCATAGCCGGATTTTTCATGAAGCCTTCTGAACCTGCCCAGCTGTTTAAATCATTTGGTGACGGATTCTGGGTATACCTTGCTTTTACCATGCAAATGGTGCTTCTCTTGATGACAGGCATGGCGCTTGCTTCTGTTCCTTCTGTACAGCGTATACTTGAAAAGCTTTCCTCCAAAGCAAAGACAGCCAACCAGGCCTACGTACTGACTTTTCTCGTTTCTTCTGCTGCTTATTATATTAACTGGGGCCTTGCTGTTGTCGTTGGCGCCATTATTGCCCGTGAAGTTGGAAAAAGAAATCAGAACGCACACTTCCCGCTATTAGTGGCTGCAGCCTATGCACCTACTGCTCTATATACAGCCGGCTTGTCGAGTTCAATCGGTTTGACTGTTGCGACCAAGGGGCATTTTCTGGAGGAGGTGGTTGGCGTCATCCCCACTTCGGAGACCATTTTCCATCCTGGGACGATTGCTATTTTAATTGCTCTTGTTATTACTATGCCCATTTTCATTGTGCTGATGGCACCAAAAAAAGGCATTATCTCATACGTTCCCCCTAAGGCACCTAAGCAGGAAGCTGAACAGCAGGAAGTTTTAAAATCTCCTGCCGGAAAGCTTGAAAGAACACCTTTTCTCGGCATCGTTACCGGATTAATCGGTTTAATCTATGTCATTTTCGAGTTCATAAACGGGCGTGACCTTGATTTAAATATTATCAATATTACCTTTCTATCCATAGGGCTCATCCTTCACAAATCGCTTGTACAGTACGCAAATGCCTTTAAAGAAGCGGGTTCTGCCATATCCCCTATCATTCTGCAATTTCCGTTTTACGCCGGAATCATCGCCGTTCTTGGCAGCTCCGGGTTAGCAGAGTCTATAATCAATGGAATGGCGTCCATAGCAAGTAAAGATACCTTTGATATTTTCACCTATTGGGCAGCTGGAATCGTCAATATTCTTGCCCCTTCAGGCGGCGGGCAGTGGGCTTTGCAGGGGCCGCTTCAAGTTCCTGCCGGGCTGCAGCTGGGTGTGGATCCCGCCATTACCGCTATGGCTGTAGGCTGGGGAGATGCCTGGACGAACCTGATCCAGCCTTTCTGGGCACTTCCTATTTTAAGTGTAGTCGGCCTTCATATTCGTCATATTATGGGCTACTGTGCATTGCTGGCCATATGGGTGGGCATTGTTACCACTGTTTTGATGTTTTTTGTCTATTGATATGAAAAGCCAAACCTTAATCAAGGTTTGGCTTTTTTGAACAAAAAGTCTTCTTGTGTTTCTTCTAAATTTGGTAGTATGATAGCGTTATTCTGAGATTGAAGATGGGGACGCAGCATGAAATTAAAAGATTGGGATAAGAATCTAAAAGTAAGATTATTTGGGGAAGCGCTTATGAATATTACATTCTGGATGTTCTTCCCGTTTTTAACGATTTATTTCGCGGATGAATTCGGAAAAGACAAGGCTGGTTTATTGCTCATTTTTTCTCAGGTATTCTCCGTGCTTGCCAACTTAATGGGCGGTTATACAGCTGACCGCTTTGGTCGCAAAAAAATGATGGTTCTTTCTGCTTTCGGTCAGGGACTTTCATTTATGATTTTTGGATTTGCCAGTTCACCCTGGCTGGATTCTCCCGTGCTTGGTTTTATCTGCTTTGCTTTTGTGGGAATATTTGGCTCATTTTATTGGCCGGCAAGCCAGGCAATGGTTGCCGATGTGGTGAAGGAAAAAGACAGAAGCCAGGTATTTGCTATTTTTTACACTTCTATTAATATTGCGGTTGTGGTGGGTCCCATTTTAGGAGCCATTTTCTATGTCCATTACCGTTTTCAGCTTCTTATGGCCGCAGGCATTATCTGTATTCTGTTAGCTTTCATCCTTTTCCGATGGACAAGGGAAACTTTACCCCCGCAGATACATGGATCAAGTGAAAACAGTAAATGGCATCATGTTTTAATAAAGCAGACCAAAGATTATGGCATTATCTTCAGGGACAGGACCTTTCTCCTTTTTATCATAGCAGGTGTTTTGGCTGCACAGACTTTTATGCAGCTTGATCTGTTAATACCTGTCTATACAAACGAAGTGATTCATAACCAGCAGCTTTTTAAATGGATGGACTGGTCCTTTACCGTTCAGGGGGAACAGGCTTTTGGCATTCTGCTGTCCGAGAATGGCTTCCTTGTCGCCTTATTTACCGTGGCTGTCACCAAAATGATGATAAAGTACAAGGAAAGGAATGTCTTTATCTTATCATCTCTTACGTATGCGGCAGCCATCATCATGTTTGGACAAACTCAATGGATATGGGGATTAATTCTGGCAATGGCCGTTTTCACTATGGGAGAATTAATGACAGCTGGCCTCCAGCAGAGTTTTGTATCAAAGATTGCTCCCGATCATATGCGAGGTCAGTACTTTGCAGCTGCCTCCCTTCGATTTACAGTCGGAAAAACCATTGCACCTATCTCTATACCGCTTACAGTCTGGATCGGTTATGACTGGACATTCTTTATACTGGCGCTGCTGGCTGTTATAAGTGCGTTTTTGTATTGGCTGATGTTTGCTTTGCCTGAAAGGAATAAAGCATTTCATGCAAAAAAGGAATCTGTCTAAGATTCCTTTTTAATTATGTCTCCGCCCGGAGATGGAGCCCGGAAGTTCTGCAGCATGATTTTCAGTTCAATAGGTTTCTTTTTCAGGACAGAACAGCTACAATGAAAATGAAGATTCTGACAAAAGGAGAATACATAATGAGTCAATTTCAAACGAATTTAGAGAAATACGCAGAGCTTGCAGTGAAGGTCGGCGTAAATGTACAAAAGGGGCAGACGCTGGTTATTAACACAACACTTGATTCAGCTGAACTGGTTCGCACTATTGTGAAAAAGGCATATGAAGCAGGAGCTCATAACGTTGTTGTGAACTGGAGCGATGATGCGGTCACACGCACAAAGTACGATTTGGCACCGGATGAGTCTTTCTCGGAATACCCGGAATGGCGTGCGAAGGAAGTCGAAGATTTAGCTGAAAAGGGTGCGGCATTCATGTCAATCGTTTCCGCAAGCCCTGATTTGCTGAAAGGCGTGAAATCAGAGCGAATCGCAAGTTTCCAGAAAGCAGCCGGACAGGCGCTTGCAAAATACCGCAAATTCATCCAGTCTGATAAAGTGAGCTGGACAGTTATAGCAGCTCCATCTCAGGCATGGGCAAACATGGTATTTCCTGAAGCTCCGGAGGAATCCAGAGTGGAAATGCTTTGGGACGCTATTTTCAAAGCCACTCGTGCTGACTTGGATAACCCGGTTGAAGCCTGGAAAAAGCATGACGAAACACTTCATGAAAAAGTGGATTATTTAAACAGCAAGCGTTATCAGAAGCTTCATTATAAAGCTCCAGGCACAGACCTGACAATCGAGCTTCCAAAAGGCCATTTATGGGTCGGGGCAGGCAGTGTGAATGAACAGGGACACGAATTCATGGCAAACATGCCGACTGAAGAAGTGTTCACAGTACCATACAAGACAGGTGTGAACGGTACAGTTTCCAGCACAAAGCCGTTAAGCTATGGCGGAAACATCATCGATAACTTCAGCCTGACATTTGAAAACGGCCGGATTGTAGATGTGAAAGCTGAAGAAGGAGAAGAAATCCTTAAGCAGCTGGTTGAGACAGATGAAGGCTCCCACTATCTTGGTGAAGTGGCACTGGTTCCTTTCAACTCGCCAATTTCCAAGTCCAATCTGCTTTTCTATAATACTTTATTTGATGAAAACGCTTCAAACCACCTTGCCATCGGCAGTGCGTATGCATTCTGTATTGAAGGCGGCAAGAAAATGTCCAGTGAAGAACTGGGTGAAAACGGCTTGAACGAAAGCTTAACACATGTTGATTTCATGATCGGTTCCGCTGAAATGGATATCGACGGAATCACTGAAGACGGCAGCGCTGAACCTGTATTCAGAAAAGGTGATTGGGCATTTTAAACCGGAGGCGCCTTGCCCACGAAGGAACGCAGACTAAGAACGCCACGTCCTGTGGCAACGTCTGCATGACCCACATCCTCCCAAAAGCTGTCGCTTTCGGTCGTGCGATGTTTTGCTGACGAAGCATTCCCTGTCCTGTGGGCCTCAAGCACAAGACGGTCCTCCCGGAAAGGCGTTCTTTGCCTTTTGGGGAGGATTGCTCGAAATGTGAAGGCGACTGCCCAGGGACGACAGGCATAAGAC
>NZ_NJQY01000004.1:133596-172471 GCF_010628845.1 Bacillus sp. 22-7 | reverse complement strand
TGACCTCGAGGGGGTAGGCGCCGGAGCTAGACAGTTCTCGATGTTCAAAGTCTAATGTTTTCTTATTCTATAAAAAATCATGCGGTCATTGACCCGCATGATTTTTTGTTTTTCTTAATACGATTTCACTAACGTTTCCTTCTAAATCAGAAATCATATCGATGGAATATTTATCTGCCGGGTAGGTGGAGATGGTTTCACCTGACAGCTTCTCTTCCCTAACCTCCGCTGGAGTGCCAAACATGGCAGTAATCTCGTCCATTGACGTTCTCACCCGCTGTCCAGGAATGGAAATAGCTGTTACGTTCCCCGTTTCCCGTTCATAATAATAGGTAATTTCAGGGTACATCACAAAAGGGCTTCCACCTTCAAACCCCTCTTCAACAAAGTTTGGATCTGACTTTTTAATTTCAGATATGTTTGTGCCAATTGGAAATGGACTTCCGAGGGGGATTCCCTGTTTTGCTTTCTCAATGGCATCCCCACTGAGTGCCAGGTTTTTAAAAGGATAGTAAAGGGCTTCCTTTTTCAGCCACAGGTTCATCCAGTCGATATCAGAATGATCTTCTTCTGAAAGCTCGATTTGGTCGTGCAGGCTCATTGAATGGGCTTCCTCATTAAAAAGCCATGTTGAAATAACCCATCCGTCACTCTTTTTTTGGGCAGTTTGAAGATATTTTTGATTAATAGTTTTTATTTTCGCTTTGGAGGTAGTGGTCATGTCTTTTTCCGTACTGATTCTTTGCACTTCTCCGTCCTTAATCGCCAGCAGCTGGCCCTTGACTAAGTTTTCCCCCTTGGACTGAAAGATCGAGATGATGGTTTTATTCCTCATTTTCTGGGTGTAAACCTGTTCCTTTGAAGGATTAAAGGACATTTCAGAACTGTCATTTAGAGCTGCTTGTTTATACGCTTCTTTTGCCCCCTTCAAAGCCAGGTATACTGAATAATGTCCTGTAAAATAGGAATCGCCTTTCTTTCCTTTCGCACTGTCCTCTTCCAGAATGGTTCTTCTTTCGTCTTCCGAAAAAAGGTAAACCGTATATTTCATGATCCCGTCTGCTGCGTCAATCTGGAATAGTGACTTGCGTTCAAGCCAAACCGTATCTTTTTTATCTTTACCAGCCTCTTGTACTGATATATTATCTTCTGCTTCCACTTTATCTTCTTTTTCCAGTTTTATTTCTTCTGTATTTAAAGATGCATTTATTTCACTTGAACAGCCTGCTATAACGGATGACAGCATGGCAATCATGATCATATTTATAAAATTTTTCATTATAGTCTCCCTAATGTTAAAAAACATTTCCATTTTAAGTCAAATGTTACAATTACGTTTCAATTAATTAAGTGTAACAAATAGGGATCGTTTCTACAAACCTATCAATATGCTCATTTTTTTACAAAAACCCATGTTTCCTCCCTTATCCTTAATATATGACTCTTCTCCTGCTTCAATCAAACGTTTGATTATAGTGACGAGGGCCTGATCTATAGGCACTTTGCCGGTTAATACGAAAGGCCCCGGAATACCTCTCCGGGGCCTTTTGGTTAAATTTCTGCTGCCGCAGGTGCTGTTTTTTCGGTAAATAGACTTACCGCTATATATGCGGCCAGTGATAAAGCAATAGGCAATACGACTGTATTCATGCCTAAAGCATTGGGATAAAAAGTATGGAATAAAATATAGGAAGCCGTTCCGGTTATCATGGAGGCCACTGCACCATATTTATTTCCCTTCGCCCAATAAAGGCCCAGCACAACAGGCCATATGAATGCTGCTTCCAGTCCTCCAAAAGAAAAGAGATTCAGCCAGATCAGCAAATCGGGCGGACTGAGCGCCATGATGCATACCAGAACCCCCAGCAGGGCTGTGACTGCAAAACTCATTTTCTTAACCGTGCTTTCTTCAGCATCAGGTTTAATGTAATTAATATACACATCTTTAACAATCGCCGAGCTGACCAGAAGGAGCAGGGAATCCACGGTTGACATAATGGCAGCCATCGGTGCAGCCAGCACAATTCCCGCAAGCCATGGTGGAAGGACTTCCATGGCAATCATCGGCATAACTTTATCCCCCACCTCAATTCCGGGAAGAATCGGCCGGGCAAACACGCCAATTAAATGCATGCCAAGCATGATAAAGCCGACCACGATTGTTCCGATGATAATGGCCCTATGCATGGCTCTGGCATTTTTATAAGACATGGCCCTTACTGCAACCTGAGGAAGACCTACAACCCCAACTCCAACCAGAATCCAGAATGAGGATACATATAAAGGGGTCAATCCGCCATCAAAGCCAAACGGTGTAATTAGATTCGGGTTTTCTGAAGACAGATCGCTGACAATATTCGGTATTCCTCCACCTGCCACAATAACAGCAACCAGAAGGATCATGGTTCCGATAAACATTATCCCGCCCTGGACGGCATCCGTTACGGCAACAGCCCGGAAACCGCCTATGACAACATAGACCATGACAGAAGCTGCGAAAATAAACAAAGCCGATAAATAGCTTAATCCTGTCAGTGATTCAATTAATCTTGCTCCGCCAACCCATTGGGCAGCCATGGCGGAAAACAGGAAAATAATGATGCTGAGAGAGGATAGCCAGACAACCCATTTGCTGTTATATCTTTCTTTCAGAAAATCGATGAGTGTTACAGCATTATACTTTCTTGCTGTAATTGCAAATTTTTTCCCCAGAACCATGAGGACGAAATAACCAGTAACAACCTGTGACATGGCAAGCAGTACCCAGCCAAGCCCCTGTGTGTATGCAACACCAGGACCCCCAATGAAACTGCTGGCACTTCCGTAGGTGGCAATCATGGTCATGGCCAGAATAAAACCGCCCAGCTGCCTTCCTCCAAGAAAATAATCCTGCAGAAACGAACTGCTCGTATCAATCTTCCTGCTGGACCATAAACCCACCAGAAAAATAATGATTAAAAAGAAGATAAGAGGAGCAATGACCTGCCAGTTCATTCGGATTCTCCCCCTTCCCCGTTTTCTTCGAACGGAACTTCCTTAAACAGGAATTTTACAGCTGCTGATACCAGTATCACCATGACAACAAATCCGGCTACACAGCTCCAGAAAAACCAGGCAGGCAGCCCCATGATGAATGTATACTCATCGGCAGGTTCGGACCCCAGCCCATAGGCAAACCCATACCACCAAATAAAATTAAAGAGTACGAGACCAATGCCAATCCACGCTTCTTTCTCTGCAATCTTAAAGCGAGGATCTTTTTTATGTATGCTTTTCTTCATTATGTCCCCTTTCAGAGCTTTATTATTGTACTGTTCTATTAAAATACAGAATATTCCCTAAATATAATCCCACTTATGTATATTTTCTGCAACAAAAAAAGCAGATTCCTCTGCCTTTTTTTTGATATTATTTTAAAAATGAACTTTAAGCAAGCTATGTTCTTAACGATTGTCAATCGTCTCTGGATATAGATCATGGTTCATCAAGCGGTAATCGGCCATTTTTTCATATTTCGTACCCGGCTTTCCGTAGTTGCAATACGGATCGATGGAGATTCCGCCACGTGGTGTGAATTTCCCCCAAACCTCAATATAGCGGGGATCCATTAATTCGATAAGATCATTCATAATGATGTTCATGCAATCCTCATGGAAATCGCCATGATTTCTGAAGCTGAAAAGATATAGCTTTAACGACTTGCTCTCTACCATCTTTTGATCCGGAATATAGCTGATATAGATGGTCGCAAAATCCGGCTGGCCTGTTTTCGGACAAAGGCTCGTAAACTCAGGACAATTAAACTTAACAAAATAATCGCGGTTTGGATGCTTATTATCAAAAGCCTCCAGAATCTCAGGAGAATATTCAAAAAGATAGTTAGTACCCTGATTTCCCAATAATGTAATATCCGTTAATTCCTCATCTTTTCTTCCTGACATAAAAATAGCCTCCCTTTATATGATCCCGCTGATCCTAAAGAGAGGTCCGAAAAGTACAGCTTGAAAAATAAAACCATATCCTCTCATGGATATGGTTGATTATTATAATCAAAGCCATAGTTTTTTATAGAGGGTGAAGCTATGAACCTCTCCCGTTCACACGGGAATAATAGAAATATAATTGTCATAGTTACTATAGAGAAAAAGCCTGTTTCTGTCAATAGGTGCTTTCTCTATCTGGTTTTCATACATTCTTCATAGTATAATAACGGTAATTTTTCAAAGAAAGGTGACTTGTTATGTGGAATGAGTTTAAAAAATTCGCGCTAAAGGGAAATGTCCTGGATTTGGCAGTTGGGGTTGTAATCGGAGCTGCCTTCGGAAAGATTGTATCTTCCCTTGTAGATGATATTATTATGCCGCTTGTCGGTTTGCTGATGGGCGGAGTTGACTTTACGGATCTGATGGTTAAGGTCGGTGGAGCACAGGTGAAATACGGTTTATTCATACAGAATGTGGTGGATTTCTTCATCGTGGCATTCTCCATTTTCGTCTTTATCAGGATTATCAACAATCGTTTCAAAAAGAAAGAAGAAGCAGCACCGGCACCAGCTGTGGATAAAAATGTTGAGCTTTTAACTGAAATAAGAGACCTTTTAAAAAATAAATAATTTATGAAACTTAAATAATAGCTCATTCGTATATACATATACAAATGAATGTAGAGGAGAAATGAAGAAATGTATGTACAGCATACTGCAAATAACAGTTATTTGCCTTCTGTCTTACGGGCGTTTGCCTTATCATTGGGGATTGCATTTATCGGAACGATGGCGGGTGTCTTCATCCCTCCAGCCCTGTTTTTGCCGCTAATGCTTCTTGAACTCGGAATGCTGCTTTTCGCTTTCCTGCTCCGCCGCAAAAAAGCTATTGGGTATACATTCCTTTATGTATTTACATTTATTTCAGGGATGACAACCTACCCGATTGTTGCTCACTACCTGGCTGCTATTGGACCTAACCCTGTTTTAACAGCACTTGCGACGACAACGGTTGTGTTCACAGGCTTAGCCGTATATGCTTCGACAACGAAGCGGGACTTATCTTTCCTTGGCGGCATGCTGATGGCGGCATTGCTCGCTCTTATTGCGATTGGAATTTTCAGCCTCATCTGGCCATTAAGCTCTAATGCTATGCTCGCGTTCTCCTTCATCGGAGTGCTCGTGTTCAGCGGATATGTGCTATTCGACTTCAACCGCATGAAGCAGTATGGAGTGTCACCGGAAGAAGTGCCTTTGATGGCTCTTAACCTATATCTTGATTTTATCAACCTGTTCATTAATATCCTTCGCATTTTTGGGATATTGGGGAGCCGGGACTAAACAGGAGTGCACACTCCTGTTTTTTTATGTGCAAGCCGCAATTCTTTATTCGTTAAAAAGAATTAGGTATGATCAGATGTAAATCCGAAAGGCGGGATATTCATGAAATATATTTTAGAAACCCAGCATCCTGATAAAAATATTACGCTTGAACAGGCCATCAGCAGCCAGTACACAATGGCTGTCTTCGTCCGCCATCTTGGCTGACCGGTCTGCCGGGAATATCTTGCGCAGTTGCGCGAGCGCATAAATGAAGTAGAAGCTAAAGGATTTCAAGTCATTGTCATTGCTCCTTCGAAAGGAACCTTTATCAGTCAATTCCTTGAGCAATTCGGTCCGTTCCCTTTTCCGATCCTCGGCGACCCTTCCCGGGAAGCTTATAGAGGAATGGGACATAAAACCATGCCAAAGTGGAAGCTTCTTTCAAAAGCAGCACTTGGGTTTATTACAGGAAAAGTCGGCGGCTTTATCCCTAAGGATGAAAAACAAAAGGAGTTTGTCATGAAATCCATGAAAACTCAGGATGTCTACATTCAGGGCGGGACATGGCTTTTCTCGCCACAGGGAAAAATTTTATGGAATCATATTGATGAATCCCCTGAAAATCACGCAAAGATTGATGATGTTTTCAAGAAAATGGACGAAGTTAAAGCTTAAAAGGCAGTCAATTACTTGGCTGCCTTTCCTTTTGTGATCTCCCAAATTTCACGCAAAACCGGCATCTTTTCCATTTCCTTCTCCGTTACAAGATCCCATTGAATCCCGGCTGGTTTTGGATAGGGCGTATTGGTTTTGATCAGTTCCTTTTCAGTGGCAATCCAGTCGACAGTCAGATCATAAGGATCCCTCGGGATATCTGCCTCTGTCACCTGGGCGCTGTTAACCGTTCCAATCACAGGGATTTCAGGATTCCCCAGTTCCCTGATTATCGCATACTCCCGGTCAGCATAGCCCTCCCCTTTTCCGACCCGCCGGCCATCCCGGTGAAGCCCCACTGATCCGGCAAAAAACAAATCAATTTTCGGCAATTGTGTGAGGGGAACTTCTTTTCCGTATGAGTGAATATGCTTAAGGCTCGCAGCTTTTCGCTCCTCCCCCGCAGGTACCCATTCCGGCTTTACCATAATAAAGCCTGCTTTCAGCCGTGGAGTGGGAACCAGCAATGTCTTTCCATCTTTCAGAATTTGGGTGCGCACCGGCAGCTGCGGAGAATCAGGATTTACCTTAATCACCTTAGCCTCTTTATACTCAGGCATAGTAAAAACAAATGCAGCCGCTTTTTCAGCTCCTTTGAAATTGGGAATTCTATTCGTTAAAGGAAACGGAAAGCGGCCAAGCTTGTTCTCCTCAAGAAAATTCCATATGTACTCACGGATTTCTTTCTTCGTTTTCATCGTGTTTCACTTCCTTTCTTTCATTTTATCTATTAAAGAAAAAAACTCCAATTTTTTAAATAAACAGGTTTTAAGACAAGTTCACGGGGTAAACAAATAATGCAAGGCCAATAACAAAACGGAAGGGACTGGTTGACGATGAAAAGCGTAACAGCGACTTCAAGGTTCGTCATTGGCATTGCAAGAAACCAGGGAGGGTTTGCAGAGCGTTCGAAAGGCACTCTCGTCTATAACCGATATATTTAAAATCGGTTCGGTCCTATGCAAATCGTAATCTCCAGGTTGTCCGTCATTCGGACTTAAAAAAGGTGCAGACCAATCGGTTTGCATCTTTTTTAATGCCATAAAAACCCCCTTATTTCTTCTCTTCTTTTCACATTCCAAAAAATAATTCTATCAAACTGTTTAGACAAGTATATTTTTCTCCATAATGGCAAATAAAAGGAGGTTTCCATATAAATGTCTGAACATGAACAAAAACAAGAATCAACCATGTCCCGGAGGAGATTCATCCGCAATTCCGGGTTAGTTGCCGGCGGTTTAGTAGGAGGCGGTATTCTTGGCGGCTTAATTGGTGCAAACATGAACAAAGACGGTACAGCAACGGAAGAGAATGCCCATACAAACGGGCATGATCAGGTTGCCTATCAGCAGTCGCCTTTATATTTTACAAACCCCGAGACATTCGGAATCCTGCAGGCTGCCGTTGAGAGAATTTATCCAAAGGATGAAAATGGCCCTGGTGCCAATGATTTGGATGTTCCATTTTTTATCGACCATCAGCTTGCGGGCTCATGGGGCAACAATACAAGGGAATATATGCAAGGTCCGTTCTTTCCAGGGTCGAACTTTCAGGGCTACCAGTCCCCTTTAAAACGGCATGAAGTATTTGATGTCGGACTTGCTGCCCTGCAGACCTACAGCAATGAAAAGTTCAAGAAGCCATTTGCTGAACTGGAGGGCGAACAGCAGGATGAAATTCTTACAGCCTTTGAAGAGGATAAAGTGAAGCTCCGGGGTGTTACTTCAAGGACGTTCTTTAATATTCTCCGGGCCGCCACCATTGAAGGTGTATATGCAGATCCTGCCTATGCCGGAAACAAAAATATGGAAGGCTGGAAAATGAAAGACTTTCCTGGCCATCAAATGAGCTATATCAATCAAATTGAGTCTGAAAAATTTGTGAAAATTAAACCAAACAGCCTCCATTCATATACGAAATAGTACTATCTTTTAAGGAAGTGGTAAAAATGGCGAAAACATTGCCAAAAACTGATGCAGTCATTGTAGGAGTCGGATGGGCCGGCGGAATCATTGCGGCCGAACTTGGGAAACAGGGATTAAAAGTTGTAGGCCTGGAGCGTGGAAAAGAGCGCGGCGTCAAGGACTACTATGTGGTCCATGATGAACTGCGCTATGGAATACGCTATGAATTAATGCAGGATCTTTCTAAAGAAACGATTACGTTCCGCAATCACGGGAAGGAACGTGCCCTTCCGATGCGCCAGCTTGGGTCCTTTTTGCTGGGCGAAGGCTTAGGCGGGTCCGGTGTTCACTGGAATGGGCATACTTTCCGCTTTCTGCCTTATGATTTTGAAATCAAGTCACAGACAGTTAAAAAATATGGCGAAGCCAAGATCAAAGGTCTTCAAGTTCAGGATTGGGGCATTACATACGATGAATTGGAGCCTTATTTCTACGAATTTGAAAAGGCGGCAGGAATTGGCGGAGAAGAAGGTGAGCTTGGGCCAAAAAGAGCAGACCCGTTCCCAAATCCTCCAATGAAGGAAACACCTATTACAGCAAGATTTAAAGAGGCCGCGAAATCATTGGGGATGAAACCTTACCAAATGCCATCCGGCAATATGAGCGAGGCTTATGAAAACCAATATGGCGCCAAGATGGCTCCATGCCAGTATTGTGCGTTTTGCGAACGATTCGGCTGTGAATATGGAGCAAAAGCTGATCCGACTGTGGCCGTTATTCCGTTTGCCAAAGAAACGGGAAATGTGGATATCCGCAACTTTGCGAATGTAACGGAAATTATTCACGACGGGAAAAAAGCAACCGGTGTGCGCTATGTGGATGTCCAGACAAAAGAAGAATTCATTCAGCCGGCCGAAATGGTTATTGTGACCAGCTATGTCATGAATAACACCCGCCTGCTGCTGACTTCCAAACTGGGACGCCCATATAATCCTGATACAGGATCAGGGGTGATTGGGAAGAACTATTGCTATCAGATCCTTCCCGGGTCAGCTGGCTTTTTTGATGAAGAACAATTTAACACATTTATGGGTGCCGGTGCCCTTGGTGCAACTGTGGATGATTACAATGGAGACAATTTTGACCACTCGGATCTTGGCTTTATCCATGGCGGCTCCATCTCTATCAACCAGTCAGGATACCGTCCAATTCAATATAATATGGTTCCGACTGATACACCGAAATGGGGCAGCAAGTTTAAGGAGAATTCCATCAAGTATTTCACACGGGCTTTAAGCATTGGCACGCAGGGAGCTTCCATGCCTGTTCAGCACAATTATATGGATCTGGATCCTTCTTATAAAGATGCTTACGGGCTTCCGCTGCTTCGTATGACATACGATTTCACTGAACAGGATAAGAATCTTTATAACTATATTGGAAAAATCACAGACAACATCATGAAGGAAATGGGACCGTCAAAAATTAACGACCGGCAGCAGCTGGAGCATTACGATATCGTCCCTTACCAGACGACACACAATACAGGCGGTGTCATCATGGGGGCAGAGCCAGAAACATCAGCCGTAAATAACTATCTCCAAATGTGGGATGCAGAGAATGTCTTTGTCGTTGGTGCTTCCGCTTTCCCTCACAATGGAGGATATAATCCGACAGGAACTGTTGGGGCACTCGCCTATCGTGCTGCTGAAGGAATCATCAAATACAGCAAAGAAGGCGGCCTGCTTGCATAAGAAAAGCGCAAGCGCCTTGCTCACGAAGGAACGCAGACTAAGAACGCCACGTCCTCCCAAAAGCTACCGCTTTCGGTCGTGCGATGTATCGCTGTCGTAGCTTTCCTTGTCCTGTGGCAACGTCTGCATGACCCACATCCTCCCAAAAGCTTTCTCTTTTGGTCGTGCGATGATTATGCTGACGAAGCCTTCCTTGTCCTGTGGGCCTCAAGCACAAGACGAGCCTCCCGGAAAGACGTTCTTTGCCTTTTGGGAGGATTGTCGGAAATGTGGAGGCGACTGCCCTTTCAAGGAACGCAGACTAAGAGCGCCACGTCCTGTGGCAACGCCTGCATGACCCGCATCCTCCCAAAAGCTTTCGCTTTTGGTCGTGCGATGATTATGCTGACGAAGCCTTCCTTGTCCTGCGGGCCTCGGGCATAAGATGGGCACTGCAAGAAGGTGTCCTTTCCTTCTGGAAGGGATTGGCTAGTCTTTCGTCCCTAGGAGCCGAAACAAGACAAGCTTGTGACCTCGAGGGGGTAGGCGCTCCTCCTAAAAGCTAACGCTTTTAGTCGTGCGATGATGATGCTGTCGAAGCGTTCCTTTTGGAGCTGGACAGTTCTCGAAGTTCAAGCTAATACTAACTTACCTTTTAAGAAATTTTTCAAGAAGGAGTGAACTCCATGGGGCTTTCAAACATTGGAATACCCGGATTGATTATCATCCTGGTTATAACCTTAATTATCTTTGGTCCTAAAAAGCTTCCTGAGATCGGGTCTGCGTTTGGAAGGACCTTATCAGAATTCAAAAAATCAGCCAGAGAAATTATGAGTGATGATGATGAACCTGATTCAAAAGCACGTTCAATTGAAACGGCGGATCGGAAGGATAAACCGCTTTAACAGGAGGGTTTAGAATGAAAACGGACGAACAAACCCTTATAGAGCATTTAACAGACCTGCGAAAAGTGCTGATTCGATCTCTGATTTTCTTTATTGTCAGCTTTGCCCTGTGTCTGTTTTTCATCAACCGGCTGATACCTATGCTGGCAAACGATCATGAGCTGGTTATGCTTGGACCGCTGGATGTCATTAAGCTGTACACAGGAATTGCAGGAAGCATCAGCCTGGGGCTTTCGCTTCCTTTCATTTCCTATCAGATCTGGCTATTTGTAAAACCTGCTTTAACGGAAAAAGAAAGCAGAGTATCTTTAATGTTTTTCCCGGCCATTCTTTTCAGCTTTATCGGCGGGCTTGGCTTCGGATTTTTTATTATATTTCCTGCCATTTATCAGTTTTTAATGCTATTAGGTGAATCACATTTTGCGATGATGATCACGGCCAGGGAGTATTTTTCGTTTCTTTTAATGTCGACCATTCCTTTTGGTTTTCTGTTTGAAGTGCCTTTGCTGTTATTGTTTTTGACAACAATCGGCATTGTCACCCCAGCCATGCTCAGCTCAATGCGAAAATATGCTTATTTGATCATGGCTGTTGTATCAGCTCTCATTACACCGCCAGATTTATTTTCACAGATTCTAGTCCTCGTGCCTCTTATCGGGCTATATGAAATTGGCGTTATTTTATCCAAAGTAAAATTCAGGAAACTGAAAGCTGTTCAGGAAACACCATCCAGTGAAATCTAAAAGAGTTTAATTCTCCTTCTGAAAGGATATTTAATAAGAAAACAATCCTTTGGGAGGTCTATAAAAATGAATGAACAAGAACATGTAATCAAACAAGATGGTGAACTGGATACAAAAAATATTAAGAGCGCAATGGACAAGATGTCGAATGAACGAGCTGAGGACATCTTAAGCAGCTTCGATGAATTTAAGAGCTATCTGGCGGAACGAATTGAGCTTGGCAAAAAGCTGGGATTAAATGAGGAACAGCTTGCCGTAACCGCAGAAAAAGTGGCTGGCTACCTCGCTGAAAATGTGGAGCCAAAAAACCGTGAAGAACAGCTGCTGAAGGAATTATGGAAGGTCGGGGATGATAAAGAAAGGCATAAGCTCGCACATATGCTTGTACGCCTGACAGAGCAGGCATAATAATGGAGCCGGAATTGTTAATCGTGACAATTCCGGCTTTTACTTTTTAAGATCTCTATACAGGTTTATAAAGTGACTCGGCTCTGACTTTACTTGAAAAGAAAACACACCCCGATTGGTATGAAGATAGAGGAAACCAAATTCGCAGCTGGAATTTCTGTATGACATATCCCAAACTTCATCAAGGAGAAACTTTTCTGATGGCGACAGGATATGATCCTCAAATAAGTGAAGAAAAAGTTCCTGTTCAATGTATTGCTGCTGGTTCCAGTCGATCTTCCTGCTTACTGTAAAAAAAGGATGGGAAGCAATGATCCGCACATGAACCTCCATGATTAAAAAGGATTTGCTTCTATTGAAACATATTGTGGAGTGCGATTCAAACAGCGGCTCCCTTACCCGGTGTATTCCTCACGCAGAATGGCATAGTAGGTCAAATCCACCGGCCTCCCATCTCTTATTGCATGCTGACGCAAAATCCCTTCATGCTTCATCCCCGTTTTCTCCATAATCCTCCATGATCCGGGATTGTCCGTAAAGGCAAAAGCATAAATCCGGTTATGGTTCAGTTCTTCAAATCCGTACTTAATAACTGCCCTGGCAGCCTCTGTACCATACCCTTTGCCCCAGTAAGGCTTGCCGATCCAATAGCCGATTTCCGCCCTTCTATTTGCATTAGTGCCTGTAATATTGATGAGTCCTATTAAGCCATTATCCTCTTTTCTCGTAATACCGAAAATCGCAATCTTACCGTTTCTCTCTGCTTCCAGGATACTTTTAATAAACTCCCTTGCTCCCCCTTCAGGATAAGGATGGGGAATATTTAATGTCGTTTTTGCCACATCATAATCACTTGCGTATTCTTCTACCCTGGCTGAATCATCAAGGGTAAGGCTGCGCAAAATAAGGCGGCTGGTTTCTACTGTTTTCATTGGTGGGGCCTCCTTTTAATCTTAAGAAGCAGTTGTGCCTGTTTTCGCTAACTTCTCCATAAAAATAAATATAGTTTCTTCTCTCTCCAGCTTTTCTGTCTTATATCCCGCGTAACCGAGCTTTTCATAGAAACTAATATTTTTCTCGCTTTTGCTGCCGGTAAATAATTCAAATCGTTTCACATTAAACTGACGTTCGATTTCATTCATTAGTGCTTTTCCAATACCTTTATTCTGAAAGTCTGGATGCACCATTAATTTGCCTATATAACATGTTTCATCCTCTTGATATGCTCTAACGGAACCAACTAGTTCCCCGTCTTCTATGTATTTTATAATTAGATAATCTTCAAAAGCTTTTTCAACATCGCTGACGGTTTGCTTTAATGGCTCTATATTAAAATCTCCATAAAGTTCTGCTTCACTTCTATATGCCAGCTTTTGAAGGGATAATATTTTCACTGCGTCGCCTATTTTTGCTTCGATAATCTTCCCCATAAATAGTCCCCCTATTTAATTTCCTCCTGCGAAAATTTTTTCAAAAAAAGCGCACCACTTGGTGATGCGCTCGCAGACTTACTCAATAGTCACAGCCAGCTCCCTGATTAAAAGAGATGGGGAGCCAATGTAGCCAGTGGCCATGAAGCCCAACGAAAATTCCAGGTCTGAACCGATGGCTTCAATATTATTTAACAGCTCATAGAAGTTTCCGGCAATCGTCATTTGGTTAACGGCATTTTGCACTTTTCCGTCGCTGACATAATAGCCGTTAGCCGCAATGGAAAAATCCCCTGATACGGTATTGGCACCGGAATGGAGGCCGGATAATTCGGTTATGATGATGCCCTCTGAGATCGAAGATACCAGCTCATCATAGCTTTGATTGGATGGATTGACGTAAAGATTCGTTGGAGCCACCGTCAAAGCTCCCTTATAAGAAGCTTTATAGGCATTGCCCGTCGATTCCACACCATCTTTTTGTGCTGTTTTGCGGTTATGCATCAAGGTAATAAGCCTGCCGTCTTTCACAATATCTTTTCTGGCAGTGGCAACCCCTTCACTGTCAAAATTAGAACTGAGCAGACCTTCTTCTAAAAATGGATCATCTATGATATTCAATGATGCCACAGCAATGCTTTCACCCGTTTTCCCCTTTAAAGCCGATTGCCCTTTTTGGGTGTTTTCGGCTGAGAAAATCGGGATGTATGTCTGCAGCAGGGCGCCGGCGGCATCGTTTCTCAGCAGGACAGGATAGTTTTTGCTTTCAGCACTCCTGGCATCCAGCTGTGATAATGCTTCTTCTGCTGCATGCCTGGCTATTTCCTCCGGATTCAAGATCGAAAAGTCTCTCGTAAACTTGGAATATTCGCCATTTTTCACCTGATCTCCCTGCTTTACGATGACTGATACATAGATGCCGGCATGATTGCTCTTTTCGATGAGGCTCAACCCTTTGCTGTTGAGAAGAACTCTTTCTGTTTCACCGCTGCGCACCATGAAATAATCTGTCCCGGTTACCCGCTTATCATAGGCATAGATGTGCTTTTCTATTTCCTTAAGCAAATTTATTTTTTCAGCAATTGTAACTTCCGCAAGACTGCTTGAATAGTAGCTTCCAGACTCATACTTATCGCTTCCGGCAAAGATTTCTTCCTGTACTTCATCCTCAATAAATTGAGAGTTTTCCTTCGCATTCTCGATCAGAAAAGACAGGGATTCCTCATCCAGTTTCTCCGTAAAAGCATAGCCCATCCTGCCTTCGTAAAGGCCTCGGAAGGAGGTTCCGAACACTTCGGAAGTGTCGTAGGAATCAATTACACCTTTGAAAAGCTCGCAGGCGAACTTTTCCTCTCTCTCATAATAAAGCTCCATATCTGTAAAACCATGCTGCCCGCCAAGCTGAAATAGCTTTTCCTTAAATTCCTGCAGGTTCATATTATTCGCCTCCCTTTGTTCCGCCAACAGTCATTTCGCTTACGCGGATCATCGGCTGGCCAACATTGACAGGAATGCTTCCGCTCTGTGAACCGCACATGCCAGCACCATGGTCCAGGTTATTTCCCACCATATCAACCAGCTGGAGCGTTTTCGGGCCATTCCCAATTAAAGTAGCACCTTTTAACGGCTTGCCGATTTTTCCGTCTTTTACGAGATACGCCTCCATGACAGCGAAATTGTAATCGCCCGTTGTGGTATTGACCTGTCCGCCGCCCATGTATTTGGTATATATTCCGTACTCAGTATTTGAGACGATTTCTTCCGGAGTGGACTTGCCGTTTGCAATGTACGTATTGGTCATTCTCGAAGTCGGTGCAAAACGGTAGGACTGCCGTCTTCCCGATCCTGTCGATGCCATGCCCATCCTGCGTCCGCCGAATTTATCAATCAAGTAACCTTTTAAAATTCCATTTTCAATCAGGACATTTTTACGCGCCTTTTCGCCTTCATCATCGATCGTAATCGATCCCCACTCATTGGCAAGCGTGCCGTCATCAATGTATGTAACAACATCCGAGGCCACTTTTTCGCCGATCCGGTTTGCAAAAACAGAGTTTTCCTTCGCTACAGATGTAGCTTCAAGGCCATGTCCGCATGCTTCGTGGAAAATAACACCGCCGAATTCATTATCGATGATCACAGGGAACTTCCCGCTTGGACAAGGGTCTGCCCCAAGCATCGTAACGGCGATGCGAGATGCTTCATTGGCGTAATGCTCCAAGTTCAGGTTTTCCATAAATTCAAAGCCTTTATGGGCTCCAGGTCCATAGAATCCAGGCTGCATTTGATTTCCTTCTGCCGCAATCGACTGAATAGCAAGGCGGCTTCGCACCCGTCGGTCTTCAACAAACTTACCCTCCGAATTGGCAATCAGCACATTCTGTTCTTCATCCAAATACCTGACCGTAACCTGCTGGATGCTGCTGTGATAGTTTTTCGCAATTTCGTATGCCTTTTTCATGACATCTACTTTGCGGAGCTTCTCCACTTCGCGCGGATTCAGAGATATAGGATGCCCTGCCGGAATAATTTCCTTTTGCAGCTGTGCGGGCTGAATGATTTTTTCTCCTCTGATCGCCTGGGCAGCATTGCCCGCAGCTTTCAGCAAACCTTCCTTTGATCCATCCGTTGTGTAAGCATACACAGTCTGCAGCCCCTTAAACACGCGAATGCCGATCCCGTAATCCCGGCCTGATAAGCTGCTCTCGATTTTCCCGCCCTGAAGCGCAAGGCTATTGGTGAAACGATCCTCAACAAATACTTCGGCAAAATCCCCGCCAGTGGCCAGAGCTGCCGTAATAACATCATGAATGACTGATTGTGAAAGCATAGTGACCCTCCTTCTATCTAACTTTTCAAACTATTCTAATCATACCGTACTGATCTTTATTTTAGTATGATTTTTTCCTTTTTTGACCAATAAAGAGGATGATTATGCCTCGGTCTGGAGACGTAAATGGGTGGGTTGCTTTTTTGTGGGGTGGGCCTATTTGCAGGTTTGGTTGGTCTATTTGCAAATTTACTCATCTATTTGTAATATTCGGTTGGTCTATTTGCAAATTTGCTTATCTATTTGCAGGTTCCGGGTTTCTATTTGCATTTACCTATCTATTTGCAAGTTTGACTGGTCTATTTGCAGGTTTGCTCATCTATTTGTAATTCCGGCTAGTCTAGTTGCAAATTTACTCATCTATTTGCAGGTTTAGGGTTTCTATTTGCATTTTATCTATCTATTTGCAAGTTTGGCTGGTCTATTTGCAGGTTTGCTCATCTATTTGTAATTCCGGCTAGTCTAGTTGCAAATTTGCTCATCTATTTGCAGGTTCCGGGTTTCTATTTGCATTTACCCATCTATTTGCAAGCTTGGCTGGTCTATTTGCAGGCTTGCTCATCTATTTGTAATTTCGGTTGGTCTATTTGCAAATTTGCTCATCTATTTGCAGGTTCCGAGTCTCTATTTGCATTTACCTATCTATTTGCAAGTTTGACTGGTCTATTTGCAGGTTTGCTCATCTATTTGTAATTCCGGCTAGTCTATTTGCAAATTTGCTCATCTATTTGCAAGTTCCGGGTTTCTATTTGCATTTTACCTATCTATTTGCAGGTTTGGCTGGTCTATTTGCAGGCTTGTTCATCTATTTGTAATTTCGGCTGGTCTATTTGCAAGTCCCCCCTCATCTATCTGCAGATTAAAAAAACAGTATCCCTCCACACAAAAAAAGCGCCACATCAATGGCACTTTTTCACAACACCCCCGAAAACAGCCGGGCGAAGGATTCCTTCGATCTTTCCGCCAATCCCCGCTTATAATATTGGACAGGACTTAATTTCACACTTTCCTCCAGATCCTCTTCATAATGTGCGACAAGATCGCGGATGGAGCTTGTGCCGTATAAAAAGACATTTACTTCAAAGTTCAAGTGGAAGCTGCGCATATCCATGTTCGCCGTTCCAATGGAAGCGAGGATTCCGTCCACGATAATAATCTTCTGATGGAGAAAGCCTTTTTTATAAGAATAAATTTCGACGCCATATCGCAGAAGCTCCGCAAAGTAGGACCGGCTGGCGTATTGCGTCAGGAAGCTGTCATTGATCTCCGGAACAAGGATGCGCACTTCCACTCCTTTAGCCGCCGCCACCCTCAATGCCGTACGAATCGATTCATCAGGGACAAAATAAGGTGTGGCAATCCAAATGGATCTGGTCGCGCAGGATATTATTGAATAATAAAGATCACTCATAATTCCCTGCTGTGTGTCCGGACCGCTGGCCACCACCTGCACCGCACCATCAAGCACATCATCATCAATCGGATACTTTACATCCCGGTATTCCTCCAGCACATCTTCCTTGCTGACATATTCCCAATCCAGGAGAAAAACCGTATGCAATGTATACACTGCCTCCCCCTTAAGGAGCATATGAGTATCACGCCAGAATCCAATCTTTTCATTTTCGCCCAGATATTCAACTCCCACATTCAGTCCGCCCACAAAGCCGACTTTTCCATCTATAACAACAATTTTGCGATGGTTTCTGAAGTTGAATTTCTGATTAAAAAAACCGTACTTAAGCGGAGAAAATGGCTTTACCTTAATCCCTGCATCCTCCATGCACTGCAAATCCTCCAGTGTAATCCCCATGCTGCCTGCCGCATCAAAAATAAACAGCACTTCCACTCCCTGCCTGGCTTTGTCGATCAGGATATTGATGATTTCCTTGCCAAGCCTGTCAGACCGGAAAATATAATATTCCATATGGATAAACTCTTCTGCTTCACGCAGCTTTTTCTTGATTTCATTAAATGTCTCTTCCCCATTTTTAAGTATTTTCGCCCTTGAATTGGTGCTCAGAGGGGTCAATGCCACATTATTGGCGAATTTAGCAAAGCAGTGCTGGCTGTCCTGCAGAAATGATATATCAGGCGTGTCTTCCCTTTTCATCAGCCTTTTCCATTCATCCCTGTCGCGGCTTCTTTTGCTTTTAAATAAATAGCCTTTCAAATAAAGCTGCCCGGAGAACAAATAAAACAAATAACCGGCTACCGGAAAAAATACCAGCACATACATCCAAAGCAATGTCTGATTAGGGCTCCGATTCTCGAGCATCAAGGATATAGCGCTGATAAATATGACAGCCGCATAAAGCAGGGCTGCACCGATTTTAATGGGTGGGGCGGCATCCGTGAAAAATATCGTATACACAGATGCAATCAGGATAAATACAAATAAAGACTCCACTCTTCTTTTTTTCATAGGGGCCACTTCTCCTAAAAAAGGTTACAATATGTATGTTTTCCTTATACCCTTTTTGATGCGCTTTAGAAACCAGGCAACATTATCTTTTCCCATTTTCAGGATAAGAAAGCATGATCCGGAAAAAAAGAAGAGCCTTGCTGATATCGCAAAACTCCATAGCTATTGTCCCCCTCCGGTATAATGATTATCACCCATCGTATAATTCGAGCTCTCCCCCGGTTTTTCACTTGGGCTGATCCCTTTTTGCATTGTATTGTTTAACTTCTTCCTTCTGCGGTCAATGCAATAGGCGAAAACCAGAGTCGCAATAATTAAACCAAACAGCACTCCCATTCTGCTTCCCCCTTTATATATGTATATTCCATATGCGGAAACCATTGCTTACAATTCGGCCTAAAAAAAGAGAGCTATTCTTCATAGCTCCCTCTCAAAATTACTTCCTCATATTCTCCTGGTCCTTTAATCGGTTTTGCTGATCCGGCTTACGCTCCTGATCTTTTAATGACTGTTCTTGCTGCTGCCGGGAATCATGCCCTTTTACAATCTCTTTTAAGTCCTTGTTGTTATCCTGTGCCATACTGATCCCTCCTGTACTTTTTTATCCTGTTCCCTTATCAAAGCAAAGAAAAACAATTTTTGCTAAAGGATTTTGTAATGGTAAAGAGAATTTAAGGGTTAAGAAAAAATAAAGGAGTGACCCTGTTGGAAATCAGACTGCTGCGCCAGGATGATGGTGAAATGTACAAAGAGATTAGGTTAGAAGGATTAAAAAAGAACCCGGAAGCTTTTGGTTCAAGCTATGAAGAGGAAGCCAGCCGGCCTCCTGAAGTGTACGGAGAAAGATTTATGGCAGTAAACTCTTTTCACTACGGCGCATTTGAAAACGGAAAGCTTATAGGTGTTGTCAGTTTAGTAAGAGATACAGGGTTAAAAATGAAGCACCGCTCGAATATATATGCAATGTACGTGACAGAGTCCGCCCGAAAGAATGGTGTCGGCAAGAGCCTTGTCAGCAAGGCTGTAGAAAAGGCACGATCCTGGGACGGGGTTGAACAAATCCACTTGGCCGTCATGTCTGAAAATACTCCTGCTAAAAAGCTCTATGCTTCTTTCGGCTTTGAGGTTTACGGCAAGGAGAGGCATGCACTGAAGATAGATGGCAAGTACTATGATGAAGACCTGATGGCATTGTATTTTTAAAGGCAGCATCCTCTATGATGGCTGCCTTTTTATCATTGATAGTTATTCACTATTTCCTGTAATTTGAGGGCAAGGCCCATTTTCCCGTCCACCTTAAGACTGCCTGTCATAAATGCTATGGTTGTGTTTAAATCGCCTTTTAATAGCTTAGAAAAGTTTTTTTCTGACAATTTCAGTGTTACTTCTGATTGGTGTGGAGCACCCTCTTCCACTATGACTTTTCTATCCTTCAAGAAAATTTGAATAGGACCGCTTTCCTCCAGGTCCACTTGAAATACCCGATTTTTTTCATCTTTGATATGTACGGGATCAGCGTTTATTTTATCCGCCAGCTGATATAGTTCATTTTTTACCGTCATGGCATATTCCCCCTTCTATTATCCAAAATACCTTTTTGCCTGACCCGTTCTATTTCAACAAATATAGATGAATCCCTGCTAAAAAAATGAATTTGTATTCATTTTTCAACCAAAAGAATAGCACCTTATCAGCAAGGTGCTATTCTCATAAACTCTATTTTCTTTTCCCTTTCAAATCAACGCCAATGGCGGCTCCATTACGGCTTGAATCTGCTACACCTTTGAAAATACCTTTATCACGGTCAATCAAAATACTTTGGACGTTTCCAATTGTGGTCGCACTTGGACCAAAATTATGCCCCATTCCGTTTAGCCCATCAATAACTTCTGACGGAATGCCTTCTTCAAAGCGGTAGGAATTCAGGTTATTGGTATAGATCCGCGGTTCCTCAACTGCTGCTTTTAGCTCCATGTCATATTCGATGGCATAAAGGATTGTCTGCAGTACTGATGTAATAATCGTTGGGCCGCCTGGTGAACCAACAGTCAGAATAGGCTCTCCATCTTCAAAGACAATCGTCGGTGTCATCGAGCTTAGAGGCCGCTTATTCGGCTGGACTTCATTTGCCCCGCCTGGCACGGCATCAAAATCTGTCAGCTCATTATTCAGCATTAATCCGTAGCCTGGAACCATGATTCCTGTTCCGAATACCTGTTCAATCGTTGTCGTATAAGATACAACATTTCCCCATCTGTCCGTTACGGAAAAATGGGTAGTCTCACCGTATTGGCGGTCATTCGGCTGTTCAGCCGCTTCATAATTGGCTTCACTGTTCTCATATTTCCAAGGATCTCCCGCTTCAGGATTTTTGTTGGCTTTATCCAGGCTGATCAGTTCCTGGCGCTCCTTAATATAATCAGGGTGAAGGAGACCATTGACCGGGACATTTACAAACTCCGGATCCCCTGCATATACTGCGCGGTCTGCATAAGCAAGATGCATGGTTTCAGCAAGCAGGTGATATTTTTCCCAGGATTTTAAATCATATTGTGATAGATTGAAATCATCCAGAATTTTCAGCATCTGCAGCAAAAATACTCCTCCAGAGCTTGGAGGCGGCATGCTCGCAATTTCATACCCCTGATAGTCTCCCCAAATAGGCTCGTCAATGGTTACATCATACTTTGCCAGATCTTCCGGTGTCATTGATCCTCCAAAATCCTGCACCACACCTGCAAGAGCGTCTGCTATTTTCCCGTTATAAAAAGCGTCAGTTCCGCCAGAACGAATCATTTTAAGCGTTTTGGCAAGATCCTTCTGTACTAAACGGTCCCCTTCTTCAAGAGGTTCACCCTTAGGCAAAAACACTTTGCCGGCAGCCGTTCTGTCAAGCTTATCCTGATTATCGGCGATCGCATCGGCTAATACAGAATCAATCGGAAAGCCTTTATCTGCCAGCTTAATCGCAGGACCGATCAGCTGCTGCATAGGGCGTGTTCCCCATTTTTCAAGAGCTGTTTCCAGCCCTTTCAATGTGCCCGGCACACCGACAGCCGTACCGCCAGTTGATCGCTCCGCAAATGGAATCGGCTTCCCGTTTTCATCCAGGAACATATCCGGCGCTGCACCAGCCGGAGCACGTTCACGGCTGTTTATGATGGTGGTTTCTTTCGTTTTGCCATCATAGACCATCATGAAGCCCCCGCCGCCAATTCCGGACATCATCGGTTCTACCACATTGAGGGCAAACTGGACTGCGACAGCCGCATCGATGGCATTACCGCCCTTTTTCAAAACATCTGCCCCAATTTTTGACGCAAGCGGATGAGCCGAAGCCACCATTCCATCCTTGCCGACATCAACCTGGCTATAACCGCCATAACCATCATCTGGCTTTGGCTTTTTCGCCTGCCCGGTTAAAGGCATGGTTCCGGCAACCAGTAAAATACTTAAAAGCATTAGAATACTAGCTTTCAAAACTCTTCTCATAATCTTCCTCCTTCTGTTAGGTTCTACACGTCTAACTTAAGAGGAAGGAAAAGGATAATCAAGGAATAAGAGTTAATATTCTGAAAGTTAAATCTATATTACTAGACACTGGTGTGTAAAAAGGTTCAATTATCCTTGCTGGATAGGAAGATATAAGGAGTCAGTTTTTTACAATTGAAAGTTTCTTTAACTCGGCAGCCCCCAGCTCCACGGATGTTTCCACATAGCCGATGATCTGTTGGAATGTAAACACTTCAAGGGGCTTTTCAGCATCTCTTTTATCATATTCAAAGTCTTTTAAAACATAAGGTATGAAAGCACTGACTTGATCGGCAGAAACCTCATCTAAATTTGGCACATTTATATTTTTCATCTCAAATCTAACTTGGCCGTAATGTTCAGACAGCTTTGCATTACATAGGCGAAAATCATTATGATAGCGGGTAAAGACTTCCTCATCTTTTTCCATTCTGTTTTTCAGCCAGGGAAGATAGAAGCCTGTCAGCCAGACATGGTCTGATATTAAGTGGGTGTAATATCCAAGGATATAAGGTGAATGACTTTTGCTCCTGTATTTATTAAGGAAACTCTTATAATCTATTCTTCTCGTGTACTCATCCGTATTCCCTTTGTAAAAATGGGAAAGATCTTTGGGAGAAACAGCGTCAGGCGCTATTCCTCCAAGTAAAAATGCTGCTTTGTCCTCTATTTTCATTCTGGAAGCAATTTCATTGTTGATTATGCTATGCATCACTCTGGATCCCATTCTTTTCCCCCTTATTTACCAGGGCAGACCTGTACCGTATGTCTTTGCCCTGGCTTCACTGTCCTTTCTCCGCTTTTTGCGAATTTCCGCACGTTCTTTTGCTGATTCATATAAGCTCTTTTCTTCATCTGTCTCAGGCACAACCGCCGGCACCGGAGTCGGCTTTCCATTCTCGTCAACCGCAACCATTGTCAAAAAGGACATCGCACACACATTTCGGTCGCCCGTCAGCAGGTCTTCTGCAATTACTTTTACGAATATCTCCATAGATGTCCGGCCTGTATAGGTCACAAACGCCTCCAGGCAGACTGAATTGCCTTCATAAACCGGATGAAGAAAGTCAACAGAGTCTGTAGATGCGGTTACGACATTTCTTCTTCCATGCCTCATCGCCGCGATGGCTGCCACATCATCAATATAAGCCATTAGCTTGCCGCCGAATAATGTTCCATATGTATTCGTGTCCGGCGGAAGCACGATGCTTGTTTTTACTGTAAAAGATTCTCTGCAAGTTTTTGTTTCATTCATGTTGTTCCCTCCTGTTTTAATAAAGCATATCAAATGCTGATGGCTAATAAAAATAATTTGGATAGATATTAAAAAAGTATTGCCAAAAATATCCTCTTTATCATATAATCTTATTGACCAGTGTTCAATAATGAAAGGTGATTCCATGAGTCCAAGAAAATCAGCCCAAGATGAACTAACAAAAGAAGCAATTATTTCTGTAGCACGTGATCTGTTTGTTCAGGAAGGATATGCCGCAGCATCCATGAGAAAAATTGCGGACACCCTTCAGTGCAGCCATGGTGCCATCTATTATCATTTCAAAAATAAGGCCCAATTATTTTACGAAATGGTTGAAGCCGATTTTCAAAAGCTCGACCAGGTCCTCGACAGTGTGCTGAGAAAATCTGCAGATACCAGTGAACAGAAGCTTTTCAATATTTTTTACGGTTATATCCAATTTGGCTTGACCCATCAAAAGCATTATGAGCTGATGTTTTTAATTCGGGATGATGATGTGAAAAGCTATCTGAATGAAGGGCCAAATAAAAGCTACCTGCATTTTGCGCAAGCGATTAATTCACTCGCTCCTGAAGCTCTTTCCATAAAGGATATTTGGTCTGTATTTTTAAGCTTGCATGGTTTTGTCACGCATTATTGCAGATCGGAAACGACATTTGAAGAAGTGAAGGAACTCGCCTCTTCACATGCCCAATTTTTGATAAAAGCCATTTATTAAAGAAATGACATCCATTTCTTTAATTTTTCCCTTTAATTGAACAGTGGTTAATAAAATAAAAAGGTTGATGAAAAATGATAAAAACAGCTGCAGTTTTAGGAGCAACAGGCGGAATGGGCTATGCCTTAACAGAGGCATTATGCCGCAGAAATATAAAAACTATTGCCTTTGCCAGGTCCGAAGAAAACCTGCTTAACTTCAAAAAAGACTGGGGACCAAATGCGGTTATCCATTCAGGCGATGCACTGAATCCAGAGGATATTGAAAAGGCAGTGACAGAAGCGGATGCAGTTTTTCATGCCATCAATATTCCTTACCCTGACTGGGATCCCGCACTCTCAATTATATTAGATAATATCCTGCACGCATGCCGCAAACATCATAAGCCTTTTATTTATGCTGATAATATATATTCCTATGGCCTTCAATCCAGCCCTGCTGCCGAAGTTTCTCCCAAGAATCCGCACACAAAAAAAGGCAAGCTGCGCCAAACCTTAATTGAGATGATAAAAAACTCAGGCGTGCCATACATCATTGCCCACTTCCCTGACTTTTACGGCCCACATACGGGAAACACACTCTTACACTATACTCTCAGCCAGATTATTGAAAAAAATAAAGGCATGTTTGTCGGCAAAACCGATATTCCAAGAGAATTTATTTATATTAAGGATGGAGCAGAAGCTTTAGCCGAACTTTCATTAAATGAAAACTCATACGGTGAAGTCTGGAATATCCCTGGTGCAGGGACGATAACCGGTGAAGAAATAGCCAGTATCGTTTCTAACCATCTTAACAGAGGCGTTACCTTCAGACCTGTCCATAAATGGATGATTCGTGCCATCGGTATTTTCGATCCCATGATGAGGGAATATACTGAATTGATGTATTTGAACCAGACACCTGTTACTTTGGACGGCAGTAAATATGAAGCGAGAATCGGCACTCTCCCTAAAACACCATATGAGACTGGAATCAAAAGGACACTGGAGCATTTATTAAACAAAAGGAATGCCGCACTCTGACGGCATTCCTTTATTTGAAGAATGAATTTTTCTTTTTCCCCCTGAGGATATCACCCATCCAGCCTTTTTTCACGAGCATGATATAAAGGGCTGCGGTGGATGCAATGATAATAAGAATGGAGAACAAATAGCCATACCTCCACTCGAGTTCTGGCATAATCTTAAAGTTCATGCCCCAGAGAGCTCCCCACGTTGCAATCGGAGTCATAAGAGTGGTAATGACAGTGAGCGTCTTCACGATTTCGTTTCCCCGGTGCATGGATACCATTTCTTCAAAATTCACAAGGTCATCAATTTCCTGCTGAAACTCACGAACCAGCGTATACCCTCTTTCAATTCGCTTGCAGGTTCGTTTAAATTCAGTTCCTTCTGTAACATCTTCACCAAAGGTTTCTTCCACACCCAGCCTGATTTCCTTAACAGGAATCATAATATTTTTCCATACAAGAATCTGGTGTCGGAGCTCATATATTTCTTCCAGGCGATTAATATTATTTTTATTTTTTATTTTCCATAACAGATCATTTAAACGTACTTCAAACTTATCAATCTTCTTGATATTATCACTTAGAATCTCGCCTAAAATCACAAAAAAGCCGTCAATGGCATTGTTCGTATAATCCATTTTTTTCAAAAGCAGTGATTCATCAGACTGAATGATAGTAGAATCAAAGTCGACAGTGAGGAGAAAATCTCTAGTCAGAAAATAGTGGAACAAACTATTTTCATGCTGCTCCTTCGTTGTCTGCTGGTAAATGAGAGAGCCGCTGATAAATTCCTTATTGCGGATGGAAGTATCTATTTCCATTACATTTGTTTTGTTCTCAGAAGTATTTTTGGCCCATGCCTGCAGAGCTTCTTTATAGTCACCAGCGTCATTAAAGTCAATTTCATCTAAATGATCGTAACGGTGCCATGTCCAATTATCTTCACTATATTCTTTTTCCATCCCCATCTTCCTCCTATAATTCTATCCTTTCTATACTAAGTACATAATTCCCCTGTCAGGACCTGTATAAAACCATTCACAATGAGTAATTATTTCTTGTGCTGGAAACAATCTTATTAAGACTAAATGTTTGCACTTCATTATGCTGGGTAAATATACACCAAGAAATACAAATCCAATTACTGAAGGAGGAGCTAACCATGAATTCTCGTCCGTTAAATCCATATCTGTTAGCCGGTGTTGGCATTACAAGTATTTTATTATTAGCAAGCAAAAACAATCGAAATAAAGTTCAGTCACTTGCAGTTAAAATGAAAGGCATGCTGCCTGACCGTTTTTTAAACGATACAGTGCCAACAGAAAAACTGGGTCATCCGGACCCTCATAATATTGAAGATAATAAAATGGTTGATGAAGGTGCCATGTATTCAGTAAATTACTATAATGAAACTGTTCAGCAATGACCTAAGGACTGGCTCCTTAGGTTTTTTATTTAAATCTGAATTTTCGGAGGAAGAAAGATGGGTGTTCTGTTCATCCTGATTTATTTGGGAATCGTATTAGCAGTTATTGAAATTCATACTCTTATTTTCACCTATACAGGACTTGATAAGCATATTGCAAGATTCCAGGTGATCAGCATGCTTACAGGCACTGGTTTTACAACCGGAGAATCGGAACTCATCATTGATCATCCGATCCGCAGAAGGTTTGGAGCTTTTTTAATTTTATTTGGCGCCTTTTCATTGGCAGTTATCATTTCGGCAATCAGCAGCATTCTGTCAGATGAATTTTTCACTGCCAAGATCTCGATCGTGGCAGCAGTCCTGCTCGTGGTTATTATTATCTTAAAGATGCCAAAAGTGCGGGACTATCTTTCGAAGAAGCTGGAGCATGAGCTCGAAGAACATTACGATTTTCGTGATCTCCCCATCAGAGAAGCTCTTCTCACGGAGGATAATGATCATGTATTGGACTATTTCATTGACGAAAAATGTGAATTCAATGGTAAAGAGCTGGGGGATATTATCGACGAAGATGATGATATTAATGTGCTATTTATCCAGAGAGGCGATGTAAAAATCAGAAAAGAGCGGCTTGTTACGAAACTGCAGGAAGGCGACCATATTATTTTATATGGAGAAGAACAAACAATTGAGGATAGGTTTGGCACTAATGAGGATAACGAAAATTAAAGCACCTCCATAGTGGAGATGCTTTTTTCGCAGCTTCAGTTAAATTGCTTAACTGGCGATAGATAGAGTGTCAGGCCAATCTTTTTGCATACTGTTACATAATGCATCATCGCCAGAAGAACAGCTCCCATATTCATGCCCATTATAATCCCGTCCATCTGCAGGCTGTGCATCGAGCCAAGCACAAACATGGCTGTGAATGAAACAACCGTTGACCAGACGGAATGATAGAACGCATCCTTCATCAGCCCCAGTCCGATTAAATAGGCCTGCATCGGGATTATGAAAAAGTGGAGTAGAAAGAATGGCCACAGCAGCTGTAAATACACGGCTGCATCTGTTGAGTGAAAAAACATCTCGGTAAGCGGCCGTGCAAAAAAATAGAAAAAAACAACCGATGGGATCCCATATAAAAAAGTGACAAAGAACACCTGCTGAAGAAGTCTCCTGAGCTCCCCCAGATTATGATCAGCATACTCTTTGGAGACTGTCGGAATCAGCATGATTAAAAAGGAATGGGCTATAAAGGATGGAAAAAAACCAATGGTCATGGCAACACCGGCGAGCATTCCAAAATGTTCTGTTGCAACTTCGCCCGGAACCCCTGCTTTTAAGAGCGCCGCCTTAATCAAAAACGGCTGAACAGCATGTGTCAGGGCATGGAAGACCCTTAAAGCCGTTGTCGGAACAGACACAGAGATTAGGTTCTGCCTCACACTTTTTCCGCTGACATATTCAGATGGTTCTTTCTTAATCCGCTGATACTGAATAATAAACATATTCAGCAAGTATAGAAAAACAACAATCTCACTTCCTACAAACGTACAAAAAGCAATAAAGACCGCTGTATTGACATCAAATTGAAAGGCCTGATAAAGCACCACAAGCAGCAGGAGCTGAACGGATTTGCGCAGAAAATTGGATGCTGCAATTTTTCCCATTTGATGCTTGCCCATGAAGAATCCTCTGGCAATCGAGGAAAAGGACACGATGGGGATAAAGCCGATCACAACCCATCTCAAGAGGGGGTGGTACTCATCAAAGACACTGATAAACGGAATTATAATCGCGGCAGCCGGCACCAAAACGGCTGTAAAGATAATGGTCAGCTTGATGACATGATGAAGCATGCTTAGATGATACCTTTTATCTTTTTCGGCAATGAATTTAGAAATAGAGATCGGAAGCTCAAAACTGGCCAGCAGCACTATTAAAAAAATAGTCGGCAAAATCGACATGTACATGCCGAGTCCCCTCTCCCCCAGTTCCCGGGCGAGCACCATATTCACCACAAACTCTATACATTCACTTGCAAAAGCCGCCAGTGCAAGCAGTATAACTCCTTTAAAGAATTTACTCATTGCGCCTCTCCTTATATAATGCAGATTCTATATAAGATATGAGACATGCTCCGATAATATATTGCCCTTTTGGAACTTTTAAGAAAATTAATATAACGAAAAAAGGAGAGCTGGCAATATGCCGCCCCCCTCTCAGTTAAAATACAAAAACATGTGCAATCAGTACAATAACAGGTAAAGTAATAATCGTTCTTTGGATAAAAATAACGAATAAATCCATAAAGCTCAGCGGAATGTTTGAACGCAGGATCAGAATCCCGATTTCAGACATGTATACTAATTGTGTTAATGACAGGCCTGCCACAACGAATCTTGTCAGCTCGCTCTCAATTCCGCTTCCGATAACAGCTGGAAGGAACATATCAGCAAAGCCGACAAGCATAGTCTGTGCTGCTGCTCCTGCTTCCGGCAATTGCATAAACTCCAAAACCGGAATGAGCGGGTAAGAAATAAACTTAAATGCAGGCGTGTATTCCGCAATGATCAAGGCTGCTGCTCCCAGGCTCATCACAAGCGGTATCAGGCCCATCCAAATATCCAAAACAGTTTCAATGCCATTGGTTAACAGCTTTTTGGGACCCGGAGCATTCCTTGCTTTATCAATTGCCTGCTCCCATCCCCATTTCAATTTCGAAACCCCTTCCGGAATGGTTTCATCAATCTGCTGTCCTACCGGCTCATAATAAGTATCCGGTTTGCGGGATAATGGCGGAATTCTTGGCATAATCAATGCTGCCACGACACAGGCTACAGAAACGGTTAAGTAAAAAGGGATGAATAAATGGCCAAGACCAACCACATTCGCTACGACAAGGCTGAAAGCCACAGATGCAATTGAGAAGGTTGTGGCAATCACCGCTGCTTCTCTTTTTGTGTAAAAACCTTCATCATATTGCTTCGTGGTAACCAATACACCGACTGTTCCGGCACCCATCCAGGACGCAAGGCAATCGATGGAAGATCGTCCGGGCAGTGTGAAAAGTGGCCTCATAAATTTTTGGACAAGCGCCCCTATGAACTCCATTAAACCAAACTCTACTAAAAGCGGCAGAAGAATACCGGCGAACAGGAACCACGTAAGCAAAACGGGAGCCAGGTCGTAGAGAACCACTCCGCCTGTATTCCGCGACCAGATAAATTCAGGCCCGATTTCAAAATAAGTCATAATTCCCACTGCGAATCCGAGGACTCTCATGGTCAACCCAAATTTGCCGGTATCAAATAAACCCTTTAAAAACTTATTATCCAGTATAAATGCCGGCTTAGCTGTTTTAGCCAGGATGGATAAAAAAACAGATAATCCTAAAATAAAAATGATAATGGCAGGCATCTGCTCACTGAACGCTTTGCCTAAAAGAGAGGCTAAAATACCAACACCAATCGTTACGTCACCTTGAAATTTAACAGGAACCAGGAATAGGAGCGACCCAATTAAAGATGGAATAATAAATTTCCAATACTCTCCTGTGACGGCTTGCGGCTTAACCCTTGTCTCAGCTTTCATGCTCTTACCTCCTTATGATTTGGAAACAATTGCTTCATGTTCCATAAGTGCTTCTTCCAATACTCTCAGCCCCTGATCAATTTGCTCCTTTGTTACAACAAGCGGAGGAATCATCCGAATCACTTCCCCTGAATTTCCGCATAGATAAAAGAGGACTCCCTTATCAAGAGAAGAATTCAGGATTTCCATTACCGCGTTTCCATCCGGTTTTCCGGTTTGCGGGTCGATAATTTCAATGCCGATCATCAGCCCCAGACCTCGGACACTGCCAATTGCAGGATGCTCGGCTTTCAAAGCCTGTAATTTCTTTAATGCATACTCTCCCATTTGCTTAGCATTTTCCAAAAGATTCTCTGTTTTTAGGACTTCCAGAGACGCCAATGCTGCAGAGCAGGCAATCGGATTTCCGCCGAAGGTTGTACCATGGGCACCCAGCGGCCATTTTTCCATCAGGTCCTTTGAAGCTGCTGTTGCGCTTAACGGCAGTCCTGCCGCGATTCCTTTTGCAATTGCCATGATATCCGGCACCACATCAAAAGCCTGAGCGGCAAACCATTCCCCAGTACGCCCAAAGCCGGTTTGCACTTCATCAAATATCAGCAGGATTCCATGCCGGTCACAGATTTCCCTGATTTTCTGCAGCCATTTCTTCGGAGGAATGATATAGCCTCCTTCACCGAGAACCGGTTCAATGATCATGCAGGCAACCTCTTCCGGGTCTACTTGGTGCTTGAAGAGTGTTTCAGCATCCTTTTCCAGTTTTCTTGGGAAGTACTCCTCTGGATCTTCACCAAAAGGACAATCTCGCTCATCCGCATATGGAAGCTGATAGGTCAGCCAGGATGGCTGCTGAAACTTGCGGTATTTGCTCTTGGATGTGGATACACTCAGCGCTCCCATCGACCTTCCATGGAAACAGCCTGTGAAGGAAACAACATAGGGCCTCCGCGTGACATACTTTGCAAGCTTAATAGCTCCTTCGATTGCCTCTGTTCCGCTGTTCGCAAAGAAAAAGCAATCCAGATTTCCCGGCGTAATTTTCCCAAGCTCATCTGCGAGCCGCAAAATCGATTCATAGATGATTACGCCTGACGGGCCGTGCACCAGATGGTCTGCACTGTCTTTAATGGCCTGTACAACCTTCGGGTGGCGATGCCCGACATTCTCCACTGCGATGCCTGATGTAAAATCCAAATACTCTTTTCCGTCGACACCGTAGTAATAGCAGCCTTCCGCTTTGACTACCGGCAAATTCGGATGATCCTTTGCCATGCTTGGCGCCAATAGGTTTGAAATGTTTCCGACAAGATGACTCCAATTTTCTCCGTTCATACTTTTCCCTCCTGAATCCTGCATAGATGTTATGGTTATGTTTTCTCTGCTATTCTTTAATGCAATATTCATGCCAAAGTATGTATTAACAATCATATTTTTTTAATTTTCTTACTACTGAAGGCTGACTGATTCCCAGGGCACCCGCTATTTCAGTAGTGGTCCGATAACGTTTCCTTGCATTGATTAAAACTTTTTTCTCTACATCTTCCAATATAGCGGGAAGAGTATGTCCCTCATAATCTATAAAACCCTCTTTTTTTCCTTGCATATGGTATTCATAAGGCAGGTCGTCTTTCGTGATCATCAGGCTGGTGCTTGTCACGATAAGCCGCTCCATCAGGTTTTCAAGCTCTCTTACGTTTCCCTTCCACTCAAGCTGCAGCAGGTGATCGACCAAAGATTTGTCCAGGTGCCTTTCCCGATTATGCCGATTGGAGATAGAGTGGAGAAAATAATGAATGAGGGCAAATAAATCCTCTTTCCTCTCCCTGAGCGGCGGAATCTTTAAGGGCACCACATTCAGCCGGAAGAATAAGTCCTGTCTGAAGTCCCTGGATTCCACTGCTTTTTCAAGATCCTTATTCGTAGCTGCCAGAAGCCGAAAGTCTGCATGAACAGGCTTTGTCCCTCCTACTCTATAAAACTGCTTGTCTTGTATGAATTTCAGCAGCTTTGCCTGCAGATGGGCTGAGAGTTCGCCAATTTCATCAAGAAATAGTGTGCCTCCTTTTGCCATTTCAGCAAATCCCATTTTGCCCTTATTCTTTGCCCCTGTAAAAGCACCGCCTTCATAACCGAAAAACTCAGCTTCAAAGATTGATTCCGGAATCGCACTGCAGTTTACTTCAATGAACGGCCCGGCTTTTCGCGTACTGTTTTGATGAATCCACTTGGCGAGAGCCGATTTTCCGACTCCTGACTCACCCAGGAGCAGGACTGTGACATCTACATCGCGGATTCTTCTGATGGTTTCGGCAATATTTCTCATCGCTGTACTGTCAGCTACCATGCCATCCATTTTGATGCTCTTATTGCGCAGGAGATCCAGTTCACTCTTCACCCGGGCCATTTCTTCTTCAACACTATTCAGATATTCTTTTATAACAAGAAGTTCTGAAACATCATAAGAATAGCTGACAATATGATCGATATTCCCAGTTTCATTGAATACAGGAATACCAGTAACCAGGATCTTTTTGCCTGAGCCGGCTTTTTGCACCAGAATGACTTTTTTCTTTTTCTTTAATACTTCAGGAGTAATCGCAGGCTTAAACACTCCTCTTCTTTCCAGTTCATATACAGATTCACCAAGCAGCGTATCCGGTTCGATGCCATAATGCATACCGCTGCCTTTACTGACCTTTATAATTATGCCGTCTGCATTGGTGACCATAATGTCTTCTTCCATTGAAGAAATGACTTCTCTGTCATTATTCCAGTCCATGAAAAAGCTGTTCATCTAGTTCCTCCCGCAGATTATTCATTATTGAATAATCATATTTCTATGAAATGTTGTGTTTTAGGAGATTTACCCTTAGATTATTCAAATTTAAATAATTATTCAGATTTGTATAAGACTATACATCATTTTAGTGAAAATGAAAAGATACAAAGGGGATAAATTAATAAAAATTCGTATTTTAGTATAAATATTATTATTTTCTCATATGAATTGTTGTTTAACCTATAAATATTGTCCGTTGATTTCCGCTCCAGGCTGCTCAGCGAAACGCGGGGCGGGCGGTGAGCAGCCTCGACGCTGCGCGTCTGCGGAGTCTCACCTGTCCCGCTACTCCCGCTGGACATTGATAAGCTTCCTTGAGTAAACACCGCACGAAGAAAATGCGAATGCATTTTCGAGGATCTCGCACCTTCCGCTTCAATCAACTCAGTAAATCAGATACAAAAAGCAACAAACCTTGCGAAAATAGCCAAAAATAAAATAAAAACTTTTAAAGATTATAGCTGCATTAAAAGTGGAATATATACTCTTATTAGGGGAAGGAGAGGTATTTTTGATTCTATTGTTTGATATAGCGGCCTATTTGGTCATGATCGCAGTAAATGCGCTGGCAAACATTCTGCCTTTGAATGGGCAGACAACAGGTGAGATATCCAACAAGCTGGAGGTTCTTTTCACGCCGGCAGGGTATGTATTCAGCATTTGGGGATTTATCTATTTGCTGCTGGGGGTCTGGCTGGCAAGGCAAATTCCAAAGAAGCGCAGGAGCCTGCCCATTTATAGGCAAACCAGTATTCTATTTATTGTGAGCTGCATGTTAAACAGTCTATGGATTATCGCTTGGCACTACGAATATTTTCTTTTATCCGTAATCATTATGATTGCACTTCTTTTTACTCTCATTTTTTTATACAAAAGTGCCTCGGAATTTGATCCTGATTTTCTGGATATTGCCCCATTTTCTGTTTACTTAGGATGGATTTCTGTAGCGACGATTGCAAATATAAGCTTTTATCTTACCTATATTAGCTGGGATGGATGGGGTCTTAAAGACAGTGTGTGGACATACATTATGCTCGCAGTGGCCACCGCCCTGGCCCTTGTATTCAGGATTAGGAATAATGACTGGGTTTATCCGCTTGTGTTTGTTTGGGCATTTATCGGCATTGGCGTCAGGAATATGGAAAACGACCCAAATGTGGCTTTTGCCGCTTACTTCGCTGCCTTTTTTACAGTCGCAGGGATTCTGCTGACCAGGAAAAAAAGGTAAGACATACAGAAAGGAAGCCTCATTGCGAGGCTTCCTTTTCTCATCATTTCCATGTCTGGATTTGGTCTGTCTCAAGTATTCCGAGCGTTACGTCACTAATATCAGGATCATCAAGCAGCTGATTCCTTACACCGATTTTTATATCATCCGCATCCGCAAGGGTCAGTCCTTCAACCAGCTCAATGTACCCTTCCACATGATATCTTCTTCCCTCCTGAATCAGACGCAGCTGTTTAATATCCACGACTTGGGGATCACCAAGAATAATATCGGCAATACGGTCTTCGATATCTTTTGGTGCGGCCACTCCAATCAGGCCAAGCGTATTTTCAAATCCGATTTTCACAGCGATGCCTACCAGAAGCAGCCCAATCAAAATCGTGCCCACTCCGTCCAGAAAGTAAAGCCCTGTAAAATGAGCGATTAGAATCGAAACAAGGGCAAGCAGCGCACCAAATGTCGCAATAATATCTTCATAAAAAACCAGTCGTGTTGGTGGAGAGGCAAGCCTGACATTTTTAAAGGCAACCGGCACAATGCCAAATCCTTTGGCAGGATTCCTCGTTTCATGGCCGATTTCCTTCATGGCTTTTAATAAAATAAATCCATCAACAGCGACGGCAAGTATCATTACTCCCACATTGAGCCAGAGGTCGGTTGATTCCTTTGGATGCTGAATCAATTCCCAGCCTTTATGTAACGTTTCATAGGCCATAATGGAAATGACGATAACAGCAATTAATACAAACAGGTTGATCACCCGGCCAAATCCTGTTGGGAATCTTTTGGTTGGCGCCTTTTCTGCAAGCGCACTGCCAAAGAACACAAACCCCTGATTCAGTGCATCGGCAAGAGAATGAAGGGTCGTGGCAAGCATGGCCCCGCTCCCGCTTGCAAAAGCTGCCAGTCCTTTAGCAATTGCGAGTGCCGTATTTCCGATTGCTGCCATTCCCGATGATTTGTTTCCTTTTTTCAATAAAGCAATCACTGACATTACATCACCGCCAAATATTTTTGTTTGGTTTTATTGTTACCCTCATCAGCAGATTCTGAATCATTTTTGGCAAAAATAAAAAGAGCTAATATCATGATTAGCTCTTCAAAGACATTATTTAACCAGCGAGTGCTTAAAGGCATATATGACCGCCTGGGTCCTGTCCTGCACCTGCAGTTTGCTTAGTATATTGCTCACATGTGTTTTGACTGTTTTTAAGGCAATGAAAAGCTCGTCGGCGATTTCCTGGTTCGTTTTGCCTTCTGTCATTAAAAGGAGGATTTCCATCTCGCGGCTTGTCAGCTCTTCATGGGGCAGCAGCTGATTTTTCTGCCTCATTTTCACCATCATTTTGCCTGTTACTTCCGGTTCAAGCACTGACTGTCCATGATAGGTCGAGCGGACTGCCTCAGCAATTTCACTTGCTTTGGAGGTTTTCAGCATATAGCTTGTCGCCCCTGCTTCCAAAGCCGGATACACTTTTTCATCATCCAGGAAGCTTGTCACAATGATGATCTTAGCTTCCGGCCATTGATCGATGATTCTTCTGGTTGCCTCGATTCCGTCCATTTCCTTCATGACTAGATCCATCAGAATGATATCCGGCCGCAATTCAAGTGCCATATCAATCGCTGTTTTTCCGTTATCCGCTTCTCCTATAACCTCAATATCGGGCTGTGCCGTCAAATAGGAAGACACTCCAATCCGAACCATCTCATGATCATCCACAAAAAGTACTTTAATCATTGGCCTCATCCTCAAAATTTAGTCTTGCCTAAGCAGACATTATTTACATAATCGGAACCTTTACTTCAAGACGGGTTCCTTTATTTTTCACACTGATGATTTTCATGCTGCCGCCAACTTCCGCTGCGCGTTCATACATATTCTGCAGACCATAGGAGCCTGCCTTTGTTTCCTCTACATCAAACCCGACTCCATCATCAGCCACCCGGAGAATGGCATAATCATCTCTTTGAATCAGGAGCACTTCAAGATTTTGCGATTTGGAATGGCGGAGTGTGTTGGACACTGCCTCCTGAAGAATACGGAATAAATGGTCTTCCACCCCTTTATCAAGCGGAAAAGTCTCCACCTTCCATTCAATCTCCATGGAAACTTTCTGAAGCAATTCGACCAAAAGCTCTTCAATTCCTTCCTGAAGGCTTTTGCCCTTAAGTGCAGCCGGACGAAGGTGTAAGAGCAGGGCACGCATTTCGAGTTGTGACTGATGGATCATTTCTTCCACCATTTTCAGCTGTTTTGCCTGTCTGTCTTCCGGTTCCTGCTGGGTTTCAGTAATGGCGGACATCATCATCGATGCTGCAAACAGCTGCTGGCTGACAGAGTCGTGAAGCTCACGGGCAAGCCTGTTACGTTCCTGGGAAACGATTTCCTGCATCCTGCTCTCGATATCTTCCGCTTTTTCATTTGCCAGTTTTTGAGAGATCTTTGCCTGTTCTGCCATATTCTTTTGAATCTTCTCGGCCCTGACAGCTATGGACTGCAGTTCTTTACCCGTTTCCGGCACATCCAATTGCCTGCCTTCTTCGACCTGGCGGAGCATAGTATCTACTGCAAAAAGCTGCCGGCGCCAGTAAATGCCTGACAGCACACCAAAGATCAGGCCTATGGCCAGGCTTACGCTCGGCACAAATAAGATAAATGGAATATCAAGGATTTCCGTTTCCCAAAGATCCCGCCAGCCGGGAATGGGAAACATCGTAAAAAAAGAGGCTGTAAGGACAGCAAGAATGAGGAGGGACATGCCCGCTCCCCATGCAATTTGCCGCTGAATGATATTCATACGCGCTTCACCTCGATATCCCCGACTGCAAAAGAAGTGAAAATTTTAACGCGCTGTCCTGATTGATCATAGTCAGGTGTCTGGAGGTGCAGATGCTGATTAAACATCCTTGATTCCTCGTATTCGAATATCCGTGCCTTTCCGGCTATAGCTGAATGACTAACAGTAACCTCCACGTCATAGGGAACAAGCACCTGCACATTTCCAATGAAGTTCCGGATGAAAATGACGGTTTCTCCCTTTGGAATAACTGTATAGCTTAAGTCGATGACCGTATCACCTATGCCGGTCTGGATATTGATATCATTCCATTCATACACCTGCTCAGGCGTTTTTTGCTGGCCGACAAATATATTGGAAAAAAGAGGATTCTTTTTTATGACTGTTTCTTTCTGGAGATTTACTGCCGGCTCCTTCAAATCTGGCTGAATTCGTTTAGGCTCTTTTTTGGACTGCCAAAACTGAATCAGCAGGTGAACCAAAATCGCCAGCAGGAAAAATTTCAGCGTCATCATACTGAAGATATTGATGAGAAGAAAAATTAATCCAAGCCAGAAAAGCCATTTTCCAGAGCTTTTAGGCATCCTCTTCCTTCCGATATATACCATTCCAATTGGCACTAGAAGAGAGAATATCACGCCGCTGTTAAAAAAGGCTATTTCCACAAAGAGAAAGACAATGCCTAATATGATAATCCAGCTCATATAATCGCTTTTGTTGTTTGTGTTCATTAGGCATCCCCCTTTGTGTATTTGGAATGATTGATTAAAAGGCGCAGTATTTCTACGCCTTTTTAGAATACCATTTTTTGTTCATTAAGTAGAAAGAGTTTTTATCTTTTTTGGGAAAAAGATTATACAGACAGGGTTTATTTTACTCTCTCGTTAATTTGGGTTGCTGCTTACGAAATAACCGCTACAATACAGGCTTCTTCTCCATCTCTTTTTCCAGCTGCGCGATGCGGGCATCAATTGTGCTGCGGTGATAGGAGCTTTTCACCTGATGCTCAAGACGGTCAAGATAGGATTCGATTTCCTGGAACTTTGTAAAGGATTTATCATTGTTTTGATCCAGCACCTTATCCATCCGGTGGTTGGCACGTGTGATGTTTTCACGGCCCATCAGCTCCATGCGGCGGATGTGCATATCCTTTAGTTTGTGCTTCATTTCCTCGTATTTTCTTTCAAGATCACCCATTTGCTGTACTGCCTGGTTTAGGAGATCCTTTAAACGGCCGGCACGCTCTTCATACTGAATTTGCTCCTGTGAGGCGAACTGATAGAGTTCCTCTTCACCTGCCTGTGAGGCAACCTCTGCCTGGCGTTTGCGTTTATCTGCAAGGTTCTTCGCCTGCTCGTATTCCCTGGTGAATTCTTCCTTTAATGTATATTGACGTTCCAACAGCTTGCGGACCTTTTCAGTTTCACGCTCACAATCACGAAGGTATTGGTTTAAAAGGGCAATTGGATTCTTTTTTTCCTTCTTATCCAATGCATCGTGAAGGTCTGCCATTACTGTATCTTTAATTCTTGTTAATAGGTTTGCCATATCGATCTCTCCTCTTTTTAGTTTCTGTTTAATTCTGCCCACTGCTTTTCAAAGCTGGCAAAAGGGTCATTATCTTCTTCCATTACACGTGAGCCTGAATCGTTCCATTTTTTATAAACCAGGTAAAGAACATATGCAGCTGCAAGCCCCAGGATTGCCGGGAAGTTGGAAGCTGTGGCCATCAAAGCAATGAACCCGATGATTCCATAGCCGATCTTTGCCATCGTGCTTTCTGCTTTTAAAAATTGTTTAAACACAAAGTATAGAATTGCTGCGCTTACTGCCAGACCCACGATCGGTCCAAGGTTTGAAATCAGCACCATCGCCGCAATACCACCTGCAATCAATAATCCAAGTTTTTTCATTTTTCATTTCCTCCTTTCTTGATTTCATCTTACCTGTAATACTCAAATGCTATAACGAGCCTCAGCTTTATTTTCAAATAAGACCTGAGACGTAGCAGCTGGTCGGCCTCTTTCAATAAAGTGAAACTTCAATCAGTGGGGTTTTCCTTATCCCCCAC
>NZ_NJQY01000004.1:92261-133538 GCF_010628845.1 Bacillus sp. 22-7 | reverse complement strand
CTTTGATTCCTCTGAGTCTTGAATGGGGGTCTTACTGCCCGTTAGACTGCGATAAAGCTGGGAAATCTGGAAAAAGAATGTACGTTAGAACAGCAGACAGGGGGGTACACATGGGGTATGCAAACAAATAATAATGATGTCTGCAATATGCAGTTTTTGATACACATCTATTGAAGTGGAGGTCTTCCCATGTTTGGGTATGATGATTTTATGAAGTTCATGCAAGCCTTTTTTGTGGTATTCCCAATAGTGACACTCATTCATTTACTTGGTCATATATTCTTTGCAGCCATTTTTGGCGGGAAAGGGATCCGGGTTATTATTGGCACAGGTAAAATCCTGTTTTCAACGAGGTATTTGGAGGTTAGGCGGTTTTACTTCTGGTATGGGGGATGTGAGTATACATCTTTAACATACAACAATAAACTGACCAAATCTCTTATCTTTTTAGGAGGATCCATTTTAAACATTGCCAGTATTTTTCTTGTGAATCACTTGATTCGAATTGGTATTCTGGATGCTAATATGCTGTGGTACCAATTCGTCTATTTTTCCTTTTATTATGTCTTTTTCGCCCTGCTGCCAATGGATATGGCAGATGGAACACTTAGTGACGGGAAAGCCATGTACAAGCTCTGGGTTGATAAAAATGAAGATGATTCCTCAGCAGACTGCCAGCTGGTTGATGAAAAAAGATAATAGGCATTCACAAGGAAGCCCCGATCACCGGAGCTTCCTTTTTATGTGTGTTTCATTTCATAATTGCTTCTTGCAGCAAGCGGCCAATGCTGATTGAAATTGCCTGATAAACAGTTCTTTCGGCACATGAAAGAATTCTTTCCTGCCAATACTAATGGCGGAGGTGAAGTGTGATATGTATTTCTCATGGATATTAGGGATTATGATATTAGCACAAACACAGACTGCTGGACCCCCAGAAGATTTATCCATCGAAAACGACGGCAAACCCATTTCAACTATCAGCAGAATAGACTATCAAATACCTTTTCCCGGGCTTCCTCTGGTAGATAGTGAACGGTTCATTCAGCTGCTTGAGACATTGGATCGTCAGACGTATATTCCGCCTATGAACGCTTATATAGGTGATAGCGGGCGGATCGTTGCTGAGAAACCCGGCAGAATACTGCACCGTAAAGCATTCACAGATATTTTTTATTCCTATTTTTATCATAAAGGGCCGGGCAGAATTGAGATTCCGATGCTCCCCGTTTATCCAAGAGTCGACCGGGACCTGCTTTCCCATATCCGGGTTAAAATGATCGGCCAGTATGCTACATACTTTAATCCGAATAACACCTCACGCTCTCATAATATTCAGCTTGCAGCCGAAGCTCTTGATAATACTGTTGTGTTTCCGAATGAAGTATTTTCTTTTAACCGGGCTGTCGGCAAAAGAACGGCGGGGAAAGGCTACATGCGCGCTCCGGTGATCGTAAGAGGGGAGTTGTCAGAAGATATCGGCGGCGGGATCTGCCAGGTTTCCTCCACTCTGTTCAATGCAGTTGACAGGGCAGGCGTGAAGGTACTCGAGCGTTATTCCCACAGCAAGAAGGTTCCATATGTACCGCCCGGCCGGGATGCAACGGTAAGCTGGTATGGTCCTGATTTCACCTTTAAGAACCGTTACAGCTTTCCCCTGCTTATAAGGGCAAAAGCCCTGCACGGCCAGATGGTGATCAGAATATACTCATCTGATGAAATAGACTATGAGCCCCGCCAGGTCCCGAAGGCTTCAACAATGCTGCCGGAAGAAATCAGCATTGAAAAGGAAGCGGTTAAAGAGGATTGAAAGCCTTCATTTCATTCGAAATGGTGAAAGTCTATAAAAAAAGACCAAGGAGCATTATTACCAGCCCAAAAATCGCAGAGACCCGCTTCACGCTTCTGTTCTGCCGGGGCTTCAGGAATAAACTGATCACAAAACCAACCGGCAGAACAATGCCATTAAAACTAAAAGTAAATGTTCCTAATAGATAATAACCAATCAGCTTCAGCACCAAGTGTTCTTCTTCCTCATTCCTGCTGCGGAACAAAAGATAAATGCCGGCTGCCCATAAAAGCAAAAAGATGATAATCATGCTGTGCACCCCCTTTAGATACGGTATTCTGTGTTAAGCAGGAAAGTGCCAAAGATAGAAAACACCCGCTCATAAGCGGGTGTTCAACTTTAAATAAGCGGTACAGAAGAGACAATCACTCCATCTTCATCTGCATATACATATTCACCCGGCTTCCAGTCAATCCCGCCAAATGTAACAGGAATGCTGCGGTCCCCTTTTCCTTCTTTTCTGCTCTTCAAAGGATTTGAGCCAAGTGCCAGGATGCCTGTATCCAGTCTTCCAAGCTCCACAGTATCCCGAACGCATCCATAAATAATCACACCGGCAAGCTTTCTTGATTGAGCTATCTCACCAAGCCTGTCCCCCATTAGTGCGCATCTTTTTGAACCTCCGCCATCCACCACCAGGACACTTCCCTCCGGAATGGACTCCAGCGACTCTTTGACCAGCACGTTATCTTCAAACACTCTAACCGTAGAAATGGGGCCGGAAAACTTTCTTTTTTGCCCATAAGATTTAAACTCCTGCTGGCAAATACGCAGCTCCTGGCTGTGTTCATCACATAAGTCTGCCGTTTTAAAATCCAAAAGAGATCTCCTCCTTTAGCACTTTTGGCTGTAAACCTCATTATGCCATCTTTCAATACTTCGATATGCAGCAGCCTGTTCCCTTCCTTTTTTCATAATCGAAAGGGAAAGATTGCAGATTTCAGGCATATATCTTTTAGTAAGGAAATTCTGCGCTAATAGAAAAGGGAGGTTAAAGGATGGCTTTAATGTGGGCTATTACAATCGGTTTTATTGTTTCATTGGGGCTGGTCGGATTTATGCTTGTCCATTTTCTAAAGGGTGCAATGGATTCCCGCGATTCCACGACTGTTGACAGGATTCAGAGTGATTCGAAAGAGTAGTGAAAAGAGGCTGCCGGAATTGGCAGCCTCTTTTCTAGCTTTGACAATTTGCACAATAGAACGTTTTTCGTGAGGATATTTCTTCTTTGACTATAGGGCTGCTGCAGCGGAGGCATGGTTCTCCTTCTCTGTCATAGACCCTGCACTGCTCATTATAACCCCCGGTTTTGGCATCTCCTTTAAATAAGGGCTCTTCCATATAGCCCCCAAACTGAATGGCACGGGTTAATACGCCCTTCATGGACTGATACAGGATTTTTATTTCATCCTCATTCAATTCATCTGCTTTTTTCATTGGCAGCAGTCCGGCCTCAAAACAGATTTCATCGCTGTAGCAGTTGCCTATTCCGGAGAGAAACTTCTGATTGACAAATGTCGTTTTCAGCATTCCTCTTCTGCTTCCGATCAGTTCCCGGAAGGCCGGAAATCCCAATGTGTGATCCAGAGGCTCCGGCCCCAGATGGGAAAGCTCCTTATCCACCTCTGAGTCTGTCAGCAAATGCAGATAGCCAAGTCTTAATCCAATAAAATAAAGCTTTTTATCACCAAAAGAAATAATAACCTGTTTGGTTCTGTCAGGATTGTCCGCTTCGCTGCCGATATACATCCATCCCCCGAGCATAAGGTGCAGCAGCAGATTTTTACCGGAGCTCAACTTAAAAATAAGGTGCTTGGCCCTTCTTTGGATTTGCGTTATTTGCACATTAATCAGCTGACTTTTGAATTGGGCAGGCTGCACATTTATTGATTTTTCGCGGTTTACCTCTACATCAGTAATGACTTTAGGGACCAGTTTCTCCGTTAACAGCCTTCTGTAGGTTTCCATTTCCGGAAGCTCAGGCATGGTGTGTCAGCTCCTTCCTAAAATACTGTTACCTTAGTATTTAATGGAAGGATTCACTTCATTCCTGAAAACTGCACAATCAATTTTTTTCGTTTGTTCAACTTTTCGTAACAATAGTTTCCAATATTTTGATGTTAGAAATGGTACGATGATGATATAGGGAGGTTTTTCCATATGCAAAAGAACCATTCCAGCAATCAGGCTTTAATGTTTTTTATCATTTATATTGCGTTATTAGGAAGTTTAATTTTTGCGGCTGCCTCATTCAAACCCGCTTTTCAACAGGAACAGCCTTCAGAAATTTCTTCTGCTTTCTCCAAAGAACTCCATATTCAAAAGCACAATCAGGAAAAGAAAGCAGCTGAGAACGAAGGAAAATGGCAGCCATCCAATACTTTTGTGATCACAGCCATAGCCATCGGCTCATGTCTTGATATCATCGTTGTACTTCTCTGGGCCCGGCATGAAAATAAAAAGAAACAGCAGGGGCAATTCACCAATCCGAATAGATTGACCAATAAGAAGTGGTTCTGGTACCTGGTTTCAATGGGCATTGTTTTGCCCAAGAATGGCAAGTTGACATTCAGTCTGAAAAACTTCATCTTAACTGTTATTTTTTTGGTTTTATTGAAGTTTTGGCTGTTTGACCAGCTCGAGAGCATCTAAGATCCTCACAGACTCCGATTAACAGCCTCATTCAGCTGCGCAATAATATCATCCGCATGTTCAATGCCAATGGATATCCTTACCACCTGCTTGGTAATGCCGAGTTCTTTGCATACTTCAGGAGGCAGTGCCCGGTGGGATGTTGTCAGGGGATGAGATACGGACGTTTCAACACCCGCAAGTGTCGGCACAATTTTAATCCATCCAAGCTCTTTAAAAAACTTATTCACATCAGCAGTGTCAGACAATTCAATCGTGACGATGGCACCGAACCCTTCTTCGCCGTGGTGAAAAGGATAATAGACTTTGTTTACTTCCTGGTTTTGCTCTAATGCCCTTGCCACTTTTCTGGCATTGGCAGACTGCTGCTTCATTCTGAGAGCCAGCGTTTTCACTCCCCTGCAGGTCAGCCAGGCTTCAAACGGACTTAGATTTGCCCCGAGGTTTACAATTTTGCCGCGCGCTTTTCCAACCAGCTCTTCATCTCCCACGAGGACACCTGCAGTGATATCACTGTGCCCGCCTATGTATTTGGTTGCACTGTGGACAACTAGATCAATGCCTTTCAAATAGGGCTTGCAATGATAAGGAGTGGCAAATGTATTATCAATCAGGGTAACGAGATGATGCTTCTTCGCCAGACGGACGACTTCTTCAAGGTCTTCCACTCGCAATAAAGGATTTGTGATGCTTTCTGAGTATAGAAGTTTTGTATTTTCCTTAATGGCCCCCTCCACCTGATGAGCATCAGAAAATGGCACAAATGTAACTTCAATACCGAGCTGTGTCAGCTCTTCCTTAATTAAATGGAAGCTGCCTCCGTACAGGTCATCGGCAGCCACAATATGGTCGCCGCTTTTGACCACAGCAAGCACTCCCGAGAGGATGGCAGATAAACCGGAGGAGGCAGCTGTCCCGGCTGGCGCTCCTTCAAGGCCGGCAATTAATTCACCAAGCTCATCTGTATTCGGATTTCCCACCCGGGAATAAAGATAGTTGCCGTTCCCCTGATAAAATCCCTCCAGCTCATCAAGATCGCTGAAAGCAAAAGCGGAGGTTTGATAGATGGGTGTGACTTTACTTTTAATTTTGCGATTGCTGTTATTTTTTCTATGCAGAACAGAAGTTTCGAAATTCATTTGGCCTTTCCCCTTTAAAAGAAATAAGTCTGGAGAAGTGCCCAGACCTTTTTAATAATAATTAGCTGAATTTATAAAAAATTATATCAATACAGCTTTTATGCGTCAATGAATGAAAGGATCACTACTTTACTTCCTTCAGAAAGCTTTTAGTCCTGATGCCCGTTCGCCGAATGATTAATGCTGTGTCTACTTGTATATCCGCATCAGCAAATTTTTCGTCCCAGTTATTCTGGACTTTTTTGAAGTTCTGATAATCCTGTCTCAGCACAACTTCACCAAAACCAAAAATATCGGTGCCATATTCCTGCTGAACCTTCTCAATCGTTTTTCCAACCATATCATTAATCTGCTTTTGGGCAATTTCTCCATTTTCTTCATATGTCTTTGCCTTATCAAACTGATCGTTGCAATGAGTCCCATCAATATACGCCTCTGCTCTGATTTTTATATCTATCTTTGCTTTTCCATTTTCGAGTTTCCCTTTAACCTTTGTCCTTGTATCATATACTCTAAGCCCCATATACTGGCTTTCATTGCACTTAACGGTAATGGATGTTTTATTAATTTTATTCTGAATCCATAAGTAATTTCTTGAATCCTCCAATGTCAGAAACCCTTCCAGCTTATCACCTTTGAATATAGCCAGTGAGTCCAGGACGACAAGCGCATCCGGGGTGACCTTCATCATATTTTCCGCACTGGCGCCAGCTTCCGGGTCACCCTTAATCCTGACAGCGGCCATTACAGGCTGGCGTCCCGGGGCGGTCCAGGCTGTAATAACATCATTCATCCTCACTCCTGGGTCTCCACCCCAATCCTTCATCATGGTGTCCAGCTGCGTGTGCAATTTTAAAGAAGTTGATTTCTGGAATTGATACGTCACTTTTAGAACATCAGAGCCCTTGGCCCCTCTTGCAATCAAAATATTAAAATCATCCCGAATTTCTCTGTTTCTCTCCAAGAAATCAATAAAGTCAATAATGCCTTCTTCTGCAAGCTCTTCTCCGATAATCAGAGTGCGCATGTGGGAATAGATCAAATGCCTGGATATCCCTTCGTTCACTCTATAAGTCAGTTCAGCCAAAGAGTTTCCTTCAGCAGAATAAACAATGGAAGGAGCATAGCCGCTGGCGGTGCGGTTATTCAACTCTGTTGCATTAATACCTTCAACAGTCAGGGTATATTTACCATCCTCGCCCTTATCCACAGCCATTCCTGTCACAACGGTTATTTCACCCAGCTCTCTCTGGTCCCAGCATCCAGAGAGCAGTATAACCGTCAAAACAATGGCGGACATCACACCAAATTTTTTCAATTGGGCTGCTCTCCTTTCATTGGGGGAGGAGAAGGCGACCCTGTCTTTGGAAATTTTTCAGGATTCTGCGTTTTTAAATAAGCAGGCCTCTTCCTCATGCTCCAGATCGGGAATCGGAAAAATACATCCTTCTGCTGCTCGATGATAAACGGTGCAACCGGCGAAAGATATGGAACGCCAAAAGATCTGAGAGAGCTCAGATGGGCCACAATAAAAACAAGTACTATCAGGACGCCATATAAGCCCAATATGGCCGACACAATAATCAGGAGAAACCTTAACAGCCTTGCTGCTGCAGCAAAACTATAAGTGGGCGATACAAAATTGGCGATGGCTGTAATAGCGACAATGATGACCATAATATTCGATATAATCCCTGCTTCTGCTGCAGCCTGTCCGATTACGAGAGCCCCTACAATTGAAACAGTCTGCCCGACAGCCCTTGGCATCCGGACACCTGCTTCCCTCAGGATCTCAAAGGTTACCTCCATCAATATTACTTCAATGACTGCCGGAAACGGCACTCCTTCCCGCTGGGCAATAATCCCGAGAAGGAGGGGCGTGGGCAGAAGCTCATGATGAAAGGTTAAAATCCCGACATATAAGGATGGCGTAATCAAGGCAATCATAAAGGATAAATATCGGATTATTCTTAAGAAGCTTCCCATCATGAAGTTTTGATAATAATCTTCTGCGATGGAAAAGAAATCGACCAGTACAGCCGGAACCACCAGTACAAAAGGTGTGCCATCGACAAGGATGGCAATTTTCCCTTCAAGCAAATTGGAAGCCACCGCATCAGGCCTCTCACTATTTAGCGCCAGCGGAAAAGGTGTCGCAGATTTATCTGCAATCAGCTCTTCAATATTACCGGATTCAAAGATGGCGTTCACCTTTATCTGGCCAAGTCTTTTGCGTACCTCTCCAACGATCTTTTCATTTGCTGTGCCTTCCATATACCCGATGTATACAGAAGTGTTTGTCTCAGAACCAATGATGAATTTTTCAAAACGGAGGTTTCTGTTTTTTATTCTTCTTCTCAGCAGGCTTACATTTGTTGTTATCGACTCCACGAACCCATCCTTAGGACCCCGGATAACCGTCTGAGTGCTTGGCTCTGTTATGGACCGGTCTTCGCCGATAGCCATGGATAGGGAAAGCCCCTTTTCCATATCTTTAAATAAAATGATGATGTTTCCATAAAGCAGAGAGGTGATAATCTCATCGAATGACCCAATCAGCTGATAGCCTGCTCCTCCGAATTTCTCCTTACATAAAGACTTTAAATCATCCGCATTTGTTAATTTAAAACCATCCTCTTTCCCGCTGATTGATTGCAGGATCGTTTCCTTTAGTAATTTAGTATCAATCATGGTTGTAAGATAGATAAGCAGCGCATCTTTGCCTTCTGTTTTCAGCTCATCCATGCTTAAATCAATCGTGTTCCCGAACTCTGCGTTTATTTTTTCCTTCAGCTGTTCCAGATTCATGCTTTTAAGATCCGGACCTGCGACTGCCGCTTCTTCAATCTGAACAGGGTATTCCTTTTTTTTGCGCATTTTTAAAAGTGACTTAAGAATACTCAAAACTTCATCCCCTTCGTGCCGGGTTTAACCTTTTTCTTTCGCCTCTTCCATAAAACTGCGATTAAAACAAGTGAAGGCAGACCGAACTGCATCGGCAAATGCAGGAAGTATGGGACCATCTCAAGTCCCTCCTGCCAATGGTCACCAAAATTTACTGATATCAATACAGAATAAGCTGAAACAATCATGGCAACCGGCAGGGAAAAATACCGGTATGGAAGTCTGAAGGTGTATTCCAAGCCCTTCAATCCAGCAAACATAAACACCGACCCCTTTACCAAAATCCCCAGCATCATGATAAAAACAACGAGCGCATCAATTCTTTCTATGAAATTGCCGATGGAGACCTCACGGGCTGAGCTGAGCATGGGAAAATTGGAACGCAGCAAAGCATCTGATCCAAGTGTCACAATCATCAAAAACATCGCAAATAATAAAAGCGCACCCGCAATTGCCACTCCCAGCAATGACACACGCAGGCAATATTTAAAATTGGTTACTACGGGAAGGATGAGCGTAAATGCAATAAGCTCGCCAAAAGGAAACACGATTAAAGTTGGAAAAAGCGCCTTCAAAACTGGTTTAACCCCATCACCGAGCACGGGCTTTATTTCATTTAAATTGGCATTCCCGCTTGCAAATAAAAGGATGGTCAGAAGGAATAAAAATCCGAATAAATAAGGAGTAAAAATTTCTGAAGTTCTGCCAAGTACTTCAAGACCGAGATATAAAATATAGGCCATGGCAAGACAGATGGTCAGCGAAATGATCTCAATTGGCGTCGACGGCAGAATGGCCGAAGCAATCAATTCGCCAAAATCCCTGACCACCCGGCTGGCAAGGTACAGAAAATAAACTGCATATAGATTAGAAAAAATAATGGCAATTGGTCTTTTAAAACCAATTTCCATGAGCTCATAAAAATTTTTCCCGGGCACCCTGCTGATCAGGAAGTAATAGAATAGCATGATCCCAAACCCAAACATAACGGAAGCTGCAATGGCAATCCAGGCATCCTTCTTGGCATCCCCGCCTACTCCGACAACAATGGCGCTTCCTAAAAGGAAATTGATCAACAATGTCAGCAGCTGGCTGAGAGAGATATTCTCTTTTAACATTCCATCACCAATCCCTTTTACGATGTGTACGTTCAATTAAGCATCTATGATGGCAGCTTCTTTTTCCTCGCTTTCAAAAGGCGGAAATCAACAGCGACACTCGAGGCCAAGCCAATCAAAACAGTAAAAATAATAATCATTCTTCCAGTGGCAATCTCTGAAAACAGCAGATTCCTCAAAGCTTCCCAAAACGTATAATCAAATATTTTCATATCAAATATGGTGCTCAATATAGCCAAGAGCAGAAAAATGGTCAGATAGCTAAATGTAATCATGACTGTACCCCATTAACATTGGATATTGTATATCTTTTCTCGGTCTGCCCATTTTATCCAGAATTAAAGAAAAAACCGTCCAGGTTCCGATTTACCAATCCACCTGATTAATTAAAAATTATTTGGGTATGGTTAGAGAAGGAGAAATTGTATAGAAATAGGGTTTGCAGGAAAAATTATGAACGAATATAACGTTACAGGAGGACAGGGTATGACGACATCCAACCACAATACGCCCCAATATCCAGAGCCTTATTGGAGAGAGGAGGAACTTCCGGCCTTTGACAAGCTCAGAGAAGATGCTCAAACGGAAATTGCAATTGTCGGCGGAGGCATTACCGGGATAACGGCAGGGTACCTTCTTGCCAAGGAAGGCTTTAAAGTGGCGATTCTTGAAGCAGGCAATATTCTGAACGGTACCACTGGCCATACAACAGCCAAAGTGACGGCACAGCATGGCTTAATTTATGATGAATTGATCAGCCACTTTGGCGTGGAAAAAGCCAAGCTCTATTATCAGGCTTCGGCTGATGCACTGAATTTCGTCCGGAACACAGTAACTGAAAAACAAATTGAATGTGACTTCAGTAATGAAGAAGCAATTATCTACGCTGTATCGGAAGAGTATGCACAAAAAGTCGATAAAGAGCGGCAAGCCTATGAAAAACTCGGAATCCCACACGGAATGAAGGAGAGCATTCCGTTTAACATCAATACTACAGCCGTGCTTTCCATGTTTGACCAGTCCCAGTTCCATCCGGTTAAATACTTGAAAAAGCTGCTTAAAGACTTTGTGGAATTGGGAGGAATTGTGTATGAAAATACAACAGCAGCAGATATTGAAGAAGGCAGTCTTCCTGATGTTGTAACCAGAGATGGCTATCGCCTGAAATGCAAATATGTCATTGCGGCTTCCCACTTTCCTTTTGCGGATATGAAAGGTTTTTATTTTTCCAGATTATCTCCGGAAAGATCTTATGTACTTGGCGTAAAAATCAAAGAGGATTTCCCTGGAGGCATGTATTACAGTGCCGATTCACCGACCCGCTCGCTGAGGTACACACCCTATAATGGAGACAAGCTCATTTTAGTGAGCGGCGACAGCCACAAAACAGGCCATGGGCCGGATACAATGAAGCACTACGAAGCCCTGGAAGTCTTTGCGGAAGAGGTGCTTGGTATTACCGATTATCCTTATCGATGGTCTGCCCAGGATTTATACACACTTGATAAGGTCCCTTATATCGGCCCGATCACGTCCAAACAGAAGAATATCTTTGTCGCAACAGGCTACCGGAAATGGGGTATGACAAACGGGACAGCAGCTGCCATGCTGATAAAGGATCAGATTATGGAAAGAGACAATCCTTATGCCGAACTGTTTACGCCATCCAGATTCCAGGCTGACCCGAGCATAAAAAAATTTATCGCAGCCAATACAGATGTGGCCGGACAGCTGATCAAAGGCAAGCTTGAATTCGTGCCAAAAGAAACAGGAGATCTGTCAAATGATGAAGGCGGCGTCGTGATGATTAAAGGCAAGCGGACAGGTGCATACAGAGATCCTGAAGGCAGCCTTCATCTTGTGGATACAACATGCACCCACATGGGATGTGAATGCGAATGGAACCATGGTGACCGCACATGGGACTGTCCATGCCACGGCTCCCGCTTTTCCTATGATGGAACCGTTGTGGAAGGTCCGGCGGCCAAACCGCTGAAGAAAGTGGAAGAATAATAATATTTTATAGACAGTCTCCCATGGGAAACTGTCTTTTTTGTGGAATTTGCAGTGATTGATCCGATTCCCATCCATTTATGTGCGGATAAACCTATTTTCTGTGCGGATAGCTGAATTTTATGTGCGGAAAAGATTTTTTCTGTGCGGATAGCCCATTTTTTGATGTGCGGTTAGACATTTGGGGTGTAAATATGGCTGCCTTATAGATGTTGAACTGCTGGAGCCCGCTTTTACTTTCAGATAACTGGATATTACTTGCAGATAGCTCATTTTTATTTTCGGATAAACCGTTTTACTACCGTATAGCTCATTTTTATTTTCGGATAAACCGTTTTACTACCGTATAGCTCATTTTTATTTTCGGATAGCGGCAGCAAAAAATCCCCCTTTAAAAAGGAGGATTTGGCTCAATCAGTCCTGCACGTTGTTTTCTTTCTTTTCTTTACTGCCGGTTGTGAATTCAACAAGCTCTTCGCTTGTTCGCTGCGGTCTGTGTTTATTGTTATTGCGCTGTGCATTGCCATTTCCAAGTTTGGTTCTGCCCATATTCTCATCTGCTCCTTTTTTGTTTTATCAGGTGTAGTATGAGTCAATTATGTAACAGTTATTCTGATGCCGGCACTCCAAGTTCAGGTGCTATTCTATGACTCGTAGCCTGTTCAAAGGCATAAGCAAGTTTGATCAGGAGCGGCTCACTATAGGCAAGTCCTGTAAATGTAATGCCCACCGGCTCTCCTTCCGGGGTATACCCGGCAGGTACTGTGATGGATGGATATCCCGCTTTTGCCGGGATGCCTGCTCCATAATTATTCGGGAACACGATGGCATCCAGATTATGCTCCTGCATTACATAGTCAATGCCCTGCTCCCCTGAAAAATATATATCCTTCTCAAGTGCTGATATATAGGCCATTTCCGTTAAATCTCCGCTTGTTTCCTCCGCTTCAATCAGAATGGATTGACCGTATTTCAAGCACTTTTCGCTGTTTTTTTCATTAAATTCAATGACATCGGACAGGGTGCGAATATGAAGGTGCGGGGCGACAGTCCGCAGATAGGCATTCACATCCGCTTTAAATTCATAAGTCAGGACATCATAGCTCCACTCAGTTTTTGTGGAAGGAATCACTATTTCGTCGACCACCTCTGCCCCAAGTTCATTTAACAGGGCTACAGCTTGATTCATAACGGCGAGCTTCTCAGAACTTAAGTAGTCAAAATAGGTCTCCCTGGCAATGCCGATTCGTGCGCCATGCAGTCCATTTTCATCAAGGAAAGCGGTAAAATCCTTCCCCTGCAGATCCTGATTTGTCAGGGTAACCGGATCATTTTCATCAGAGACTGCCAGTACGTTCAATAATAATGCTGCATCCTTTACCGTTCTTGCCATAGGCCCTGCAGTGTCCTGGCTATGGGCAATTGGAATAATTCCGGTTCGGCTGACAAGTCCCACTGTCGGCTTAATTCCAACGAGAGAATTCTGGCTGGCAGGACTTAGTATGGAGCCTGATGTCTCCGTTCCAATGGCTGCAGCTGCAAAATTAGCGGCAATAGCGGCACCGGATCCTGCGCTCGAACCTCCTACATCAAATTTCCCAGGCCCATAAGGATTTAAGGTCTGTCCGCCCCGTGAGCTGTATCCGCTCGGCATCCCTTCTGTCATAAAATTGGCCCATTCTGTCATATTCGTTTTTCCGATAATGACGGCTCCCGCTTTTCTTAATTGAAAAGCCACAAATGAATCACTTTGTGCATAGTGATCCTTCAAAGCAAGTGACCCGGCAGTTGTCTGCATCTTGTCTCCTGTATCGATATTATCCTTTAACAATATAGGTATTCCATGAAGAGGGCTGCGTGGCCCCTTCTTTTCTCTTTCCGCATCAAGAGCAGCTGCAATATGCAGTGCATCCGGATTGAGTTCCAAAACAGAATGAATGCTTTGATCCAGCTGACCAATTCGGTTCATATACATTAATACAATTTCTTTGGAGGTGATTTCCCCATTCTGCATTTTTTCCTGCAGTTCTTCTATCGTGGCTTCAAGCAAATAATCATCATGAAAATTCTTTAGCCTTGGATTCTCCATCATTGATTTTCCCCTTATTCTTTAGTGAAATAAAGTTCCACTTACTAATTCGCTTAGAAAAGGAGAAATTCCTTTTTATAAAAAAATGCCAGGCACCAATTGATATAGGTGCCCGGCACTTTATTTTTAAACGATTTGGCCGCCGCGCATGACTTTCTTTTCGGCAGTGAGGCCCAGTTCTTTCGCCATTTTTTTAAGTTCTCGCTCTTCTCTTTCAGTGACGAGAGAAATAACGGTTCCGCCTGCGCCGAATCTTCCTGTTCTTCCCGAGCGGTGGACATATTGATTCATATCCTTCGGGAAGTCAAAATGTACGACATGGGTGACTCCCTTGATGTCCAGTCCTCTTGCCGCAACATCTGTGGCAATCAGCATATTCGTTTTGCCCGTGCGGAAGTTCTTGATGGCTTTCTGCCTGTCAAATTTGCTCAGGTCGCTGTGCAGAGTGCTTGAAGAGATATTTTTAAAATCAAGCTTTTCGGCCATTACCGTGAGGTTGCCGATATCCTTGACAAATACCAGTGCCTTTATATCTTCAAGCCTTGAGACCTTTTCGAGCATTTTGATTTTGTCCCGCGCTTCTGCCACAAAATAAATATGGTCCACACCTGCAGCCTGAATGGTTTCATCCTTCTCGACACGAATGACTTCAGCATCAGCTGTCAGTTCTTTTGCAAGCTGCTCAACAACCGGCGGCAGTGTCGCTGAAAACAACAGGACCTGGCGTTCTTTAAGTGTAGATTTAACAATGTTTTGAACCGTCTGAGTGTGTTCCTTAACGAGAAGCTGATCACCTTCATCCAGGACAATGGTTTTCACTTCATGCATTTTCAGCTTTTTTTGTTTAATCAGCTCCAGCACCCGTCCCGGCGTTCCTAAAGCAATGTGCGGATGCTTCTTTAATTTTTCAAGCTGCCTTTTCACATTAGCTCCGCCGATAAAAGAAGCTGCCTTAATTCCGCTGCCTTCAGCCCATTTTTGGATCTCGCTTAATATCTGCATCACAAGCTCCTGTGAAGAGGCTAAAATGACAGCCTGTACCGCCTGTTTATCCGGATCAATTTTTTCCAGGACCGGCAGCAGGTAAGCAAGTGTCTTGCCTGTTCCAGTCGGAGACTCGGCAATAATATCCCTGCCTTCCAAAGCCGGAGGAACCGCTTCTGCCTGAATGGTCGTCGGCTGAGTAAACGCAGACTTTTTCCATGCCTCCAGGATAAATGGTTTCATATTTTCAATAAAAAATTGTGTCATATGTTACTCCTTTAACTTTATTGCGTGTAATCAGATAAATTATTTTTAGTATAGCCGAAAAATCGGAAAAAACTAGTATCGGTAATGATACTAGCTTATCGGCAGGAAGTTGTCCACCCTTAACAGGAAAAGGCACGAAGCCATTTCTGGCATCCGTGCCTTAATACTTACTTATGAATCCATACAGCTCCGGCAGAGTTGTCCTTGGCTTCACCGACCACTTGGAATTTCAAGCCATGTTCAGGAACAATTCGTCCTGCATCAGGAATCAGACTGTTGATGTACTTGTTGGAATCATCAAAAACTGAAATTCCTTTAAGACCAGGGTAGTCATAATCCCCGCGGGTTGGAGAACTTACTTCCCATGCTGGTGCTTTGTCCAAGGAGAACGCAGCATCTGCAATCTGATATCTTGTGCTTTGAGATACTGTTTCTTTGCCATCTAACAGACCGGTAATGGCTTCCGGATGTGAATCCACCACTCCAAGAAAACCTTCTCCCGGATGAACGCCAACCCAGTTGTCTGTGTGGCTGTCATCAGCATACCAAACAACTAAACCAGTGTTGTATTTTACACCTCTTGATTGGGCAAGGGCTGTATCGGAGCCTGCGTAATTTCTCCACTCAAGGTAATAATGGTTCTTCGCAAAGCTGATTCCGTTGGAAACAATGAATCCGTCAAGTGCCATCTGAGAGGCGCCTTCAGCATCGTCTGAGAAAATCACATTTCCATCAGCTGTTACAGTGATTTCATCCATCGCAAATCCGTCCAATGCTAAGCCGCCATCTGTTACATATTCGAATGTCAGGCTAACTTTTTTACCGGCAAATCCGCTTAAGTCATATTCCTTATCCACCCATTGTCCTTTTGAAGATTCTGCACGGGCATCGCCGTCTGTATCTTCATCACCAATTGTATCAATTACTGTTTCTGTGCCATCGGATGTTGCAGTAACTGTCAGATAATCATAATCAAACTCAATATCATAATAAACTTTCGCATTGAAGACAGCTTCTTTGGCAGTTGTTAAGTCGAATTCAGGCGTCGTCAAAGTGGTATGAAGGTCATCACCTTTCGTGCTGTAGTAATATTTCTCTCCAAACGCAGGTTCAATTCCCTTCACTTCTTTTTCAGGAAGATTTACTTTTACAATGCCCGGGTTTTTAGATTTGGTTACACTTTGGTCAATAACTGTTGCCAAACCTTTTTTATCAATATCTTCATAATTTACTTCCATAATATTGGCCCAGTTTCCGCCCATTCCTTTTTGGAAAAATTCTTTGTTTTGCGGTGAGAAGCTGGTTGGCTCTGTACCAGCTATTTTGCCGTTCCAGCTGCCGCCGCTCATGATGGACCAGGAAGCAACCGGCTCACCTTGACCGGTGTATTGCGTATCATACTCGTCCGGCAATCCTAAATCATGTCCGAACTCATGGGCAAACACCCCGACAGCTCCATCTTCAGGCTGAATCGTATAATCAAATGCGCCCATTTTTCCGCCCCAATAATCTACCTTGGCAGTTGTATTCGGAACTGCAAATACTCCGCCAAGCGTCCAGCGGTGAGACCAGATGGCATCATCACCGAGCGCACCTCCGCCAGCTTCCTGTCCTGTACCAGCGTGGATAATCATTAGATGGTCAACCAATCCATCAGGCTCGTTAAGGTTTCCATCTCCATCTAAATCATATAGATCAAATTCATCGTATTCTGAAAGATCCATCCCAGCGTCTACAGCTGCTTTTAAAGCCTCTTTTACTAAGTCGCGAGGTCCTAGAGGAGATAAATTGTCATGGCCTCCGTTAGGGTTATCATCACCATAATCGCCCGCTTTTCCAGGGACCGTCAGCCATTCGGACACAGTGCCGTCCACCGTGTAGCTGCCTCCGGACTGCTCTTCATAGAATTGCTTAAATGTTTTTACTTTGTCTCCATTAAATAACTCAAATTCAGTATCGCCAAACATCAGTTTTTCATAGTGCTCTTTGCTGAAATCATCAGCGTACATGTAGCCCTCTTCCTGTGTTACATTGTTATGCTTGAAATCTTCAAATTCAGTTAAAAGCACAAGCACTTTGTCTGTTCTGACATCACCATTGTAGTTTGCTTCTTTGGCCGGATCTACTTTTACATATCCGTCCGGTTTGCCCTTTTTAAAGTTTTTATGACCCTTATTCAGCTGCTTTGACAGCTTGTCTTTTTGTTTGGTTAAAAAATCCTTTGTTTTTTTGTCAAACGCATCCTCATGGCCATGGCTATTCTTTGTACTTCCAGGCTGCTTTTCACCTTGTTTTTCCTTTATGTATTCCTTTACTGCTTTTTCTATTTCTTTGGAAGAAGCATCCTTTTTAACTAATCCTCTTTCTTTTAATGCCTTCCCGAGCCGGTCTTCGTTCACAATATTCAAATCAATCGGTGCAGAAAGTTCCTCTGCTGAAGCTTTTGAAGGAGCTGCTGTTGTCCCGGCAAAAGATCCCGCAAATAGTGCAGCTGCCATCATCGTGCTGGCTGTAATGGAAGATACAACCTTAAAAGGTTTATTCTTATTACTCATTCTCATAGCCTCCTATTTAGTTTTTCTGAATTTCCGAAGTGCGAGATTAATTCTATCAAACTAACATAAAGTTTTTAATAGTCTAACAATACTGTTATTTTAATATTTTGATAACATTTTAGTAGGTAATTTTGATCAATTTATTCAGCAGGAAAAAATAATTGGGTATTAATGCTTATTTAGGGGTATAAAAAAAGAGAGCATCAGACTGCTCTGATGCCCCCTTACTTTTATTTATTCAATTTGGTAATTCTTCCTTCAACCACTGGGTTTACTTCTTTCTGTTCTTTGATGTAGTTGAGTAAAGCATCAAGGTCGACGATATCCACAGTGCGGTTCTTGCCGTTTAACAGGGCGCTGTAACCGTCTCCCCCATCAGCCATATAATTGTTTACTGTCACAGAATATTCTTGTTCTGCAGTGATTGGCGTTCCATTGGTCTTTACTAAAGAAACGATCCGATCTCCAGCAGCTCTCGAAGAATCATACGTCACCTTTAAACCGGAAACATGCATAATTCTTTCTTTTGAACCCCACTGCTGTTCAAAAAGTTCTTTAATCTGCGCACCGGTCAATGTCAATGTTACAAGGTCATTTCCGAAAGGCTGTACTGTAAAAGCTTCTTTCCACGTAATATCTCCCGCATCAATGCCTGCACGGACGCCGCCTGAGTTCATGAAGGCAAAGTCAGTATTGGTCTGTGCAATCATGGAGTCTGCAATTAAGTTCCCCATCGGAGACTCTCCGTCAGCATTTACATCCCTCGAAATGCCAGTTGAAGTATGGCCGATAACCTCATTTAAAATTGGAGCTGCATCAGCAACATAAGCATCCAGCATTTCCTTGATTACAGCATCTGGTTCAATATCACGTGCAGCGTTTACGATTTCAGCTTTTTTAGCAACAATATCCCCGGAAACCGGATCAATTGTTAAATCTACATCAGAGAAAGCTGTACCATATGAATAGGATTGAACAAGCAATTTTCCGTCTACTACAGTGTTTGTGTACTTATGGTTGTGCCCGCCGAACATCACATCCACTTCATCATCAACCGAATTTGCAATTTCTGCGAGTTCTTCTTGAGGATTAGCCCCATCCAGATCAGACACTGCAGGATTGTGAGTTATGACCACAATCGATTTAACGCCCTGTTCCTTCAGCTCTGCCGTATACTTGTTGATCGCTTCCGCTTCGTCTGTGAATTCTACTCCAGCTGTTCCGCTTGGCGTTACGATTCCAGGAGTATCGGAATAGGCAATGCCAATAAAGCCGATAGGCACTCCATTTACTTCTTTAATAACATATGGATCAAGGATTGGTTCCTTTGTTGTTTCATCGACTACATTTGCTGCAACATACGGAAAGTCTGCTCCTTCAAACTCACCATACTTTTCCACCGTTTTAGGATGGGCACCGCCATTGATGAGACGGAGCATTTCATCTACCCCTTCATCGAATTCATGGTTTCCGACTGTACCTATATCAAAACCGATCTCATTAAGCATATTAATGGTTGGCTCGTCCTGAAGAAGGGCAGAAACAGGGGAGCTCGCCCCGACTGCATCACCGGCATGCAGCATGATTGTATTGGGGTTCGCTGCTTCTCGCTGTTTTAAATGTGCAGCTAAATATTCGACTCCGCCCGCATTCAAGCCGGCATTAAATGTATCAAGCTGGCCATGGAAATCATTGATTCCCAAAAGCTGGACTTCAAAAGGCTTTGGCTCCGGAAATTGAAGCGAATACTTCGAAAAGCCATTGCCTGCTTCACCGGCGTAGCCGATTCCGCTGCCTTCAGCAATTGCATTCTTTGCATCCGGTGAAGATTCAAACGTTACATTTACTTCACCGGCAACCGGTGCAAATGACCAATTGGCATCTGCAGAAGGATCGATGGTTTGTTCTTCACGGATATAATCAATGATTGCCTGGCGGTTTTCATCCGGATAAAGCTCTACTGCTGTGTTGTTTCTGACTCCAGGGAAAGTGCCGCTGGCCCGATAATTATTTGTCACAACGATGAATTCCTGATCTGGATCAATAGGTGCTCCGTTATACTGAAGATTTTTGATTCTGTTTGCATCAGCATTAATCTGCTTGCCATCCTTATCATACTTAGCAGGTTCTGTTACATCGATCTCATATGTCACACCATCGATTACATCATAGTTATAAGTAGGGAAATCATTATTAATGAGAGACTGTTCTCCTGCTTCATTTTCTTTTATCTGATTGAACTGCCCTGCAGACATTTCAAGCCATTCTTTCACATCTGCACCTTTAATTTTTACCGTAGCGACTGTATTGGGATACAAATATAGATCAGCTACATTTTTGATGGCGATTGTGCCTTCAGGGATATATGTGTAATAGCTCGCCCCGTTGCGGCCGCCTGCTTTAAATGGAGCTCCCGCTGAAAGCACGGGTGTATTTTCATCCGGCGTTCCTATTAATTGCTTCTCGATATACCACTTTTGTGCATTCGTTACAATTTGAATGGAAGGATCATCTTTTACAAGTGCAAAATAGCTGTGGATATCCGCTGTTGTTTCCCCGACAGGCTGGCGGACATAATTCACGGTTCCTTCATGCTCTTCCTTTACAGCTTTCAAAATAGCAGGATCTGCATCTGCCAGGCTTTCCTTGACGGTCGCGCCGGATTCATTTTTATAGCTTCTGAAAATAGACCTTAAAGATGACTGGGAATCCTTAACCTGCCACTTGCCCTTTACCTTGGCAATGGTCAGGTCCATAACGCCAAGCTGGTTGCCCCAGCTGCCCGGCATGATGAACGGCACCCCGTTGACCGTTCCCTTTTCTGTATCTACTCCAGGAAGATCGGTGAAATCTCCCGGAAAATTCTTATGGTTGTGTCCGGAAATGACCGCATCAATGCCTTCTACTTTTGTTAAGTCGTAGGCTGCATTCTCTTCCATTTCAGCATATGCTGCATCCCCCATGCCGGAGTGTGCAAGCGCAATGATAATGTCCGCACCTTCTTCTTTCATTTTAGGAATATTAGCTTCTACTGATTTTACAATGTCTTTTGTGATGATTTTTCCATCAAGATTGGCTTTGTCCCATTGTGTAATCTGCGGAGTCACAGCACCGATAACCCCAACCTTAATAACCTGGTTTCTGCCTTTTTCATCAACCACTTTTTTCTTGATGATTTTATATGGCTTAAAATAATTTTTATCATTTTCCGGATTTAGATCGTGGTCATCTTTGTAGACATTGGCATTCACATAAGGAAATGGCGAATCATCCAGGACCTCATCCAGATAATCGAGCCCATAATTGAATTCATGGTTTCCTACCGTAGCGGCATCATAATCTAATAGTTCCATAGCCTTGAAAACAGGGTGCACTTCCCCATCCTCAAGCTTATCTACTTTTGCTTTATAATCGCCAAGCGGATTTCCCTGGATTAAGTCGCCGTTGTCAAATAATAATGTATTCTTTGATTCTTTTCTTGCCTGTTTAATTAAGGTAGCTGTTTTAGCCAGTCCAAATTCAATGGTTTCTGCATCTTTATAGTAATCATAGTTATAAAGGTGTGTGTGTATATCCGTTGTTCCCAGTATCCGAAGGCTTACTTCATGGCTGAATTGATGTTCAGGTTTCCCTGTATGATCAGGCTTTGCTGCCATTACAGAATCATATGAAACAGGAGCTGCCAAGACAGATAGGGACATAGTTGCAGCAAGAATTGTTTTACCTAATTTGCGCGCAGGATTTTTCAAATGGATACATCTCCTCGATATTAGTAGATTAGGATGATAACATTCATAATTCTATCTATTTTTAGACTTATTTGAGAATGAGTAAATAGGAGCGTTTCGTGTGGCGATTTATTAATTTTTTGTAAAAATCAGTTTCTAAATACCTAAAAAAAACAGCACCCCCAAAGGATGCTGCATCATTTTAACTAGTTATTATAATAGAGATTAATAATTCCTATCTCCACCCTCAGCCTTTTCCTTCAGCTCATTTGCAAGAAGGGACAGGCTTTCGGTTGTATGATTAATTTCCTGAATGGACTGAACAATGCTGTCGAGGTCTGTTTTATTGCGGCCGAACATGTCCAGATACTGTTTCATTTCCATTTTCACGGTAACAAGCCCGCCTTTAACCTGCTGAATCTGAGCTTGTGATTCTTTTGTTGAGAGATTCATGGAGTTCATCGTATCAACCAGCACGCTGATTTGATTGTCGCTTTTTTCGATTTGTTCCTTGATATGGCTGCTCATCTTCTTAGAGTTTTCTGCAAGCTTTCTCACTTCGGTTGCCACTACAGCAAATCCACGTCCTTCATCACCCGCCCGGGCTGCCTCAATAGATGCATTCAGTGCCAGCAGGTTCGTCTGATCGGCAATATCCTCAATCCCTTTTGTCATCGTGATAATTTGCTCAGAGATTCCTTTTAATGCTTCAATTCCGCTTATAGACTTCTCCACATCCTGAAGGACTTTATTGAAAGCATGAACCATCTCACCCATTTGTGTTTGGTTGAGGTTAGTCAGGTTCAGCAGATTTTTGCTGCTTTTTTGCGTTGTTTCGGTTTCCCTGCGGATTTGATCGGCTTTTAAGCTTGTCTCATTGATCGAAGCTTCCGTTTGCTGGACCGAGGCTGCTACTTCCTGGCTGATAGAATTTAATTCTTTCTGCAGATGGGCATTTGAAGCATTTAATTCATTGAGTTCATTCATTCTGGCCTGCAGATAATTTTCGACAACCAGCTGGGAATCCAGATTGATGATATGTGTAAGAGCCAGCAATGCGTTCGTCAGCTTATCAGGATCCTGGTGCAGTTCCGCGACGATCTTAGGCACCAATAATGAATTAATGGCAGAATATGTGGCCAGAAACCACTCAACTGGAAGACCAGCCCCGTTATGGGTATTGCCAATCCTCGTTCTCATCGCGAAGTATTCATCATCCAGATTGCCGCTTAATAAGCTCTGGAAATAACGGACATATACGCCATAAAGCCTATCCTGCTTGTATTATTATCTGCAATTCTCTTTAATGGCGACTGTTTATATAGATGATCCAGAACTTTCTGAAGCAATTCATCCAACAGGGGTGAAATCACCGGGTTCAGGTCCTGAAGTGTCTCAAGATGCTTCTTTGAAAAGCCCATATACCACAATCGTTCAGTAATACGCTGATCTTTTACTTCAACTGTTTCCTCTACTCCTGGAAAGTTCGAAAAAATGAAGGTTGATTCCTCTTTTTTAACTGAAATAGCATCGTCGTGTCCCTCCGGCTCTTAGCCAATTTGTGCATATTTTGTATATATTATGTATAATTAATAGGTAAATAGCAACTATTAACACTTAATTTATATCGGGTCAATAGTCCTGAATACAAATAGAGGATGCACATTAAATGTACATCCCCCGAAATTCTTTTATTCTGCCGGCTGTTCTATAGGGATAATAAGGTTCACAATGGTCCCTTTTCCCAATTCACTCTCAAATATGATCTTCGCCTTATGTTCATCCATAACCTGCTTGGTAACCATCAGTCCTAAACCGGTTCCATCCGGCTTCGTTGTATAAAATGGATCCACGACCCGTTCCATATTTTCTGCATCTATTCCGCAGCCTTCATCTTTAATGCTGATCAAAACGTGTTCACCCTCCGCCAATTTGGCCGAAATCACGATTGTGCCGCCTTCTGTCATAGATTCCATTGCATTTTTGATCAGATTAATAAAAGCCTGTTTCAGCATATGCTCGTCACATTGAACTTTAGGAAGGGATTTCAGATTCTCTGTTTCAAAACGGATATTCTGATTGGCTGCCTGTTCTTTAATGATTGAGAGGACGTAGTGAACCACTGCATTCAGTTCAACCCTTTTAAACATAGGCAGCCTTGGTTTGCTCAGGATCATAAGGTCATCAGCAATCAGATTAATGCGGTCGATTTCCTCAATCATCATTTTATATCGATCCCTATCTTCAAGGTGCTTTTCCATCTGCAGCTGAGTAAACCCTCGTAATGCTGCTAAAGGATTTCTCACTTCGTGGCCCACTGCCGAAGCCATCTGCCCAACAGCAGCCAGCTTTTCCGTCTGGCGGAGTTCCTGGAAAACATGTGTCAGCGAGTTAATATATGAATAAAAGCGGTTCAGCAGAACATAGGAAACACTTGAAAAAATGATCAAAAGCACGATTGGCACCATTACCTTCTGGCTGCTCAGTATCAAACCAGCCAGAAGATACTTCGCAACCATACCTCCGGTTACAATCCAAAAATAGCGCTTATTCACAAAAATTGGCGCAAAAATAATAAATAGAAGTTCTACTGCGCTTCCGCTCTGGAATTCCTTCGATTCACCAAAATAAATCAGCATGCTGCTGCTAAAATCAATCATGGAAAAACCTGCAAAAAATAAGTATTTTACGAGAAAAGGACGTTTCGCCCTGATAAAATAAAGCCCAAACGGCAAAAGACCGATAATAGCCAGATAATAGCCCCATCCGAGCCCTCCATCCGGGAGCCCGGCAGTGCCGCCTGTATTAAGTGGAAGCAGATAATAATAAAATAAATCATAAAGCGTTAAAATAATATAAAACAGCCAGATAAAAAGGGTGACTGCTTTTGTTTCTTCTTTTATCAATGTATCTTGATTAAAGCCTTTCATTTACATGCTCCTTGGTTAACTCTATTAATTGTATGCCTTTAGCACTATTATATACGTTTGTGTCGAAACATGTATATTATGTTATATTCTTAAACTTCAAAAAACCGGCCAAGGTATTTCTTGGCCGGTTTTTGTATTATTGCTAAGGTTTTAAGATGACTTTGATGCAGTCATCTTCATGGTCATTAAAAATCTTATATGCACGATCTGCTTCTTGGAGGGGAATTTGATGAGTTATGATCGACTTTGGATCAAATTCCTTGTTCGTGATTTTTTCGAACAGCTCAGGCATGTAGTGAACAACAGGGGCTTGCCCCATTTTAATGGTAACATTTCTCGAGAAAAATTCCTCCAGCGGGAACATATTATAAGTCAGCCCGTAGACACCTGTCAGCTGGACAGTTCCAAATTTACGGACGGCTTTTGTCGCAATTTGAATCGGGCCAAGCGTTCCTCCCTGCAGCTTCAGCTTCTGTTCGATTTTTTCAACTGCGGATTTCTTTCCATCCATGCCCACACAATCAATGACCACATCAGCTCCACCCTGGGTGATTTCTTTCAGATAAGCTCCTATGTCATCATATTTAGTGAAGTCATAGACCTCTACATCATTGGTGAGTTTGGCATGGTTCAGACGGTAATCAAGATGATCGACCGCTATTACCCGCTTAGCACCTTTCATCCAGGCAAATTTCTGGGTCATTAACCCGATGGGACCGCAGCCGAGGACGACGACTGTATCTCCCGCTTTTACACCTGAATGCTCCACACTCCAATAAGCTGTCGGCAGCACATCTGATAAAAAGAGCAGTGACTCATCCTCCAGCTCGCATGATTCCGGTATGACAAAGGGCATAAAATTGCCAAATGGCACCTTCAAAAACTCTGCCTGGCCGCCCGGGTGATTTCCATATTTCTCTGTATAGCCAAAATAGCCGCCTGAATCATTATGCGGGTTCGAATTATCACATTGGCTCTCCATATCATGCTGACAGTAGAAGCAATGACCGCATGACACATTAAATGGAATAACCACCCTGTCGCCTTTTTTGACCCGTGTCACATCAGGGCCTGTCTCCTCAACGATTCCCATTGGTTCATGCCCGATAATATACCCGGGCCGCAACGGCATGTTTCCCTGATATAAATGAAGGTCCGATCCGCAAATGGCTGTTGACGTGATTCGGACAATCACATCATCTCTTTTTTCAATTCTGGGATCCTCCACATTTTTCACTTGAATATCTTTTGCTCCCTGGTAAGTTACAGCTCTCATGCTTCACACTCCTTTATTGACTTAATAGGCTATACCCTCCTCCGTGCTCAAATAACTCCATTTATATCCAATTTATAAGTTGAAATATTTACCTCAAAAGTTAAATTTCTTTTAATTTAGAAAAATAGTACAAAAGACCAGTTTAACTATTCTGAATTTTGTAAATATAATAGAGTCACAGCTTTTCCGGCTGTGGACAATACATATTTTGAGAGGAGATTTTGGATGAAGAAAAAAAGAATAATTGGATCAGCGGTATTAAGTGTCGCAATGGGGCTTTCTGTATTTGCATCAGGGGCATTTGGCCAGCAGGTTGAGAGCAATGAAACCTACCGGGTCGTTATTCAGGGACCAAGTGCGGAAAAGGCAAAGGCAAAATCGAACTACGGAGTACGGTGGGATTTTGGACAGAAAGGTTTTACTACAACAGTCAATGCTAAACAGTATCAGGCACTTTTAAAAAATAAAAACTTAAAGATTGATAGAGTAGATGAAGTTAAGAATGCACCTGTGACAGCTGCAAAACCTGGATCGGGGGCTGCATCAGCTCCGGCAGACGGTACACCTTGGGGAATTGAGGCCATTTATAATGACAGCTCCATCCAAAGCACTTCAGGCGGAAATGGGGTAAAAGTTGCCGTGCTGGACACAGGGGTAAATACAGCGCATGCTGACCTTGCTGGACAAGCTGAACAGTGTAAAGACTTTACACAAAGAAAGACACCTTTAATTGACGGAAGCTGCGGAGACAAGAACGGACACGGCACACATGTTGCGGGTACTGTACTGGCTCATGGCGGCGCTAACGGACAAGGCGTTTATGGGGTGGCTCCAGACGCAGATCTCTGGGCATATAAGGTGTTAAATGACAGAGGATCAGGGTATTCTGATGACATCGCCGGAGCTATTAAGCATGCGGCCGATGAAGCGGTCCGCACAGGATCTAAAGTGGTCATTTCCATGTCATTAGGTTCAAGCTCTAAAAGCACATTGATTGCAGATGCAGTTGATTACGCATACAGCAAAGGTGTCCTGGTAGTGGCTGCTGCCGGAAATGATGGTCCTGCCGATAACACGATTGGCTATCCTGGCGCATTGGTGAATGCTGTTGCAGTGGCGGCTCTTGAAAATGTTCAGCAAAATGGATCCTACCGTGTTGCAGATTTTTCATCACGGGGCAATCCTGCAACTGATGGCGACTTCGTGATTCAGGAGCGTGATGTTGAGGTGTCTGCACCAGGCAGAGCGATTGAATCCACATGGTATGATGGCAGCTACAGCACAATCAGCGGCACATCCATGGCTACTCCCCATGTATCCGGATTGGCTGCTAAGATCTGGGCCCAAAATCCATCCATGTCCCATACACAGCTTCGCGCCGAGCTTCAGAACCGCGCCAAGCAAAATGATATTCTTGGCGGAACAGGAGCTGCCGCTGGAGATGATTATGCATCAGGCTTTGGCTTCCCGCGTGTAAAGTAAGAGAATAATAGAAAAGCTTGGACATTTACGGTCCAAGCTTTTTTGTGTTTTGGTTTTAATTAAAATTACTGCAAAACAGCCTGCTTTTTCTGCTTTCTGTTATATATGATTTTGGACAGGCTCACACTCGCCTCGTACAGGAGCAGGAGAGGCAATGTGACCAGTATATCTGAAATAAAGTCAGGCGGTGTGACTAAGATCGCAACCACAATCAGCACGAAATAGGCATACTTCCTTATCTTCTGCAGCGAATAGGGATTGATAATGCCCAGGCTGGTCAGGAACATAATCACAACAGGAAGCTCGAACAGAAAGCCGAATGGCAGTGTTAAATGCAGCACAAATTGAAAGTACTTTTCTGTTGTAAAAAAGGCGGTGAACATCTCTCCGGATAAGGTCATTAAAAAATTCAGAACCAGCGGCAAAAGGATGAAATATCCGAATGCTATACCGGTAATGAACAGGAAAAATAACGCGGGAATATAGGATAAGGCCACCTTTTTCTCCATTCCGGTAAGCGCCGGACTGACAAACAGCCAGATTTGATGGGCAGCTACCGGGATGGCGGCTGCAATGGCTACAACAGACGCAAGCATAAAATAGACCCATAGAATTTCAGATGGACCGAGAACAGCTAATTTAAAGTCCAGATCCTTAACCAGCCACTGGTAAATGTCGCTGACGAAAATAAAAGATAGTGCCAAGAACGCTATAAAGACAGCAGCTATAATCATAAGCCTCTTCCGGAGCTCCTCAAAATGCTGGAGAACATTTACTGCTTCATTGTTCATATTAATCACCTCAATAGAAAAGCGCAAGCGCCTTGCCCACCCCCGACAAGCACAAGACGAGCCTCCCGGAAAGGCGTTCTTTGCCTTTTTGGGAGGATTGGCTTGTGACCTCGAGGGGGTAGGCGCTGGAGCTAGACACTTATCGACGTTCAAAAATTATATGCTTTCTTATCTTTATATAAAAGGAAGGAAGATAACTCTCCCTTCCCTATTCATTCTTACAGCAATTCTTTTTTCTTATCTTCCGGCTGTTCGTCTGAAACAAGTTCGCGTGTGGATTTCTTGAATTCCTTTAGGGTGGTGCCGAATGCCCTGCCGATTTCAGGAAGCTTGGATGGGCCGAAAATAATCAGCGCAAGCACTAGAACAATAATCAATCCTGGTATCCCGATATTTGATAGCATAGTAACCTCCTAGTATTTGAAGCCTGTAATCGCCACAACTCCCGGACGCGGCATGGTGTCTCCCTTGCGGTGCGGCCATTTGCTTGTCAGATTGTTCAGGTCTTCCGTCTCTTCTCCCGGATGCTGAATGGACAGGAACAGGGTTGTCTCGTTTGGTGTAAAAGAGGGTCCAGTCAGTTCTGCTTCAACGGGAGCTGAAGCAAACTGAAAGGCATCACCTGTATTTTTTCCGATCGTCGGGATGACAAACATGCCATTGTTGGCGAAATGTGTGTAGATTCCTGTATTCAGCTTGCTTGATGACATATCTGTTACAGTCCAGAGATTGCCAAGGCTATCGAAAGTCAGATTGTCAGGTGCACTGAAGCCGCTCTGTTTTCCGCCGGCTGCGAAGATTTCAAAATCAAAAGTAAGTGCCCCCAGGTCATCTCCTTCTTCGATAAATCTGGTAATATGGCCGTGAAAGTTGCCATGTTTATCATTGTTGGTGTGGGCAATGAATACCGTATTATCGAACGGGCTGATTTCCACATCTTCCGGACGGTCAGTAGGCGTTCCGCCAACAAGCAGAGCTGCTTCATGGCAGTGGACAGCCACATCAGCCTGTGTTTGGAATTTCTTTAAAAGATCTGCATTCCCCTTGACGGCTTTCTGCACATTTTCGATCGTTAATGGCACCCATTTTCCGCTCCCCATATTAGCCGCATAAAGTGTCCCTTCTTCCAGAAGGTCTGCGTTGGCTTTCCCGCGGGACTTTACATATTTATTTTTGCTGATGAATTTATACACGCATGCATCTTTCTTATCATCGCCCATATAAACCACAACCCGATTGTCATTGGTCAGGCCGACTGCTGCATTTTCATGGTTGAAGCGACCAAGGGCGGTGTGCTTGCGCGGCTTGAAATTTGGATCAAACGGATCGATTTCCACGATCCAGCCATAATGCGTATCATTTAATCCTGCATCCTTTGATGTAGATTCAAAATTCTCCTCAGCTGATAAAACCGTGCCCCACAATGTCATGCCGCCGGAACAATTGGCAAAAGTCCCCTGTACATTCGTTGCACCGCCCACTGCTTTTGAACCTTTGGCAGGACCTGTCAGCTGAAACGGAGTCAAGCCTGTAATACGGCGCGCATATTTGGAATTCGTGTCCAATTTCCAGGTGCCCTCTTTATCACGGTATACTTCGATAATCGATCCGCCCTGGTTGTAAAGCATTTTTTGAATTTGCCCTGCGGAATACTTGCCATTTGCCGGCCTTGCACCATGAACAAATAGATCGCTTGAATATTCATGATTCACCCATAAAAGACCGCGCTTGTCCCCATCAATTGGAAAATATAAGGTAAAGTCATTGTTAAAGCCGAATGTATCGCCCTTTTTATTAATAACATCTCCATAGGCTGCCACAACATCGTATTTGTAACCACGCGGCAAAACAAGGTCATCCTTATCTGTCGGATCAATCGGCTTAAAATTTAAACCAGAGATTTTTTTTTGGAATCCGAATAAATGGGAGGCTGCTTCAACGCCCTTAGCTTCTGCTTTTGGAATCATTGCCCCCAAACCTGTCGAAGCTACAGTTAAAGCTCCCACACCTGTACCTACATACGTTAAAAACTTGCGGCGATTCAATTCTGACATCCTTAGCACCTCTTCTTTTATATTGTTTGCAGCGTATTTATGTATCAAACCCAAGTACAATACTAAAAGATGAATATTAAGAGAATGCTAAGTAATTACATGAAAATTGTAAAAGTAGTATAAAGATTGTAAAAAAATGCCCGGCATCAGCCGGACATCTCTTATCTTTCTATTAAGATACTTTTTCTTCCTGCGGCTTGTATTCCTCTTCCCAATACTCAGCATTTTTAATGCCAAGCTTCTTGGAATTGAATACTGGATCAAGACCTTGTTTCTTCTGGGCCTCATAATCTTTAAGTGCAATCAGAGCAGGTTTTCTTAGGATCACGATGGCAATTAAGTTCAGCCAAACCATTAGTCCCAAGCCAACATCTCCGAGTGCCCACGCCAGGCCTGCCGTTTTAACAGCACCATAGAATGTTGCAGCAAGCAAGACTATCTTCAGGATAAACATCGCCAGCTTGCTGTTCTTGCCGCTAATCAGGTAAGCTACGTTTGTTTCAGCCATATAGTAGTAGGCCATGATGGTTGTGAAAGCAAAGAAGAAAAGAGAAACAGCAACAAATCCGGCACCGAAGCCTGGAAGCACAGATTCAACAGCTGCCTGAGTATACCCAGGTCCAGCTTCCACTCCTGGAAGATTTTCTACAATTGGAGTCTTTCCATCAGCACCGACTGTATTGAACATTCCAGTAAATAGGATCATGAAAGCTGTAGCGGAACATACGAATAGCGTATCAATATATACTGAGAATGCCTGTACAAGACCTTGCTTGGCAGGGTGGGAAACCTCAGCAGCTGCAGCAGCATGCGGGCCAGTACCCTGACCAGCTTCGTTTGAATAAATTCCGCGTTTTACACCCCATGCGATTGCGCTTCCGATAATTCCCCCAAACATGGAGTCTGCACCAAAGGCACTGCTGAAAATTAACGAAATTACGCCAGGCAGCTCACCAATGTTCATGGCAATAATAATTAAAGCGACTAAAATATAACCCACTGCCATAAAAGGAACGGTATATTGAGCTACAGTTGCAATACGCTTAACACCGCCGAAAATAATCAGGGCAAGTAAACCGATAATGATAAGGCCTGTTACTGTTTTGTCTATGCCAAACGCATTTTCCATTCCAAGCGCAATTGAGTTTGACTGGATGCCAGGCATTAAAAGTGCCATAGCAAGCAAAGCAGAAATTGCGAAAAGGACGGCAAACCATTTAATTCCGATTCCCTTTTCAATATAATAGGCCGGACCGCCTCGGTATAGCCCGTCTTTTTTCACTTTGTAAATCTGAGCCAGCGTTGATTCAACGAACGCACTGCCTGCTCCGATAAAAGCAATGGCCCACATCCAGAATACAGCACCAGGTCCACCCATTGCGATGGCAGTGGCAGTACCTGCAATGTTACCAGTTCCTACACGGCCGGAAAGAGCAATAGATAAGGCCTGGAAAGACGAAACGCCCGCTGCGGAACTTTTCCCTTGAAACATGAGCAGTACCATATCCTTGATATGGCGGACCTGTAAAAATCGAGTTAAGACTGAGAAGAACAACCCTATTGCAAGACAGATGTAGATAACAGGTGTACTCCATAAAATACCGTTTAGCTGATTAATAAAAGCTTCCAAACAACTTCCCCCTTTTAGTATATATTCTGAATCTTTTTCCTATTAGGAATTATAGAATAAATACTGTTATAAGACAATGTTTTTTTAACGGACTGTGGTAATAATGTCATAGAATTTTCTGGATTCCTTGAGTAAAGCGGTTTTTATCATATTTGAGAGGATATATAAAAATTAGAGTGATAGCATAACCCTTCCTATTTTTTGTAATCTTCGTTATTATATATTTAGGGAAACGAAACGTTGACCGGAAAGAAGTGTTTCAAATATGGTAAAACAGACGAAAAGAAATTTAATGATTATGTGGTTTGCCAATTTTTTTGTGGCTGGCAGCATGACGATGGTCCTTCCCTTTATTTCGTTATATATAGAAAGCTTTGGCGACCAATCTCCAACCTATGTGCAGCATTGGTCAGGGTGGACGTTTGCGATCACATTTGTGACTGCGTTTCTTTTTTCACCTGTGTGGGGAAGAATCGGGGACCTTTTTGGACGCAGGAAAATATTGATTCTGTCCGGAATCGGCATGGGCATATCCATATTTCTGATGGGGTACGTAACAAATGTCTGGCAGCTGTTTTTTCTCAGGCTGTTTACGGGGATTTTTACAGGCTTCATCGGAATGTCACAGGCGTTTATTTCCACGCAAACTCCGAAGGAAATTGCCGGCAGGGTGATGGGGACACTGCAGACCGGAAGCATCACAGGTTCATTGATGGGCCCTCTTCTCGGCGGAGTCCTTGCAGATTTATTCGGATTTTCAGATACCTTCAAATGGACCTCCATCGCCATCTTTGTTTCCGCTTTTCTTGTCTTTTTCACAAAAGAACACAGAATCCAAACTCAAAAGGGCGAGAAAACGCGGTATTCAAGCAAGGCGGTCATTCAGCATATTATCAGTAATCCCATCCTGCTGACAGTTATGCTGATATCAACGCTTGTTCAAATCGCCCACTTCAGCATCCAGCCTATCCTATCCCTATATGTCAGTGAATTGCACGGACCGGAAAATCTGGCGTTTTTTGCGGGGATTGCTTTTTCAGCTGCAGGGCTTGGCAACTTGCTGATGGCCAGGCAATGGGGGAAAATTGGGGATCAGTACGGCTATATTAAAACGTTGGTTGTTCTCCTCTTCCTCGCAGGCGTGTTTTATCTGCCGGGAGGATTTGTCTCAAACATGTGGCAGCTTGTTCTTGTCCGCTTTGCACTTGGTGTCACCATCGGGGGCATCATTCCTGTCCGGATCGCATATATCCGCCAGGAAGCGCCGGTTGCTATGCAGGGTGAAGTGCTTGGGTACAACACAAGTCTTCGCTTTTTCGGGAATATAATCGGACCGGTCATCGGCGGTTTGATCTCCGGCTATTTGGGTTTTTCTGCCGTCTTCGTGGTCACAAGCCTCCTGCTTATCCTGAGCGGACTGATTCTTCTAGGTGCCATGAACCGCCATCCTAAGCTGGCGAAGGACTCTTATTAATAACTGTAAAAGCTGCCTAAAAAGGCAGCTTTTCCTTACTCTTTAAAATGGCATACGCCAAGCTTATTGCCGTCAGGATCTTCAAACTCAAACCACTTTACCGTTCCATCATCCTCGATTGGACCGGTTTTCACTTTATACCCTGCCAGATGCTGATGTGCTTCTTCAATATCGGAAACATAAAAGTTAAATGGCATATAAGAGGAGGGAATTACTTTTTCAGAACGGACAAGGGTTAAAGGCGTTTCCCCAACCTCCAGGGCTGCATACCCTCCCTGATCATCCTTCCATCTTACCGGGAAACCCAGCACTGTGCTGTACCATTCAATGGCTTTTCCAAAATCAGTTACCTGCAGAAAAACTGTATCAATTCTTGTAAACATTTCAGCCTCCATAAAAGGGATTGTATATGGACAATATTCAACACCTTCTTACAAAAACCTCCTGAGAAAATTAAAAAGCCAGCGAATTCCGCTGACTTTAATCCATTACTTTGCTGCATTGCTTGCGATATGGACAGCATCCCAGACACCCGCAAACGGCGGAGCATAACAAAGATCCACCATGCCAAGCTCTTCTGCTGCCATCTTATTGTGGATGGCAACGGCAAATACATCAATTCGAAGGACCACTCCTTTATTTCCGATGGCGTGGGCTCCGAGTATTCGGTTTGTTCCTTTCTCACATATCAGCTTGATCCAGATAGGAGTCTGATTCGGGTAGTAGTCCGGATGGTCGGCCGCTTTTACAAATTCAGTTGTGTAGCCAATATCAAGCTTTTTAGCATCCTCCTCGGAAAGCCCCGTTCTCCCAAGCTCCATATCAAAAATTTTAATCGCGGCACTCCCCAAAGTTCCCACATATTTTTCATGACTGCCGGCTATATTGGCCCCAGCCAGGCGGCCGCATTTATTCGCGTTTGTTCCCAGCGGAATATAATCATTTTCTTCAAGCACCTTGTGATAAACCTGAGCGCAATCCCCCGCAGCATAAACACCTTCAATATTTGTCCGCATTTCACGGTCGATGATGATGGCTCCATTTTCCGCCATCTCTATTCCCGATCCTTCCAGAAACTTCGTAGCAGGCTTTACACCAACAGCAACAAGCACTAAGTCTGCTTTATAAGTGCCTTTATCCGTTTTGACACTCTCCACTTTCCCATTGCCGCTGAAGCTCTCTACCTTTTCACCCAGATTCAGTTGTACGCCGTTATCACGGATTTCTTTTTCAGCGATATCGGTTATTTCCTTATCGAAAGGAGCTAAAATTCTCTCACCCATTTCAATAACCCGCACATTTTTGCCGAGGGTTTTCATCGCTTCAACCACTTCGATTCCAATATAGCCTCCGCCGACAATTACAACATCATTCACTTCTGGTTTGCGGGAAATTTCTTTTAGTACCATTCCATCTTCCATTGTTTTCAGCACCTGAACGTTCTCAAGATCGGCTCCAGGAAATGGGGGCATGGTAGGAAACGTGCCTGTTCCAATCATCAGCTTATCGTATGTATCTGTAAACGTTTTACCAGATGCAAGGTCTTTAACCGTTACTTCCCTTTTGTTTGTATCCACTTTTAAAACTTCATGCTGCAGATGTGTTTTAATGTTCCTCTCATCAAATTGCTCCTGTGTTCTTGCGATCATTTTACGGTAATCATCATTTTCGCCGGAAATATAATACGGAAGACCGCAGGCACCGTAGGATAAAAATTTGCCTTTTTCATAGACGGTAATTTCCGCTTTATCGTCCATTCTTCTTAATTTCGATGCGGCTGACATACTTGCAGCCACCCCGCCAATGACCAGCAGTTTCATCAGAATCTCTCCTCACGTTTCAATAAGGTATTCAAGATAGGTTTCGTTAAAAGGGGTAAATTATACAATGTTGCTATACCCTTATAGCTATCCCTTTTTGGCTATTTTAAAACGTTTTTTAGGACTTCTTCCGTTACTCTCCGAACAATATTTTCGATTATTTCTTCCGGCAGGCTGGAAGCTGTCCGGATTTCCTTATCACTATTCGGAACCGGTATTCCACCCGTATGAATGCCCATTTTTTCGCGGATTTTGATCAGCTCTGCAATTTGTTCTGTACTAAGTTCGTTTGACTTTTGAATGGTGTGTTCAGAATACATCAGCATGAGTGCATAGTGTTCCAATGACTCCATCCGAAAAAAGGCCTCAGTTATGTTTCTTCCCCAGGTTAGTGCGCCATGATTCGCTAAAAGGACAGCATTGTAATCCCTGCAGTATGGAGCAATGGAATCCGGCACTTCCTGTGTTCCGGGGGTGGCATACGGGGCTACCGGAACTTTGCCAAGCAAGACTATCGCTTCTGGTGATACGGGTTTTTCAAGGCTGATTCCGGCTATGGCAAATGAAGTTGCAACAGGCGGATGGGCATGGACAACAGCCTTTGCTTCAGTATTTTCCTGATACACTCTAAGGTGCATCTTTACTTCTGAAGAAGGCTTCAGCTCTCCTTCCAGGACATTACCTGAAAGGTCCATCTTAACCATCATATCCGGTGTCATAAATCCTTTGCTCACTCCGGTTGGTGATGTCCAGAGTTCACGGTCGTTCACTTTAATGGAAATGTTTCCGTCGTTTGCAGCAACGAAGTTTTTATTGTATATTCTTCTGCCGATTTCGCAGATGAATTCCTTTGCTTCCTGGTCATTAAGATATGTATTATGAACAGCCATGGCTGCCAGCTCCCTTCCTATTCACATCCACTCCCTATTGTATATTCAAAATAAATTTGTTTCAGCATTTTCTATTAGTTTTGTAGTTTCGCCAAAATTTGATCATTTCCGCGGAAATATTAAAAAAACCGCCTGATCAGAGATCAGACGGTTTTCGGGGGTATGATTCTGTTCGTTATTTTACGCGTGGGTATCCGAAGCCTGACGCATAGTCATCACCAGTTGCTGCTCCGTATCCGCCTTTTATGTCATATTGCTTGGCACGATTTTGAAGCTCTGTGCGAAGCTGAGTGTGGCTCATGGATGGGCTGGAAGACCAAATCTTTGCGGCAAGGCCTGCTACGTGAGGTGTTGCCATGGATGTTCCGCTGATCGTATTATAGCCTCCGTTATACCACGTAGACTCGATGCTTGCACCAGGTGCAGACACTTCCACGTCTTTTTCCTGAATGACATAGTCGCCGTCCGTGTTAGGATTTCCGCGCGATGAGAAGTTGGCTACACGGTATGTACCGTTTTGCTGAACGTTTTCAAGAGCTGCAACCGCGATCGCATTCTTTAAAGCTCCAGGATAGCCGATTGTATTAGCGCTGTAGCCTGAGTTTCCTGCTGCGGCCACAACAAGGACACCTTTGCTGTATGCGTAATCAACCGCACTGCTGATGAGGGAATCCTTGCCGCTTGAACCAAGGGACATATTGATGACCACTTTAGAACCAGTACGGGATGCTTCATCCGCTACGTGGCGGATTGCTCCTGCAATATCATCTGAATATCCCGAACCATTATCTCCAAGGACTTTATATGCCCATAACTTCGCCTGTGGAGCAACTCCATAGATCCCCTGGCCATCATATCCTCCATGTGCTAAAACCGTCCCGGCTACATGTGTTCCATGGCCCTGGCGATCCGTACAAGAACCATTTACAAGCGGAGTGGATTGAGTGAAGTCTTTACATTGCTCCGCAGAGCCTTCCAGGTCAATATGACCGGTATAAACGCCTGTATCAAGAACTGCAACCTTAATGCCGCTTCCGCCTGACGTACTCGTAATGCTGCTGTTATTATAGATCGAAGCAATTCCCCATGGTGTTTGATCACTAGGATATCCTGCTGCCTGAATAGAAACTGAATCTTTCTTGGATGCCTCTGTTCTGGCAGTATCAAGAGTAACTTCGCTTACTTTTTCAATCTTTAAGTTCTTATTTTTCAGAAGTGCCTGATATTGCTTAGCATTAACCTCTGCAGTCATGCCATCGCTGCCAAAATCCCAACGCTTGTCCACCTGTGAATTCACACTGGCTTTAGCATTTGCCGGACCCTGGATCAATACCCGGTAGGTTTCATTTTGGGTCTCCGGTTCTTTAGCGAATGCCCCCGCTGTGAAAACTGATAAACCCATGGTCATACTTAGAAGTGCTGCTCCTAATGCCCTTTTTTTCTTCATCCTTTTTCTCCTCTCAAGTCTATATTTTTCTGTCGATTCCTGTTGTATTTCTAGTATATTTAAAATATTCAGACTCTAACAATATGCTAAAATGTTTAATTATCAGACTTTAGAATCAGGCATAGAAACATAGCTTCTCAAAAAGTAACAGGCATTTTGACTGATTTACAAAATTTTTCTACTATCCATATGTTGTTAAATTCATAATATTTCCAGCAATAAATAAATTACCCCAAAAATATTAGTTCCTTCGATAGATACAAAGAGTAAAATTACACTCCGTTTTTTATAGATGCCAGGGACATTTTCCTAGTTAAACGCTTTAAAGATATGAAGAATAAAAATCCTCCTAACCGCTTGGTCAGGAGGATTTTTATTCTTATTTGAACATCTTTGGAAGGCTTTCTGTGTAAGGTGCATACGCGATGCCATTTTCCGTGATAATGCCTGTGATCAGTTCACTATCTGTTACATCGAAGGCGGGATTATAGGTTTTTACACCCTCTGGCGCCATCGGCTTTTCGTACCATTTAGAAGTAATCTCTTCTGAATTTCTTAATTCAATATGGATGTCGTCCCCTGTTTTGCATGCAAGATCAACTGTTGACAGCGGAGCACAAACATAGAAAGGTATATTATAATGTTTCGCGAGAATCGCAACGCCGGATGTTCCAATCTTATTGGCTGCATCACCATTGGCTGCAACACGGTCACAGCCGACAAGTACAGCTTGAATCTTTCCTTCTTTCATGACGATGCTGGCCATATTATCGCAGATCAGCGTGACATCCACACCTGCTTCTTCGAGCTCCCATGCGGTCAGGCGGGCCCCCTGCAGAAGCGGACGGGTTTCATCGGCGTATACTTTAAAATCATATCCCTTTTCCTGCCCTAAATAAATCGGAGCAAGGGCTGTCCCATATTTAGCGGTCGCAATTGTTCCTGCATTACAGTGTGTCAGAATGCCCCATCCAGGCTCAAGTACAGAAAGCGCGTACTGTCCGATCGATTCGCAAACTTTTTCATCCTCAGCACGAATTTTTTCTGCTTCCGCTTTCAGGGCCTGCTTTATTTCCGCTGCAGCTTTACCTTTTTCCTTCTGGAAACGGGCTTCCATGCGGTCGAGCGCCCAAAACAGATTGACAGCAGTTGGCCGTGATGACGCCAGGTATTCTTTCGCTTTTTTAAAATCCAGATAAAGTTCTTCATAGCTATCTGCGGCTGATTGCTTTGTGCCCAAATAAACACCGTAAGCCGCGGCTATTCCAATGGCAGGTGCACCTCGGACCTTTAAATGATAGATTGCATCCCAAATATCCTTTAATTCTTTCAAATGCAAAAAGTTCTTTTCATTCGGCAGAACTGTTTGATCTAATAGAATGAGTGTATTGATTTCATCGTCCAATCTCACAGACTGGATCACATCCACTGGTTTCCCCATCATGCTGCCTCCTCTAGAATCTTTTTTCACAGTCTTTTAAAGTGCGCACAAAATCCGCTCCTGTTTTAAAAGATTCCCTATCCATAATAAACATTTTTCCGGCTGCCAGACAAATCATTTCTGCTGCAGCTCTGCTGGTGTTATCTTCAATGGATGTGACATCCTTTACAGAAGCCAGCCCGATAATTCTCCTGCACAATTCAAGTCCTGTGACTGCTGCTGTGTCACGCAGAATTGTATCAAGATAGTATTCCTTAAAGCCTTCATAGCTGGCTGTTTGTTCAGTTGCTTTCTCATCCCAGGCCTGCAGGAATTTCGTTTGGAACAAGTCGATAATATCTTCTATTGTGTTTTCAAGATAACCAAGCTGATCGGTTCTTGCTTCATCTTCAGTGATGGTATATTTCGCATTCACATAGGCGAAAATCAGGTTGGCAATCACGTTTCCGATATCGTATCCGGCCGGGCCATAAAAGGCGAACTCAGGATCAATAATTTTAGTAGAATCTTCTTTTACAAAAATTGAACCTGTGTGCAGATCGCCATGCAGCAGGGACTGGGCATTGGTCATAAACTCAAATTTAAGCTTTGCCGTTTCAAGCTGAAGCTTTAGATCCTCCCAAATTTCCTTTTTGGCAAATTCCCTGGTGCCTTCAAATACTTCATTTCTCACACAATCGTAAAACGGTTCTGTGAAGACGAGGTCCTCTGAAATTTCGCATAGTTCCGGGTTGATAAACTTTTTGACGAGCTCTTTCTTTTCCTTATGCCCCATTACGACATCTGAAGTAAGCAATAAGGTATTTACCAGAAAAGTCGAGATATGGTCAGCAAACAGCGGGAATTTTTCATGCTGCATTAAGGCTGTTCTCATAATAGTGTAATCTGACAGATCCTCCATTGCGGTACAATTCATTACTGGATCGTAGTTAAACACTTGTGGCACGAAGCCAGAAGCGAGCTTGTTTTGCAGATCAAGAATTTCATATTCAATACGGTTGCGGTCAGGAGACAGCTTAAATTCATCTGATATCCTGGCAACCGGTCCGGCCTGCTTGATAATCAGCGACTTCTTGTGTTTATGGTCAGTCAGCCTGAAAACATAGTTCAAATTGCCATCGCCAATTTCCCTGCAGTCCAATTCAGCATCTGGAGCAAAATAATTCAGCCTTGTCCTGGCATATTCAATGGCTTCCTGTTCAGTCATTGTAAAATAAGCGGATGTAAAAACAGTCATGCAAAAAGCCTCCCATACGAATCTTTTTAATAGTATCTATAATTTTGTTAATTTAATATATTGGAAAATATCTAAATACTATCATGTGATTTGGGGTTCGACAATTGTTTTTTAAATATTCATTTTCTAGTTTTATAAAAAAAAGCCGCTTTATGAGCAGCTCCATTCATTCCCGTTATTTAATGCTTCTAATCGCCTGCAGGACGTTCGAGTATACTTCAAGGGATGACAAGTCAATGCCAAGGACAACGGCATTTTTTGCCAAATCCGGTCTGATACCTGTGGCAATGGTCTTAACACCTATTAGCTGGAGGATATTCCGGATATCAAAAATATGATTGGCAATTTCAACATCTATATTCACCGTGCCCGAAAAATCGATAATTAGGGTTTCAATTCCCAGCTGACTGACCCGAGGGACTGTCCTCTCAATGATGATTTGAGCTCTGTCATAGTCTATGCTGCCGATCAATGGAAGTATTGCAATGCTGTCCTGAATCGGTACAATGGCTGCAGAAAGCTCATTTACCTGAGATTGCGTCTCTCTCAGTTGTTCCTCGGAGTGCCGTTCAAAGGCAAATACGGTCTCATTGATGCTGATATCCAGCATAAAGTTCACTTTTTTAACAATAGAAATAATCTCATCAGCCGTTAATTCAAACTTCTCGCCAATATTCTTTAATCTATCAGTAAAAACGAGGCGGGTGTCCGGATACCGGATGACGATATCAGAAATTTTCCCTCCCTCGGAGGCAGCCCGTTCGCCATTTCCTTTGCTCCATTCAACCAGCCCTTCAGGAACCATGTCACTGCTGCTTGCAATCATGGTTCCCAGGAACTTCATAAACTCCAAATACATCGAAACGGCAGCCTCAAATTCCGGTTTGGGAATTTCGAAACCAAATCGCTTTACGATTTCTTTAACCAGTTCTCTAGATAAAACCTCTGCATTTTGAGTAAGATACGCTGAAACTTTATGAATAGGCTCCATTTATGTATATATCTCCCCTCTTATGTCTTTCTTCGATTATATCGTACTATAACTTCAAAATGACAGAATGGGAAATAAATAGGAGGTTTTCCCTAAGAGGGAAAGTCATTAGCTATAGTTTTTAAAACCACTCCTCATAATCCTCTTCCCTTATATCACTGATCAGAAGTGATTCAAACCTTTTGTAAAGCTCCTGGATGCCGGGATCGTTGTTAATCAGCGGCAGCTTGCTTTGATAGTCCTCTTCCGACTTAAAAAAACTGATTTCTGTCCACTTTGTCTCATCTTTTTTATTTTTTAACATTTTAGTCTGAGCCTCGATGTAATTCAGGTAGATTTTACCAGCTTTCCGCTGGACCAGCATCAGTTCCTGTTCGTTTTCCGGGCGGATATGATATTGATAGATTTTAATGTACATGGCAGCTCCTTTGGTTATTCGTGTTATGGGCGGAATTTGGGATGTTATGAGCAATTTTTGTATTTATGGGCGAAATTCCTATTTTATGAGCGATTTTT
>NZ_NJQY01000004.1:40007-92163 GCF_010628845.1 Bacillus sp. 22-7 | reverse complement strand
TGTGTTTATGAGCGAAATCCCCATTTTATGAGCGAATTTTTTGTGTTTATGAGCGAAATTCCTATTTTATGAGCGATTTTTTTGTGTTTATGAGCGAAATTCCCATTTTATGAGCGATTTTTTGTGTTTATGAGCGAAATCCCCATTTTATGAGCGATTTTTTGTGTTTATGAGCGAAATCTCCATTTTATAAGCGAATCCAGTTTTTGAGTGACATTCAGATAAAAAGATTCTCAGCCGGCATCAGTTATTCAATCTCCCAGCTTTTTATAGAAGCCCAATGATTCTATTAAAAACTCCCGATTATACCCTGTCTTTTGATGAATACGGTCTGCCCATTCTTCAATAGATTCAGCAGGGACATCATGGTACAGGCCTTCTGTGGTACTGAGGAAGCTTTTCCAATTGTAAAATTCCCAGTGAGCGGTTTCGTTTTTATAGAGAAGCCGCTGCTCCAGTAAAGCTTTTGGATAAATAGAGTTTTGCGATCGTTCTGCTGCTTCCAAAAAGGAATTCAGTTCAACCGGATCCGTATCATAACTCTGCTGCGATATTTTTCCGTTGGGGCGGTGATAGATTATTTCCAGCTGCCCGCTTTCAGATGAAACCTGGACATCTGCTGCCGGGAAAAATCCGCTTATTTTTTCGGGAGTAAAATCCCGGGCCTTTGAATCAATTAATATGGGCTGCAGCCATTGGTCGCCCAGATCACATAGAAAGCGGCGGCCTTCTTCATCCACCGCCACCACTGCTGCATGTGCAGAAGGTGTTTTCAAATCGTGGCCAACTGGATAGGCCTGAATTCCTGCCTCCTTAAATTCATGGAGAAGCCAAATCGCGAGGTCAAAACAGTTTCCGGCAATGCCATATTGGGCACGGTGCTCCTTCATTAAAGAAACATCTCTCTGCTTTTTCGTTCCTGCTTTATCGTAGTACCATGCTTTTGTCAGTGTTTCCATCGGAAAACGATCAAAGATTTTCCAGACTGACAATATCGAATGGGGTGCGTTCAACCTCATCATCCTCTCCTATATGTACCTTTTACTATTCTTTTTCCCATGCAAAATTCCTCTTCCTTTTGTTTAGAAGTCAAATTATGATAGAGTATTTTCAGGAGAAAACATATAGAGGAGGCTTCATATGACCAAGTACAGAGGATACATAGGCACATACACAAAGGGTGAAAGTGAAGGGATATATTCATTTGTTCTGGATACAGAAGCAGGCAAAATTTCCGATGTAAGGACTGCAGCACAATTGGATAATCCCACCTACCTGACAATCAGCCGGGATAATCAATTTTTATACTCGGTAGCCAAGGAAGGCGAATCCGGCGGAGTGGCTGCGTATCGTCTTGAAAGCAGCAGCGGTTCACTTGAGAAAATCAACAGCCAGGTTTCTGCCGGATCCCCTCCATGCCATGTCAGTGTGGATTCTTCCGTGCGCAATGTTTTCAGTGCTAACTACCATAAAGGGACAGTCGAGTCTTACTTAACAAATGAGGACGGCTCATTAAATCCTGCTGTTTCGGTTATGGAGCATAGCGGATCAGGTCCTGACAGCAGGCAGGAAAAACCGCATACTCACTATGCCGGGCTGACTCCGGACGAAAAATACTTAGCTGCAGTTGACCTGGGAACAGACCAGGTGATTACGTATGAAGTGAATGAAGGAATCCTGAAGGAAAAAGGTATCCTGTCTGCAAAGCCGGGCAGCGGTCCCAGACACCTTGTGTTCCATCCAAAAGGCAAGTATGCCTATGTGATGACCGAGTTTAGCTCTGAAGTTCTTTTGCTTCAGTATCATGGAGATGGAAGCTTCGTACAAAAGCAGGCTATAACCACGCTTCCGGAAGGCTTTACGGAAAATAACCAGGGAAGCGCCATTCATATCTCTTCCGACGGCCGCTTCGTTTATGCCGGCAACCGCGGGCATGACAGCATTGCTGTTTTCTCCGTCAATCAGGATAATGGAGAGCTTGCATTTGTGGAGCATACCTCCACAGAAGGAAACTGGCCGCGTGATTTTGTACTCGATCCATCTGGAAAATTTTTGATCGGCTCGAACCAGAATTCAAGCAATATTGTTTTGTTCTCGAGAAATGAAAATACAGGGAAGCTTACATTGCTTCAGTCTGATGTGAAAGTACCGGATCCGGTTTGTGTGAAGTTTTTACATGTATAAGAAAAGGGTGAGATACTGCTTTTTGCAGCATCTCACCCCTTTTTTTATTCGCTGATTTTGAAAGCAATTTTCCCCCATTGCTCCGCGTTTGCGATTTTTTCAAAAGCCTGTTTATATTGTTCCAGGTGAAATGCCTGATCCAAAACCGGCCTGATTTGATGTTTTTCAATAAAATGGAGCATTTCATGGTATTCCTCTGCACTTCCCATTGTTGAACCAAGCATGTTTTGCTGAGCGTAAAATAGACTGCGGAGATTGAGTTCCAGCACATCCCCTGTAGAGGAGCCAAATGTTACGATGGTACCGCCACCCCGAAGGATTTCCAGAGATTTATTAAATGTAGCCGGGCCAACAGATTCAATGACAAGATCCACCTTTTCCCCGCCAAGGGCTTCCGTCCACTCTTCGCTGCTGTTTAAGGCTTTATCTGCACCAATTTCTAAAGCTCTTCGGCATTTTTCCTCTGAACGTGAAGCCACATACACAGATGCCCCTGCCGCTTTTGCGAATTGCATTAAGAAGGTTGCCACACCCCCTCCAATTCCGGGAATGAACACCTTCATGCCTGCCTGAAGCTTTCCTCTAGTGAATAATGCTCTGTAGGCGGTTAGTGCTGCCAGGGAAAGGACACCCGCTTCCTCCCAGGTTAAATACCCTGGCTTGGGTGCAGCGTTTTCAGCCGGAATTATGATGTATTCCGCAAATGTCCCATGAAACGGCAAGCCGACGATTTCAAAGCCGGCTGGGGGTGCCTCGTTTTTTTCCTTCCAGCCGAGTCCGGGATTGATGATAACTTCATCGCCTGACTTCATGTCTGCAACGCCATCTCCGACTGCGTCGATAATTCCCGCTCCGTCTGAACCGATGACAAGCGCAGGATCTTCCTGCTTGTGGCGGTTCAGGACAAATAAATCCCGATGGTTCAGCCCTGCCGTCTTTAATTTCACCCTGACTTCGCCGGCACCCGGCTCAGGCTTTTCAATTTCACCATAAGATAACCCGGCAAGACCGGCTTTACCTTCATGAATGACCGCTTTCATTTCCTCCACCCGCTTTTCTTTAAAAATTTCGTCTATTCTATCATATCTTGAAATGGATTGGGGAAAAAAGAGATTTGCCTAGTTCAGCCTCAGTTTCACATACTTCCTTTTTCCTGCCTGTAGAACTAATCCGTCTGTAATTTTCACGAGCAGCTTTGCATCGCTGACTTTTTCTCCGTTTAAACGGATGCCGCCTCCTGCAATCATTTTTCTTGCTTCTGTTTTGGATGAAAGCAGGCCAAGGCCGGCAATCAGGTCGGTAATGAGCATTTCACCCTCACCCCTCCATTCGGTTTCCGGGATCTCATCCGGCATGGCTCCTTTTTGGAAAATGGTTTGGAAATGCTGTTCGGCTTTCTCGGCTTCAGCTGCACCATGGTACATGCGGACAATTGTTCTTCCTAAGAGCATTTTGGCGTCACGCGGATGAAGAGTTCCGTTTTCCAGTTCTTCCGCGATTTGCTGTTTTTCGGTCACCGGCAAATCTGTTGCGAGATTGAAGTATTTTACAATCAGCTCATCCGGTATGGACATCGTTTTGCCATACATATTATTCGGATCCTCATCGACACCGATGTAATTGTTTTTCGATTTGGACATTTTCTCTTTGCCATCCAGTCCCTCAAGGAGCGGCATCAGGATGACAACCTGCTTTTCTTTTTGAAAATGCTCCTGCAGATGGCGTCCCATCAGGACATTGAAATGCTGGTCATTTCCGCCAAGCTCGATATCACTTTCGAGAACAACCGAGTCGTTGCCCTGCATCAGCGGGTAGAAAAACTCATGAAGCGAGATCGGCTTACCTGTGGCCAGGCGCTCTGAAAAGTCATTTCGTTCGAGCAGGCGGGCAACCGTTATGCTTGCAGACAGGCGGATAACGTCTTCAAGCTGGAGGTCAGAAAGCCATGCTGAGTTGTAGTGAAGATCGACTTTATCCATGTCCAGCACTTTGCTGAATTGCTCGAAGTAGGTTTTGGCATTATGCTTCACTTCTTCATCTGTGAGCTGATTTCGGGCTGCCGATTTCCCTGTCGGGTCGCCAATTTTCCCTGTAAAATCGCCAATGATCAGCTGAATGACGTGGCCGTTGTCCTGGAACTGCTTTAATTTATTCAGCACGACCGTATGGCCGATATGGACATCCGGAGCAGAGGGATCAAGACCCAGCTTAATTTTTAAAGGCTGATTTTGAAAAATGGATTTGGCTATTTTATTTTTCAATTCGGCTTTTGGCAGAATCTCCTGGGCACCATTGCAGTAAATCTCAAGCTGCCTCTCTGTTTCAAGCTTTTGTTGGGCTGTTAATTTTTCGAAAAAATTATCCATGATTTCCATCCTTTCTGTTTATGGAATACAAAAAACCACGCCCCTAAAGAAAGGGACGTGGTTAACGCGGTACCACCCTTATTGAAGATTGCTCTTCCACTCAGCGGATTAACGGTTCGAGCCGTTCCCTGCTACTTCTGTTCACAGAGAAAGTTCAAGAAGGTAATTCACTGTTATCTATGTGCTGATTTTCACCGGGCATCAGCTCTCTAAAACAGGGAGAAAACAGCTACTGATTTCTGTCATTACTTTAAAATTTGAAATTTTTATTATTCTAGCGGAATGCTTTGGAATGTTCAAGTGTTTTTTTAATAAATCTTAAAAGTAATAAACCAGGAACATTCAATGCCCCTGGTTCATGATTATTTCGTTAAGATAATGGGTCCTTCTTTTGTGACAACAACGGTATGTTCACATTGGGCGACATGGCTTTTATTAGGTGTGACAAACGTCCAGCCGTCGCTCATTTCTCTTACTTCTTCATCTCCGCTTGAAATAAACGGTTCGAAGGCTACAACCATTCCTTCTCTTAGCAGCTGCTTATCCCATGGATCAAAATAGTTCAGGATATGGTCCGGCTTCTCATGAAGGGAGCGGCCTACACCGTGGCCGGTCAGATTCATGATTACGTTGAATCCATTGTTTTTTGCGACTTTATGAACCGTTTTACCAACGAGGCTCAGCTTGCCGCCCGGCTTTAATTTTTTCAGGCCTTCGTCAAAAGCTTCCTGTGCCGCATCACATAACTTTTGCAGCTTCTCGTCTTCACCAACGACAAATGATAGGCCTGTGTCTGCGAAATAGCCATCCTTTGATCCGGAAACATCAATATTTACAAGATCGCCTTCTTTTATTATGCGGCTTCCGGGAATGCCATGGGCCACTTCTTCGTTCACGCTTATGCAAGTAAAGCCTGGAAAGTCGTATTCTCCTTTAGGGCCTGAAATCGCTCCGTGCTTTTCAAACAGCTCTCCGGCTAAATCATCAAGCTCTTTGGTTGTTACGCCTGGCTTGGTTTTTTCAATCATCGCATCGCGAATCTCCGCGACAATTTTACCGATTTCCTTCAGTTTTGCTAATTCTTCTTCGTTTTTTACAATCATACAGAATCCTGCCTTTTCTTTTGTTGTTATTTCTCTATTATAATCTAAATGCAGCGCGCTTAATAAGATTTCGGCTTTTCTCTTGATAAAAACCTAATAATTAGCAGGAGAGTGATAAAGCCAGTTAAGGAAAACAGCAAGATTTCAAGCAGATAGCCTTCACTTTCATTTTCTTTAACAGGGCTTGGTATTCTTGCTTCTTCATTTATTATTTTTCCGTAATAGTCCTCATGCCCTGATACAATTCTGTCATCCTGCACTTGAACCATTCCATTGGGGCCAGCAACGGGAACAAGAAAGCGTGTTTCCTTTGTTTTTTCCAAAAATAACAGAAACTTTCCGCCATCCTGCTGAAATTCCTCAGCCCATCCATCATCGAATATTTCAATGCCTGCCGTGATGTTATCTGCCGCTTCTCCTTTATAAACCTTTTCAACATGAAACTGGCTTCCATAAAAATTACTCTTGCCTGGTTTTGGTTTACTTTTAAAATTATATGTTCCCAGCACAATGACTTGTGAGCGGGATTCGACCTCTTCCGGATTTAGTTCCGCCCATTTTGTTGCCAGTATTGGCGAACCGCCTGGCAGCATAAGCAATATCAGTATTAAAAACACCTTTTTCATTGGTTTCTTCCTTGAATTTCTTTGATCCCTGGCCATAATAATTCCCAGTTCTTTTTTTCAATTCGCTCCAGGTAAACTCCAAATAACTTGCTGTCTTCAGCAAACATAGGTGTGGGCTTTATTTTAAGGGCAAGCAAGTCCGCGATCCCCCATGGAGCAGTTAATATAATATTGTTTTTGTCATCAAGCTTTAATCCAAGGGCAGTCGCCGTTTCAGGAAATTTTGAGATCGCATCCACTGATGATATATATGGGGAAAGGTCATTAATGAGATGCATTCTTGCCTCATTTTTAACTGACCAGGGCACTTTGGGCAGGAGGGATTTAAGCTTAGACTCCAGTTCTTTTTCCGTTTCTTCGCTAAGGTCACTCTTGTTAAAATAAACGACATCCACATCCGGCGAGTGAGTTCTGTTACTGTATCCATGAAGAGTATCCCAGACTTTTGCCCTCACAAAGCCGGCACAGACCCACCAGTCAGGGAGGTTTAATGACTTTGCGGCTGTTAGGATGGCCATCATCCATTTATCCTGCTTTACCACCTTCACTATATCTTCTTCAGTCTTAATCAGCATGCTCCCTCTCCATCTCCCGAATTGAATGCAGTACACGCCTGTAATAGTAATCCTCATGCGGAACAAAGTCCTCTTTGCGCACGGTAATGGCAGAGGTGATTCTATCATCGCTTTCAATCTGAAACCCTTCTGCCTTAATATGTTCTCTTGCTTCAAACCAAAGCTCATAGAAGTCCTCCAGAGCAATCCGGTAGATTCCTGTTACCTCTTCCAGCTGCGGGTTGAACTCCTCCAGTGTATGGGCGCTGTCATAAAGAAATACATGCGCCAGTTCTTTGTCGATAAAATTTTCTTTCTCTGCAATATATTCAATGACACCCAGCGGCACCAAGTCCGCAAAATCAACATGAATCCCCAGTTCTTCCTCCACTTCCCTCATGCCGTCCATGACAGATTCATGACTCATAAGGTGGCCTGCAGCGGTTATGTCCAGAAGTCCGGGGTAATCCTTTTTGTCATTGCTGCGGTATTGAAAATAAATATATTCCTGATCATGCTCCCTCCTAACAAACCAGCAATGGAAAGTTTCATGCCAGTGGCCTTTTTGGTGGACCTCTTCACGAGAAGCTACACCGATTTGTTTTCGGTCATCATCAAAAATATTGAGAATTTCTGTGTCCAATTAATTGGCCTCCCTTTTTTAGATAAACTATATTGAAGGGATACCCGGCTTCCAGTTTCCCCTGTTACTGCTTTCCTGATTGATTATGATAATTACGCTGCACCATTCCCGAAGATTTGATCATTCCGAACTTTTCATAAAATGGCTGTAATTCAGGGTCGCACATAATATCGATCATGTAAATGCCGTCCAGCTCTTCAAGCATTCGGGTGATCAGCTTTTGGCCGATTCCCTGCTGCTGGTATTCAGGCAGTACTTCAAGCAGGGGAATGTAGGCAGATAGCACTCCATCGCTGATTGCTGTGATGAATCCGGCCACTGCATGTTTATCGCGGTCAACAGCAAGCACAATCTTCGTGCTGTTTTTTAAAAGCTTCAGATGTTTTTCAGGGCTCGGCGGATTTGGCCACCCGTCAAAAAAACCGTCCAGCATATCTGGTGATATTCCTTCTATACCCACTTTATATTCGATCATTTTGTCAGCTCCATTATTATCGGAAAGAAGCAGTCAAAAAGCCTGCTAACAAGATATTTTCGACAATTATTTATAAAAAGCCTGCGATTTTTTTGAAAAATTCAAACAGGCCATTTTTCATTTACTCTTTAATCTATTAGAATGATGATAATAGACTTGGTTAAAGGGGCATAAGGGATGCTTGAACTGCTGATTACAATGCTGGAGCGGCTTGGAATCATTGTCACGATTGCGCTGGTTCTGACAAGGTTCCGCTTTTTCAGAGAGATGATTTATGGCGAAAGATTAAAACGGCAGCAAGAGTATAAAGCCATTCTTTTTTTTGGTTTCTTTGGCATCATTGGAACTTATTCCGGGCTAGCATTTAATACAGACACACTTCAGTTTAACCGCTGGGCATCCGAGCTTGCCTCCGATGAAGCCATTGCCAATTCCAGGGTGATCGGTGTCGTGCTCGCCGGATTGCTTGGCGGCCCTAAAGTAGGAATTGGCGCAGGAATTATAGCAGGATTCCACCGGTTTACGCTTGGAGGCTTTACCGGGATTGCCTGCGGGCTGGCGTCCATAGTGGCAGGGCTGCTTGCCGGCTTTTTCCGCCGAAAGAACGAACATGTGAAGCTATCATCGGCCTTCTTCATTGGTGCTGCGGCTGAAGCCGTGCAAATGCTGATTATCCTTGGAATATCACGGCCCATGGAAAAGGCAGTCGCACTTGTCGAAATGATTGGAATTCCTATGATAATAGCAAATGGGCTTGGCAGTGCCTTATTCCTGCTGATTATAAAAAATGTCATTAACGAAGAAGAAAAAGCAGGTGCTTTTCACGCACAGAAAACGCTTCGGATTGCAGACCAGACCCTTGCTCACCTTCGGGAAGGCATCAATCATAAGTCCGCTCTGGCAGTCTGCCTGATTTTACATAAGGAACTTCAGATGAAAGCAGTTGCCATCACCAATCACACTGAAATTCTTGCCCATGTCGGCTTTGGAAATGACCACCACCGTTCCGGAAGCCCGATTCAGACCCAGATCACACGGGATGTCATTCAACACGGAGAAATTGCGGCTGCCAATGACCAGTCCATTCACTGCCGTCAGGAAAACTGCCCACTTGGTGCAGCCATTGTCGCTCCTTTAAAGCTGCGCGGCGAAACGATCGGAACGCTGAAGTTTTACTTCACTTCTGAAAAAGAAATGACAAACCTCGTGATGGAGCTGATTTCGGGACTCAGTATACTGCTCAGCAATCAGCTTGAGATCGCTGAAGCTGACAAAGCCTTCCAGCTGGCAAAGGAAGCTGAAATTAAAGCGCTTCAGGCGCAAATATCACCGCACTTTTTATTTAATTCATTAAATACGATTATTTCCCTTGTGCGGATTGAGCCTGCCCAGGCACGGAAATTGCTTGTATCACTCTCCCATTTTTTGCGGCAGAACCTGACGGCCACAACTGTCAGCTGTACAACGCTTGAACAGGAGCTTAGACATGTTAAGGCCTATCTATCAATTGAGGAAACCCGGTTTGTGGATCGACTCGAAGTTATATATGACATTGAAGAAGATGCCCTATTGGAGAGAATTCCGCCGCTCACTCTGCAGCCGATTGTGGAGAATGCAGTAAAACATGGGATTAAGAACAAGGAACAAGACTGTATCATTATGATTAAAATTCAGAAACAGGACGGAATGACTATAGTAAAAGTGAAGGACAATGGACAGGGCATGAGCAAGGAGAGAGCTGAGCAGATTGGGAAGGAAACCCTGCAGTCAAAAACGGGATCAGGACTTGCATTGTACAATGTAAACCGCCGGCTGACCATGATGTTTGGCGAGGAAGCTTCTCTGCAAATTGCAAGCACGCCAGGCATAGGCACTGACATTCAATTCGCCATTCCGAAAACGGAGGAAGAAAGCTGATGGAAAAAACGATCCGAGCCTTAATCGCTGATGATGAACGCTACAGCAGAGATGAATTAAAGCATTTACTGGAGGAATTTCCTGCAATTCAGGTTATCGGCGAGGCTGAATCAGGCGAAGCTGCGGTGATGAAAGCCATCCAGCTTCAGCCGGATGTTGTTTTCCTTGATGTCGAGATGCCTAAAATGAACGGAATGGAAGCGGCCAAGTCCCTGCACGAGCTGAAAAAAGTACCGCTTATCATCTTTGCAACGGCCTACCCGCAGTTTGCTGCTGAAGCCTTCCGCTATGAAGCTACCGATTACTTACTAAAGCCCTACGACGAGGAACAGCTCGAGCAGACAATCAGGCGTGTGGAAAAATTGATTGGCGCAAAAAAAGAAAATGACATAGGCAAGCCGGCCAGCAAACTGGCTGTTGAAGAAGATGGAGAAATTTTATACCTGGAGCCAAAAGAGATCCTCTATATCGGCCGGGATGAAAAAGTATCCCGGATCATCACCAGGACCGGAGAGCATGAAACCAAAACCCCGCTGAAGGATTTGGAGAGCAGGCTTTTACCCTTCTCTTTTTTCAGGATTCACAAGAGTTACCTGGTGAATCTGGATTATGTAACTCGGTTGACCCCCTGGTTTAACGGGGCCTATCAGCTTGAGATGGAAGGCCGGGAAGAACTCTTGTCTGTGAGCAGGAACTATGTGAAAGCACTCCGGGTGCGATTGGAATTGTGAAAAAGCATCGGGACGGTGCTTTTTTGTATTTTGGGGGGAGTTTGCTGCTTGGGGATGCGAGTGCACGTTGTATTAGGTTTGTACTGATCTCGAGGTTAATTGCGCTTGATTTAAAATATGACCCTACCCTCTTTCCAATCATAATATAGTGAATTTTCAAACACACTTTCGATTTTCCATGCATCTTAATCCTCCTTCATTGCCTTTTAATCTTCATTTTTTACATGTTGGACACAAATTGTTCAAATTTTCTCCTTCTTTTATATAATTAATGTAAACGCATTCATAAAGGGGGATAAATATGATTACTTTTTTAGTCTGTATTGCACTTTTAATTGTAGGTTATTTTACGTACGGCAAGTTTGTTGAAAAAGTTTTCGGTGTGAAGGAGGCACGTACAACACCTGCCTATACGCATGCTGACGGTGTGGATTACATCGCCATGAGTACGCCAAAAAACTCGTTAATCCAGCTGTTGAACATTGCTGGCACCGGCCCAATTTTCGGTCCGATCATGGGAGCTCTTTACGGGCCTGCAGCTTTTATCTGGATCGTGGTCGGCTGTATTTTTGCCGGTGCTGTTCATGACTATTTAACAGGAATGATTTCTATCCGCAACCGCGGCGCACATTTGCCCGAGCTTGCGAGCAAGTTCCTCGGGAAAGTCATGAAGCATGTTGTGAACGCTTTCGCTGTACTGCTTCTGTTATTGGTTGGTACGGTGTTTGTTACGACTCCGGCTGATCTGCTTTATGTGGTGATGGATCAGAAGGTATCTGTAACCCTCATCATTGCTGCAATTTTCATTTATTACATTTTGGCGACTTTACTGCCTGTTGATAAAATTATTGGCCGCTTATACCCATACTTTGGAGCATTGCTTTTAATCAGTGCACTTGGTGTTGGTATCGGTTTAGTTGCGACCGGCGCTAATATTCCCGAAATTTCACTGCAGAATTTCCACCCGGCTAATGCACCTATTTTTCCATTGCTGTTTTTCACGATTACTTGCGGTGCTCTTTCCGGCTTCCATGCAACACAGACACCGATTATCTCCCGTACAACTCAGAATGAGAACCAGGGACGCAAAATTTTCTATGGCATGATGATTGCAGAAGGAATTATCGCGATGATCTGGGCGGCTGCTGCAATGAGCTTGTTTGATGGCTATAACGGATTAAGTGATTTCCTTGCAAACGGAGGTCCTGGAGCAGTCGTCAGTGAAGCTTCCACTATGATGCTTGGTGCAATCGGCGGAACACTTGCTGTTCTTGGAGTTGTTGTCCTTCCAATCACTTCAGGAGATACGGCTTTCCGAAGTGCACGGATGATTATTGCTGATTATATTAATTTTGCTCAGAAGAAATTCTCAAGCCGTTTGTGGATCGCCATTCCTTTGTTCGCGGTTTCACTGGCACTAACGCAAATCGACTTTAACATTTTATGGAGATACTTCAGCTGGGCTAACCAATCAACAGCAGTTATCGCACTGTTTGTCGGTGCCATGTACTTGTATATCGCAAAGAAAAATTACTGGATTTCGCTTATTCCTGGCACATTCATGCTGCTGATGGTCTTAACGTATATCTTAAACGCACCAATCGGTTTCGGATTATCCTGGAGTACTGCCTGGATTGGCGGTGCAATCGGCACAGTTGCTCTTGTAGCCCTGTTCTTCTCCGCGGCTAAAAAAGCTCGGGCGAATAATCTGCCGCTTGAAGAGGATATTTCCGGCTGGAAAAGATCTGCTTAATGGGCTGCTGCAATCCCAAATACCGGGAAACGGTGAATGAGGAAGAGAAGAGAATAAACGCGAAAGGCGAGGATTCACTCTCTCATTCTGCCAAATTAATTTTAGCAGCAGTTATGTTATCAGGAACAGGCATCTTCTTCTATTTAACTTAACAATCTGGCAAAGGTGCACGTACATGCGTGCACTTTTCCATTTAATCAAAGGGAGGCACTATTGTATGAGAATATTGGTTGTTGGAGCCGGAGCCATTGGGGGCTATTTTGGCGGAAGACTTTTGCAAAAAGGTGAGGATGTTACGTTTTTGGTAAGGGAGACAAGAAAGCAGCAGCTTGAGAAATATGGACTGCTGGTGGAAAGTGTTCATGGGGAAATGGTGTTTTCGGGACCAAAAACGATTCAGGCTGGAGAAAAGGCAGATTCATTCGACGTCATCCTGCTCTCTACCAAAGCTTATCATCTTGAGGGAGCCATCAGGGATATCCGTCCATACACAGACAATAAAACCTTGATTCTTCCTCTCTTAAATGGAATTGCTCATATGGATCAGCTGACAGCTGCTTTTGGAGAAGAGAACGTTCTTGGGGGCCTATGCTTTATTGAAACCACTCTTGGTGAAAATGGGAAAGTGGTTCAGTCCAGCCCTGTCCATGACTTGGTTTTCGGGGAGCGTTCCGGTGAGAAAACGGATCGGATTCTGCAGCTTCAAGAAGCCTTTTCAGGTACAAAAGCAAATTTCCGCCTCTCTGAAAATATTGAACAGGAGATGTGGCATAAGTACCTGTTTATTTCCACACTTTCCGGCGTTACCTCCCTGTTCCGCTCACCTATCGGTCCGATCCGCGAGCAGGCTTTCGGATTAAATTCGATTAAAGAGGTACTAAAAGAGGCATCTGCCATAATGAAAGGCCTGGGTGCTCCGCTAGCTGAAGGGATTGAAGAAACTCAGGTTAAAAAAATCCATGAAATGGGCTATGAAATGAAATCTTCCCTGCAGCGAGATATGGAAAAGCAGCAGGCTATTGAAGCGGATCATTTCTTCGGATACTTGCTGAAAAAGGCTGAACTGCTGAATTTAGATGCTCCTGTTCTTGGAGCGATTTATGCAAACTTGCAAGTATATGAGAAAAATAGTCTTTAAACAAAAATCCGAGCAGGGTAGCCTGCTCGGATTTTTAGTCTCTTATTTTGTACTGCTGTTCGAATTATAGAAGAATTTCGCTGTGATAGATCCATCCGCATTTTCTTTAATGTCTGTTACATGGATTCCGGAGTCAGCCGGTGTTGAGCTGTTGCCCTTCCAGAAATAGTAAGAGCCAGTATGAACATTTCCGGAGACAGGTGTGATTTGGCTTCCTGATTTGAAGAAATCGCCTGCATCCCCGCGGTTTAGATTTTTCTCCAGGTCATACTTGCCATCAGCCTGCAGAACAGATAAGCCGTAGTGTGTTACGACTGTTCCGTCACTAGCTGTTTCCGATTGGTTGTACTGGAAGCGTTTGTTCATCCAGTTTTCCACATTGTTTGGACGGAAGCCGGCTGTCTGGTACAGGTTGATGATGTTCTCATCTACATGCCATGCCACTAAGCCTTTAGCGTCTTCACCCTGACGGATAAACCCTTTGTTAAAGCCGTCCTGCTGAACGTTTTCAAATAGGAAGTATTCAGTTCCGTTTGAGCCTGGCACTTCCATTTTGACAATGCCGTTGTCAGCATCCGCTTTATTGATTGGAGGCAATGTAATAGTTTTCGTGTCCCCAGGCTTTACTTCAACCGGATTTACCCACCCTAAGAAAATCTTAGAGAACGGGTCAAAGTGTGCCGGAGAGTTTCCGCCATATTCAGGTTTATTCGGATAGCGCAGCCATGATCCGCCTGCCATCATCGAGTAGTTCCCTACCCCTTCAGAGCTATAAACCGTATCATAAAAGTCAGGTAATCCCAATGCATGTCCAAATTCATGGGCATAAACCCCAGTTTGAGCAGGGAATGGACCTGTTTTTGCTTCATCTTTATACGTATTTGTTGCTGCATCAAATCCGGCCACGTTACCGCCGATTCCTGGCTGGATGTTGTAGTTGTTGACTACTACCCCATCATATGTCATATCTTCAGCAACTGTTTTGTTAATCCATTCACCTTGGGACATGCCAGCATGAACATCTGCAGGTTTGCCAGTTTCATAGTATTTTCCATAATACAAAGCACTTAAAAGGCTCCACTTATGAGACCAGAACTGTGCCGGATCACGGCTGAATTCAGCTCCTGTACCTTCATGAATGACGAAGATATTAGGCACTTCCCCATTTTCGGCATACTTCGAAAAATCAACCTGATCGTCTGCTGCTTTTAAAAGATCACGGATGAATTCACCTGTATGTGCGTCTCCATTCACATTTCCAAGCTTATATTCTCCGCCCTCGGCATATGTTCCCTCTTGGTCTAAGTAATAGGAAGCTCCTCTTGGCATCTCAACCCATACAAATTCGGTGTTTTCTTTGCGGACAAGATTTGTCTTTCCATAACTGGATTCTTTGTAAGCATTTTGCATTGTACGGTCTTTTGGCACATCTGGTCCGTCATATTTCTTGAATTGCTCAAGTTCATACGGGTTGTATTCTGTACCAAAGATTAAATCTTCATAGTATTTGGCCGGAACTTGCCCAGGCATATCCCCAACCGGCTCATCCCCATCCTTATATTTCGCCAAAAGTACCAAAACCGGTATATCACCTGTTGCCTCATTATACGCAACATGGTTGTCGCCAGGCTGCTGGAATTTTGCCCCTGCCTTTGCTGCTTTTTCAGCCGGGTCAACCTTCGATAGGTCAATTCCCAATTCTTTAGCTTTTGCAGCAAGCTCCGGAGACGCACCGACATGATGTGCAAGATTGATTTGATACTTGCTTTCCTGCTTAGCCTGAGGATCTGCCGGCCCTGCTCCTGCAAAAACGGCACTTCCTGCTAAAGCAAGGGTTAAAGCTGAAGTTGATAGAACTTTTAACAATATACTCACTCCCTATAATCTATTTCTGTAATCTAAATATTATAAAATATTCAGTATTTTCTAAATAGGAGGAAAGCATGGTTTCGTATAGAATTTCGCGATACTAAAGACTTATTTTTCCGAAAAGTTACAGGTGAAAAGATTATTTCTCTGAGAAATTTCCTTTAATAGGTTAATGATTTATAATAGAGGGATATGTAAATAAAGGAGACTATAACATGACTCATATAGAAGATAATTCACCAAAAAAGATCAGCCTTAAAGAAGCAATGAAACAGCAGCTTATGAATAAAAAGCAGGGTCAGTCAGGCGGAACGTTCAATAATGCCCCAGTTAAATCCACGAAAGCGCTGAAAAGCCAGCAGACTAAGAAGACCAATAATCAGCGGAAACGGACGGGTGTGTAATGGAAGGTCAGAATCGCGCTGCCATAGCGCCAGGATTAAAGGTAAAGATCGTTCTTAAAAAAGATCAGCGGACAGGTGCGCTGACAGAAGGAATCGTGAAAGATATTTTAACGAAGTCCCCTTCCCATCCGCATGGCATTAAAGTAAGGCTTGAGGATGGTCAGGTTGGCCGGGTAAAACAAATCCTGCGCCCATAAGGAGCGGCCTTTTAATTTGATAACTCACGGAGGAGACTATTGGTTACACTGATTAAACCTTTACTGGTAAATATAACGATACTATTTTCATTTACGTTTAACGGAAATTTACTTTTTCCCTATCAGACAAAGGCCCCCCTTACCTTTAAGCAAAAATTGATTTACGGCCTGCTTGGCTCATTCGGGGCACTTCTGTGTATGTTTTACCCCATTGAAACACTGGGGGAAACCCATTTTGATTTGCGCATGGTCGCGATCATGATTGTGACACTGTATGTAGGGTGGCTGCCGGGATCCATTGTGATGCTGAGTACCGTCATTGCCCGCTATGTAATAGGCGGCCAGTTTATTTATATTGGAATATTGGTTTCTATTTTATCCTTTGTGATTACATTTTCCTTAAGAAGAGTGTTTCTTAATTCTAAACACCGGTTGATAACAGGTTCATTTATTCTCTTTTTTTATTTTTACTTATATATAGCCATTCTTGCGACAGCCGTCATGTTTCTGGACACTTTTTTTTATCTGACCTATTTCGCGGCGTTTTATCTGACATTTATTGCTCTTGTTTTTATAATCGAGAGTCTTTTCAGAACGAATAAACAGATCAGTGAAATGGTATATATGGATAAGCTTACAATGGTCGGACAGCTGGCAGCTTCGATTGCCCATGAAATTAGAAATCCTTTATCTACTGTGAGGGGCTTCATTCAATATTTGAGCCAGGATACGGCGGATGAGAACTTTAAAAAGTTCTCCCCTCTCATAATTGAAGAACTGGATCGCACAAACAGCATCATTACCAACTATCTTAAAGTTTCAAAACCCGAACAGTTCCAACTGGCTAATGTCCCCCTGCATGAGGTGATTCAGGATTGCGTTCTGCTCATGAGGCCGCTTGCCTCTTATTCAAATGTAGTGATTGAGTACGGGAATAAAGGGCCATTTTATGTGAGGGGTGATGAAGACCACCTAAAACAGGCCCTCATGAATATAATCAAGAATGGAATTGAATCGGTTCAGGAAAAAGGAAAAATCTCAATCATTACTTCAGCAGATTATTTTCATAATACCGTTAAATTGACAATTACGGATAACGGACGGGGCATGACCTCCGAGCAGTTGGAAAATATCGGTTTGCCTTTCTACACAACGAAAACAAAGGGTACAGGCCTGGGGAGCATGGTTACGAACAAAATCATCCGTGAAATGCAGGGAACAATAGAGTATGATAGCGAAATCGGCAAGGGGACGACAGTGAACATCATACTGCCTTTGCTGAAAAATGAATAAGAAAAAGAGTGCCAAAGGATGCACTCTTTTTCTGTATAGACTTTTAGCCAAGCCGGCCCTGAGCTGCTGGCTGGTATTTTCTCATTGGGCCTTTTGCCAGAACATCACGCATATAGAAGTCACCGGCCGGATTTCTTTTTTTCAGCAGTTCTAAGAGGTATGTAATATCATCCATGGCACGGTGTGTCTGGCTGTCTGCTATCCGGTGGGATTGAATAAGCGTCAGCAGCCTGCTGTCTGTAAAGCCGTATTCCTTCCAAGGAACACTTCTCATCGTGCAGTACCATTTTAATTCGTTAATATCTTCAGGATACATCCGGTATAAAAAGCTGCGGTCAAAGGATGCATTATGAGCGAAAACCGAATCAGCGTGAAAGAAGTATTTTTTTATTTTGATATCATCAAAGCTTTTTCCACTGACAGCTTCATAAGGAATCCCATGGACTCTGAATGCACGGCTGTAATTGTTTTTGGCCGATTTGCTGATGGGTTCCCGCAGGAAAGAGGATTTATCTTTTATATCAAGGACCTCCCCTGTGTCGCCACGATATGAAAATAGCTTTAATGCCAGTTCGATGATTTCATCGGAATTTGGTCCTAGCCCCGTTGTCTCCACATCCAGCAGCAATCCCATCTTTTCCTGGTTTTTCATTGCCTGCCTCCTCTATTGATTTTAAATTAAGCATATAATAGAGGAGTGCTGAATGCCAGCGGAACCGCTCTTAGATCTTTTTATCGTTTTTCAAGCGGTCCACATAATCCGCATGATAATTCTGGTGCATGTATTCACGGTTTTTCATGGAATAGAAATATCCTGTTGAAAGAGAAAGAAATGCGAACAGAAAGCCTACCCCAAAGCCGAAGTTGTGGTAGCCCATGACAATGCTGACAACGGTAGTGATCAAGAGCGCTACTAATATATAGAATAAAATGTTTTTGTTTTTCAAGGGTGTGCCTCCTCTTACTTGAAACTAAAAAGCTGTCTTATTATTATACCAAAACCGAAACAAAACGGCCGCTTTATCCGTAAAGAATAACAAGGAGGTTTTTGCCATGATTGGACTTGTCATTACACAGATTTCTGTGATTCTGCTCTTCCTGATTCTGGGATGGGCTGTACGATTCAAAAAAGCTTACTGGCTCATTTCCGGATTCACCTCGCGTCCGGAGATTGAAAAAGAACAATTAATTAACAGCGGTTATCCGCAAAAAACCGGCAGCCTGCTCATTGGCACCGCTATCGGGATGCTGGTGCTGCTGCCTTTATCATTTACCGGATTCAGATTTGCAATGGAAGTGCAGTTCGGCTTTATGATGATTGTTTTGCTTGGGGGATTCATCTGTTTATCGAAATATGAAGTTCCGTCTAAAAGAAAACGAAGTTATATCATCGCTCTCATTCTTTTTATTGTGACACTTGGCCCCCTCATTTACCTGACTGTCTCCAGTCATAAAGGCTATGAAATGGCATTAGCAGAGGATTCATTTGAAATCTCCGGAATTTACGGAGACGAATGGGATTATCGGGATATTCAGTCTGTTAAATTATTGGAGGAGATGCCTGAGGTAACCTGGAAGCAGAATGGAATCGGCCTCCCCACTCTTTCACAGGGGCATTTTAAAGTGACTGGCTATGGCAGCAGCTTATTATTCATACAAAAAGGCCATACGCCGATTCTGTACATTGAACTTAAAGATGAGAAGATCTTTGTGAACAGCAAAGATTCCGCAGAAACTGAAAGCTGGTATAAGGTAATGAAAGAAGTGGCGGATATCAAATGAATCCGCAACGGCTTTTAATTGAATCCATAATTGGGTAATCATAGTAAAAACAGGAGGTGACTCGTTAAGGTGTCATATATATTTTTAATTATTGGATTTTCTCTATTGATTGCAGGGGCAAACTTTTTTGTGAATGGCGCTTCAAAAATTGCGGGGTTCCTAAAGATTTCCCCGCTGCTGGTCGGGCTGACAATCGTTGCATTTGGAACGAGTTCACCTGAAGCCACTGTCAGCATTCTGGCTGCGCTGGATGGAAATGCCGATGTGGCTATAGGAAATGTTGTCGGCAGTAATATCTTTAACATCACGCTGGTGGTCGGTGTGACCGCCATGATTTTCCCTTTAAAAGTCGAAAGTGCAACCATCCGCAAGGAGATTCCCTTTACTTTGCTTGCCACGGCCGCTCTTATGATTTTCATCAGTGATGCATATCTTGACTCTATCGGCAGCAATGTGGTTTCACGCAGTGATGGTCTCGTGCTGCTGCTGATATTTGCTGTATTCATGTACTACTTATTTGAAGTGGCCTGGGAGAACCGAAGCAGCACAGGGTCTTCTCCTGTCAAAACAAGTACTGCCCAATGGACAAAGCAAAGTCTTTTGACGATTGCCGGATTGGCTGCCATTATTTTTGGCGGCGACCTGGTTGTTAAAAGCAGTACGGAAATTGCTTTATCATTGGGGATGAGTGAAACATTGGTCGGCTTAACGATTGTAGCCATCGGGACTTCTCTGCCGGAGCTGGTGACATCTGTCGCCGCAGCCATAAAAAAAGAGAGTGAAATTGCATTAGGAAATATCGTAGGAAGCAATATCTTTAACATCCTTTTTGTCCTTGGGGCATCGGCTGCCATATCCCCACTTCCTGTAGACCCTAAAATGTTCATCGATATTACACTCTTAATTTTGATTACTCTTGTGCTCCTTATCTTTTCTAGAAGCCATTATGCCATTGGAAAGTATGAAGGGGGTTTTCTCGCAGCCTCTTACATTATGTATTTGATTTATATCATAATGCGTAACTAATTACAGTGCCGGTCCTTTTGGGTCGGCGCTTTTTTTAAGCGGACGTTGTTTCTGAAAAATACTGCTGCTTCCCCGGCTTTAAAAGCTGCAAGCAGACATATAGAGAAAGAAGTAAATTCAGGGCTGCTAAAATGACAATGGTATAGCGGAGCGGAAACAGATCACCAAGAACACCGATACCGATGAGCAGGAAAATCTGCGCAATGCTTTGAATGACACCGATCACGCTGGTCATTCTGCCCATGATTTCAACAGGCACATTATTTTGGTAAAAGGTTTGATATCCCGCACTTGAAAAGGCATTAAAAATGCCGAGTACAGTAAATCCAATAACAACCATCATAAAGGAGTCTGCCACTGCATAAATCAGATAACCTGCCGCTGTCAATAGCATGCCAAAGCCCATGAGCTGTTTGATGCTGAGCATTTTTGAAACGATGGTGATAAAGAGAGCTCCCAACGCAAAGGCGATTCCCGTGATGCTTACAAGGAAACTATAAATCGCTTCTGTCAGCCCGACAACATCCTGGATAAAAACAACCTCCTGGGAATCCATTGCGAGCGAGAACAAACCAAATGCCTGGAAGCAACCGTAGACAGAGATGAAAAAAGACTCTAACCTGCCAAACGCAATGACCTTCTTCCAATCATCCTGGATCGTTTCATATGCTGACGTTTTGATTGAAGCCTCCCCCAGATCTTTATCCATGTCCGGCAGCAGCCATATGATGACAGCTGAAAAAACAAAGGAAGCCGCATTTAAAAAGACAGCTGCTTCAATGGTTCCAATCAGAAATAATCCGCCTGCGATGGCCGGTCCCACGATAAAAGCACCTGAAGCAACAAGACTGTTGATAGAGTTGAATCTTTTTCTGCTTTGAATCGGAACCAGCTTGGCTATATACGTGGCGGAAGCCGGCATGAATAGTGCCTTCGCTATACTGATGAGAAAAAGGGCTGCATAAATGAAGCCTATGCTTTCGAGAAATGGTATCAGAGCTACACCCAGGGCTCTGCCCACATCCGTCCAAATCATAATGCTCTTTTTGTTTTTCCGGTCAATCATACCTCCGCTCCATGAATTGGTTATAACGGAAGTAATGGGACCTATAATCCATAATCCTGCCACAGCAGCTGCTGATCCGGTCATGTCATAGACAATCAAATTAATAGCAATCAGGTAAATAAAATCCCCTAATTTGGATATCCCTATTCCCGCCAGCAGCATTGACGCCAATTTCCAGTTAAATTGTTTCATGGATCACCTGCATAATTTTAGAATTTTCCCAATTATTAGTGTAGCACAAAAAAAACCCCGGAGAGTGATCTCCAGAGCCTCAATCATCAGCCAGCTGCTGATTTTTTATGAAAAGGAACTTTTGTGCCAACGCTTCTCAACCCGGCAAAAAACCTTGCAGTGAAGATGATCACAGCCAGAACGATAAAGATTCCGCTAACGGCGCCAACCTGGTCGGACAGCACCCATTGCGGCAGGTGCTCTGCCCATCTTCTTGGTGCACTGATCCCGCCGGCATAAAGGAAAGAGCCTACCAAACCCGTAAAAAACGCAAAATAGAGCGCAATGGTGAATGTATCGATTCCCCTATGCTGCTGATTGCCTTCGGTTTTATTGAAATAATACATAAATCCGATAATCATAGCGACTACTCCCATTCCCATATATGTATGGAAATGTCCAGGAACCCATTTCGTATTATGCATCACATGATTGACAACAATCGTGGCATCAATGATGGCGGGAATGGCTCCTGCCACCCATCCGAACATGGAAAGGAAAAACAGGCTTGAGGCAAAGTCCCACTTCATCCGCGAGCGGTAGACAATCATAAGCGCACCGTAGGCCGTAACAACCATAACGGGCAAGCCGTTAGCATAGGAAAACACCTGCCCGATGATGAGCATCCATTTTGGCACCGCAAAGTCCATCAGCAGATGGTGCGTATAAATCATTAAGGTGAAAAGTGTCGAGCAGTTCCAAGCAATTAGAAAAACTTTATTAGCTTTCCACGGCCGTTTTGTATATTCTGACAGGACCTCATAGACGGCAATAACAGCCATATAGATGGTGCAGTTGGCAAAGATATGGCCAAACGCATAGGTAAGATGCTTGGCAAGCAGCGGATTTATTGTAATGGCCGGATTCATAATATTCACTAATGATGCAGCCAGCACCGTGGCACCTGACAGCAGTGCAGTCGAGTTGGTGATGATAACCATTGCCGTAGCCACGACAGCAGCAGGCGGCCCGTATCCTTTCTTCCCCCTGAAAATGATATCCCACCCGAGCGCCTTTCCGAGGCCTCCATAAACTGCTGTCAGTCTTGCAGCCAGATACATGTACAGAAGCAAAAAGCCAATGCCGAGAATCAGCATGCCTGATAAGAAGAATACTGCCCCTGCTGCCCCGTACATTTTGGCTGACTGGGCAGGAAGCGGATATAAGAACGTCCATCCATCTGAAAAGTCAAAGACGAAAATGGCGATGAGGACCATCGTGACTCCGGTTAAAAAAAGGACAAAGTTTACAATGAGAATGGCAGGGTTAAGCTTCACGTATTTAGACAGGAAGTACCATAGAATAGCCGTTCCTCCCAATGCCGCGATTCCAACCATGCCTGTACCGTGTGCAGTCATGATTTTATAAAACCATTGCGGTGTGATGCTGATCATTTCCCCCTGATTCATCAGCATAATAACCCCAAAGATCATCATAAGAATTAAAACAAGTGCTGTCACAGCCAGGTGCCATATCACTGCTTTCCTGGCTAAAGGGTGAATCGCATCATTCATCAGAGCTTCCCCCTTCCGGCTCAACAACAATTTTTTTGACCATCACATGATGGCCTGTTGAACAATATTCAAGACATAATATTTGATAAGTTCCAGGCACTTCAAACGTATAATAAACGGTATTTGTATATTCAGGCATGGCCTGAGTCTGTGCGACAAGCTCCATTTTTTCATTGTATAAGCCGAAACCGTGGGTAACATCCGAAGCTGTCACATCAAATTGAACTGTGTCCCCAACTTCGAACCTTTCCTCGCTCATCTCCCACGCATATTGGATTCCGGTTACCTTCACTACCTTCGTTTCACTAAACCCTTCCGCTTCTGCCTGATTCCGGTCATACGGCAGCCTGCCAAGCGTCATAATTGTGGCAAAAGCCATTATTGCAATAAGTCCGAGAAAATAGAATTTCCTTATTTTATATCCTTTTTCCTGAATGGCACTATATTCACCGCTGCGCTTGGATTCACCGTAAACAAACGCAAAAGCCAGCGCCAGCAGGAAAACAAAGAAAACAGTCGCATACATGGCGATAAGCTGATACATTTCTACCCCTCCCATAAAATATTCAACAATTCCCCAAACCCTATTTTATGGAAGCTTAAAAATTAATTCGGTGATATATGTCCTATTCGACGAATTTTTTTGAAATTTTCCCACAAAAAAATGCCCTGGATTATCAGGACATTTTCTTCTCTATCGTGTACATCATCCAAAAACCTATATCTTCAAATCCGATGCGTTTATAGATCGCGCCTGCTGCCGGGTTATCATAAAACAGGCACAGCTCTTTATTTTCCGAAAGAAGCTGGCGGCAGAGCTTGACCATGCACTGAGTAGCATATCCCTTCTTTTTGAATTCACTGTCTGTTGCTACACCTACAACCATGGCTGAAAGGGAATTTTCAGCTGTCGTTGAAGCAGTGCTGACCATCTTACCATCCTCTTTGATAAAAAAGGAACGGGATGAGCCATCCTTTAACACCCTGCTTTTTCGTTCAACGGTAATGGCGGAATCGCTGAATTCTGGAATGCTGTTCAGAAGCTCAACAAGCTGTTCTGCATCTTCAGGAACAGCCTTGCACACTGCTGATACTTCAACCCCTTCTGCATTTAACTTTGTGCATTTTGCATAATAGGTTTCCCGCTTTCTTTTTATGCGGTGTGATACATAAGGTTCAATTTTCGCCGTAACAGCTTTCAGGCCGGACATCATTCCAAAGTTCGGGTCCTCAAGCATTATCTCCGCAAATCCCTTGGCGTCAAAGTCTCCTGCTGCATATGGAATGAAATTTTCTTCATATTTTAATAAAACAGCCTTTAATTTTCCGTCTTCTCCAAAGTTCCCCCACACCTTTTGAAAATCCTGTACATAGCCGTATGCTTCAATATCTCCAAGAATGAACAGATTCTCAGCCGGCTGCTGTTTTAAAAGGCTGAAGCACATTTCATGATCTTGTTCAGTTAGTTGTCTGATCATATTCAATTAATCTCCTTCCAATCAAATTGGCTGATACAGGCGCGAGATTCAGGTCCCTTGCCCAGACTGACAGCTGTCCGATATGATGAATTTCATGGGCAATCACATGGTTTAAGATGTCACCCTTTTTATATTGCTTTTCCATCCATGGAGGTGTAACAAACTCATTGTATGGAACTGGCCATTCCTCCTGAAAAAAGTGTTCTAATCCCCTTCGGTATTCCTCAGAAAGTGCCATTACTTTATCCAATTCAGCATAGTCGGAAAACAGGGGATCTTTCACTTCCTTGCCCTGTATCACACAAATCCAGCTGTATTCTACATCTGCGATATGAAAAAGGGTTTCCAGTATGCCTCCAACTCCTCCAGTCCGGCTGGCTTTCAGCTCTTCGGCTGAGAGCTGACGGCACCATTCAAACCACTCATCACGCACTTGCCAGTTATAGCGGAATAATGTCAGCAAATCCACTTACCTCCTTGTCCAGATACCTATGAATTTCGTCAGCATATGGGAATTTCCTGCAAATTTATGTTTCAGCCGCATAATTACTGGCTATATATTTAATCCTAAAGGAAGCAGCATGAGAAGAAAGGGGATTGCATGTGAAGAAAAGCTTAATGGTTTTCTATATATCGGTCGGCATTTTATTATTGCTTGTTTTATTCGGTGTTTTTGTCCCGGATTCACTGGAGAGTGTGACAGCAAATGTACAGACCTTCATCACCGATAAATTCGGGTGGTATTATTTGATTCTTGTTTCGTTTATTGTCATTGTTTGTTTATATTTTTTAATCAGCCCTTTAGGAAGAATCAAGCTTGGGAAGCAGGATGATAAACCGGAATTTACCCGCCCTACCTGGTTTGCGATGCTGTTCAGCGCTGGGATGGGAATCGGGCTGGTTTTCTGGGGTTCAGCAGAACCGATTTATCACTATGCAGTGGGGTCTCCTACCGGCGGAGCAGTAGGGACGGACGAGGCGATTAAGAATGCGATGAGATATACGTACTTCCATTGGGGGATACATGCCTGGGCCATATATGGAATTGTCGCACTTGTGCTGGCTTATTTTAATTTCCGCCATGGGGAACCTGGTTTAATCAGTGCCACTTTAAAACCCATATTGGGAGACCGTACACAGGGGGTGACAGGAAAAGTCATTGATATTCTATCAGTAGTAGCAACTGTTATCGGTGTGGCCACGACACTTGGGTTTGGAGCTGTGCAGATTAACGGAGGATTGTCATATCTATATGGCCTTCCTGTTAATTTCACCGTACAGTTTGTGATTGTCGCTATTGTTACAGTCCTGTTTATTATTTCGGCCATGTCCGGTCTTGGAAAAGGCATTAAAATTTTGAGTAATGCCAATATGATTCTTGCGGGTGCTCTATTTATTCTGACGTTCTTTCTTGGACCGTCATTATTCATTCTGAATCTGTTCACCAATACGCTTGGAAGCTATCTTCAATATTTGCCGGGCATGAGCCTCAGGATTGCCCCTCTGAATCCGGAGGTCAGGGAATGGATTAATGGCTGGACAATTTTTTACTGGGCCTGGTGGATTGCCTGGGCGCCGTTCGTTGGCATTTTCATTGCCCGTGTTTCCAAAGGAAGAACCATCCGGGAATTTGTCTTTGGGGTCCTGCTTATTCCGTCGCTAATTGGATTTATCTGGTTTGCCACATTTGGGGGAACCGCCATTATGCAAGAGCACCAAGGCACAGCGAAAATCTCGGAATTGGCTACTGAAGAGGCACTATTTGGCGTATTCTCCAACCTTCCAATGGGTACAGTCCTCTCGATCATCGCCATTTTGCTCATTTGCACGTTCTTTATTACTTCTGCCGACTCCGGCACCTATGTCCTGGGAATGATGACGACTAATGGTTCACACCATCCCGGCAACAAGATTAAATTTGTGTGGGGAATATTGCTTGCTGCCATTTCATTGGTCCTGCTCTATTCCGGCGGGCTTCAAGCTCTGCAGAATACGATGATTGCAGCAGCTCTTCCCTTTTCCGTTATTATGGCTTTAATGACCTTCAGTCTAATCAAGGCTCTGCAGAAAGAAGCGAAGGAGCTTGGTATTGGGAAGATCCCGAAGAAGAAGGTGTAGATGAAGAAACCTGCAGATTTTTTGATGGTTATTTTACCGGAATCCAGATCTCTGAATAATAATCCGGACTGGACGCATCACCTGCTGTATAGACCTCCAGTTCAGGTGCATCAGCATGTTCATAGCCGCTTGATGGAAACCATTCCGAAAAGATTTTTTTCCAGGTGTTTTGCATGGCATGCGGCATGGCGCCATGTACTTCAAACACCGCCCATTTGGAGGCCGGGACTTCCAGGCACTCGAAGCTGTCAGGCTCATCACCTTTGAAGCTTGCGGCAATCCAGTAATCCCTGCTGTCAGGCTTCTGGCTGCGGTTATCCACACACACACCTAGAATTCCTTTGATATCCCCATTATTCAGCTTGAATAGCTTACCGGAGGTGCCGTTACTGTTTACTTCATCCCACAATTTCGGGATGCCGGCCAAATTTTCTTCATTGACCAAAGAGAACTCCTTTTTGATGCCCGCTACTTGAAAAGCTTCTTTTTCGACAATTGCATATTGCATTTGTTCCGCCCCTTTCAGACTCACCTGGATCACCAGGCGGTTATATGATTTCAGCTTTCCGGAAAAATTTCTGGCTTCCGTCGGTATCATGCCATGCTGTCTGCGGAAAGCCTTTGTAAATGCTTCGGGAGTGTCATAGCCATATTTATAAGCGAGGTCAATCACTTTGAGGTCTGTACAAACCAGGTCCTGTGCGGCGAGCGTTAATCTTCTGCCCCGGATATATTCTCCCGCCGGCATATCTGTCAGAATGGCAAACGTGCGCTGAAAATGAAATACGGAGGAGTTCGCTGCCTCCGCAGCTCTCTGGACTGAAAAATCCTCATCCAGCAAATGCTCCTCTATATAATCAATAGCCTTCTGCAGCGATTCAATCCATGACATTACTGATCACTCCCTTATGTATATCCTATCTTTATCTCTTTTTGGCTGCCTGTCATTTTTTGCTTTGTTTTGGCAGGCAGATATTAAAGAATTCTTATTATAGGCGGAGAATCCTGCTTATTGGGGAATCTTTGATTCGGATGCTGGCGGGCCGGGGCAGAATCAGGAAAATACCGGCCGAAATGAGGGATATACAGGCCTATTTGTGGTTTCGCCGGCCAAGGTGGGGCATTTACAGGCCATAATTAAAGATTTATCGGCCAAACAATTTTCCGTTTATCGGTCACTTCATCAGCTTTATCGGTCATTATTTTAATTTATCGGTTTCTTTTCAATTTTATCGGTCAGTTTCTGCATTATTTCGGTCACTTTTGAAATTTAACGGTCAGTCCTTATTCTATCAAGGAATCAGAAAAAAACCAGCCGCCCGATAACGGGCAGCTGGCATTGATTTTATATGGCACGGCCCCAATGACGGTGCATTGCAATGCTATTAATTAAATTCTCACTGGAGGAAGCATCGCCGCTTTTGATTTCGACGATTCCCATATCGGAAAGAGTTTGGGATTGCCCCAGCAGGTTTAAAGCTTCTGCAGGCAGCAGTTCGGCTCCTTCACCGCCAAACGCAATGGTTTTAAAATGCTTGTAGGCTTCGCTGACGAATTCCTTTGCCTGCGGCATCATTTTCAGAGCTTTGGCACTTTCTTTTCCCCCTGCCACATAGATGGCATCATACATAACGGAGTGTGAAGTCAGGAATGTTTTCATAACTTCCAGTTCTCCGCCGTCTCCTTTGATCATACCCAGGTTTTTGCTGACAATTTCAGGCATAATCCCGGCACTTTTCAAAGCTTCCATTACGCTATTGACTTCAGTATAGCTGAAGCCATTATCAGCAAGAATGGCGACTTTTCGGGTCTTAGGTGATTTGGCTGTGTTCATTTGGCTTAATGCTGGTGAAGAATGCGTCACTTTGGATTCATTCGCAGCATCCGGCACTTTTGCGCCAACTCCGAGGGCAATTTGCTCAGCCAGGAAGCTATCTACGTTGCTGAACATGTCTACAACCTGCTGCTTCACATCTTTGTTCTGAACCTTTCCGACTTCAAAGCGGAACGCCTCGATCATATGCTGTTTTTCCACTTCAGACATGCTGTTCCAGAACAATTTCGCCTGGCTGTAATGGTCTTTGAAGCTGTCGCTGCGCTGGCGCACTTTGCGCCCTTCGATCTTTTCCTGATAGTGAACATAGCCGCCCTCTTCTGCTGTGGCAGGGCTTGGATCATTATTCTGCATCGAGTTTTTATGATAAGCAACCGGCCCTTTGTTGATCGTCATGCGATGATAGCCGTCATACTGATTATTGTGGAATGGACATACAGGACGGTTGATCGGGATTTCATGGAAGTTTGGACCGCCTAGGCGGATCAGCTGTGTGTCTGTATAGGAAAACAGGCGGCCCTGCAGTAATGGGTCATTTGAAAAATCAATGCCAGGTACGACATGGCCCGGGTGGAAGGCAACCTGCTCTGTTTCAGCAAATACATTATCCTGATTACGGTTGAGGGTCATTTTCCCGATGATCTTAACCGGGACCATTTCCTCCGGCCAGAGCTTTGTTGCATCCAAGATATCAAAATCAAAGGAAAATTCATCTTCCTCCTCAATCATTTGAACGCCGAGCTCAAATTCAGGGTAGTCCCCCATTTCGATGGCTTCCCAAAGATCACGGCGGTGGAAATCCGGATCCTTTCCGGCGAGCTTTTGGGCTTCGTCAAAAACCAGGGAATGCGTGCCCAGAACAGGCTTCCAGTGAAATTTCACAAAACGCGCCTTCCCCTGCTCGTTCACAAATCGGAACGTGTGAACACCAAAGCCCTCCATCATGCGGAAACTGCGCGGAATGGCACGGTCTGACATCGTCCACATGATCATATGGGCTGTTTCCGTATTGTTGGCTGCAAAATCCCAGAACGTATCATGGGCCGTTGAAGCCTGCGGCATTTCGTTATGCGGCTCCGGCTTGAATGAATGAACGAGATCCGGGAATTTGATGGCATCCTGGATGAAAAACACCGGAATATTATTTCCTACTAAATCATAATTGCCTTCTTCCGTGTAAAACTTGGTGGCAAAGCCGCGGGCATCACGTACAGAGTCTGCCGAGCCGCGGGAGCCGGCAACTGTCGAGAAACGCACAAAGACCGGGGTCTTGACAGATGGGTCCTGCAGAAACTTGGCCCTAGTGTATTCTGCCATGGATTCATACACCTGGAAATAGCCATGTGCGCCAAACCCGCGGGCATGAACAACCCGTTCAGGGATGCGCTCATGGTCAAAGTGCGTCATTTTTTCCCGAAAGTGAAAGTCCTCCATCAGCGTCGGTCCGCGGGTACCTGCTTTCAGTGAATGCTCATCCTCCGAAACCTTTACCCCCTGGTTCGTTGTCAGCTTCTTGCCTGTGTTATCCATGCGAAACTCCTCAAGCTGCTTGTCTTTGCTGTGCTCATTTACGCTTTTATTTTGCGGATCTTGTTTCAAATGTCCTTCCTCCTTTTATAAAGAAGCAATTGCTTCGGGGTTACGATGTTATCTATGTATCTATAAGTTGAAATACCCCAGAATGAAGGCGGTAAACGGCAAAATAAAAGAAAGCAGCAGAAAACTGCTTTCTCTCAGGCTTGTGGGCTAATCTCAGTTTTAGGCTGATCCGCGTCTCTCAGCAGCTGGATAAAGGTTCTTTTTTGCAAATGATACAGGATTAGCACCAGAATACTGCCGCCGGATGCAGCCATCAGGATCCAGACAGGCAATTTTTCGAGTAAAAATCCAAAAAAGATAAAGCCCAGTGGTGTCATGGCACTTGCTCCTGTTTCAAGGAGTGACATGACCCTGCCCCGATAGGCATCAGGCGTGCCTTTTTGCAGCAGAACCATTACTGGAATGTTGATTACCATGATAACTGAAGATAGCAGCAGGACCAGACCTATTAAAAAAGGAAACATGATGCTGTTTGAAATGCCCATTAGGCCAGGAAAATTCGGGAGGCCAAGCAGAGCAATGATAAGGGACATGGCCATTACGCCCCCAAAAATGGTCACTTCTTTTCTCTTTACCTCGGGACGGGCAGATAGAACGACCGACATGATCAGCATCCCGACGGAAAAGGCTCCTTCAATGATGCCCAGCTGGAGTGAACTCATTTCCCGCACAGTCAGAACCAGATAAGGCATGGCAACGGGAAAAACCGCAAACCAAAAGTTCAGCCAGATGCTAATGATAATGAGATTTTTTATAAACGGCTGATTTTTCACATATGAAATACCCATTTTCAGATCGTAGATCATTCCATTTTCTTCTGGTCTTTCTTTTTTTTCTGCAAATAGATTGTATTGAATAAGTAAACTGGTGATGCCGGAGACTGTGAAGGCGATGATGTTAATAAGCATGAAGACTGATAGATGAAAGATGCCAAAGAAGACGCCCCCAAGAACGGGTCCCAAGATGGAGGATGATGAAGCTGCGGCCTGATTGAGTGACATTGCTTTTTGCAGAGTATCAGGACCGACCATGTTGTAAATTGCTGAAGTGACTGCAGCTGAATAAAAAGTATTCAAAATGCTTAAAACGGCTGTGGCTGTGTAAAGGAGCCAGATTTCCTGTGTGACCAAAAGGTACAGAAGAAAAATGGCAATAAGCCAGACGGCACAGGCGAAATCGGAAATAATGATGATTTTTTTGCGGTCCCATCTGTCACTGAGTGCGCCCGCAACAGGAGAAAGCAGGATTCTTGGCAGTGCACTAAGAATGAGGGTTATGGCAAAATTCAGGCTGGACCCTGTTTCTGAAAGGATATATAAGCCAATGGCAAATCCGTAAATGGAGGAACCGAGCACCGCTGTCAATTTCCCTGCCAGAAACAGTGTTATATTTCTTTTAATCTGTGCTTCCATCTATTCTTCCTCCTCGGAATCAAGCAATTTGAAGCTGCAGGAAACCTCATAAGAATTGCGCTTTAGAGCTCCCTTTACGCTCTTTTCCATGTATTTAACCATCAAATCATAAAAATCGTCCTGAAATCCCTTTAATTCTTCTTCTGTGAGGGAGATGTTTATTCCCATGGTGCTGCAGCTTTCTCCTTTCTCCTGTCCGCTTTCTTTCAAGTTGAATTGGGTCGCTTTTGAACGGTAATACTTTTCGATAATTCCCCTGTTTTCTTTCGTCTCCTCAATCTCGAGTATTCCGCCTTTATAAAGCTGCTGAATATGATAATGAATGCTTCCAGCAGACTTCCCAAGCTCTTCGGCAACCTGTTTGGCTGTCATGGGACTTTTAGCGAGAAGATATATAATTTTAATCCTTAACGGGCTGGATATCAGCTTCTGCTGTTCAAGATTGATCTCCATCGTTTTCTTGATTAAATCCAAGATGGTTCACCCTTTCTAATTCATATATTCTAATTTTATTATACGTTCTAAAAAATTAGAATGATACATTTTTTTAAAATGAAAAATACAAATCCGTTGTAACAGTTTATCTTTTTACATGAATTCTTCGTCCCACCCTCCACAATTTCGTATTTTCTGACAATATTATATAAAAAAAGCAAATGAGTATTGTCATAAATAGTAAAACAATATAGAATTTTCTTATAACCTCACGAAGAGGCAGGTGAAACGATGGAAATTACAAAGCATCTTTTCTTTAATCTATCGCTCTTGATCGTTATCTTGTTTGTTGTGCTTGTATGGGCGGAAAAAAGTTCTAAATTCCGATTTTCCAAAGCCTGCTCTTTTGTATGGCTTTTGTTCATGATCTGGATATGCTTTCAGTTTTCCTTTCAGACAAGCCCCCATTATTTTTTTGATTTACGATTGATACCTGTCATCATCGGCGGTTTATATGCCGGGCTCGGTCTCACATTGGCCGGGACTGTGATCTTGATGAGAAGTTTTTATGGAATAGAGCCTGGGTTTTATTCTAATATTCTTTTATATTTGCCCCTGGGAATTATTCTTTGGAAGCTCTATCCCTGGTTTTGGAAGCAGGTGCCCCGAAAAAGGATTCGCTTTTCGGTTTTCATTACCCTAATTTTAAGTGTACTGACGGTCATGGCAATGGAAATAAGCGCACCGCCACAAAACCGGTTCGATGCCTGGTTTGCCTATTTGATGATTCCGCCACTGGGTGTCTTTATGATTACATATGTATTTGAATTTACTAAAAGGAATCTGGATATGCGTGAGAATCTCGTCCGGGCCGAAAAACTTGAAGCTGTCGAGCAAATGGGTGCAGCCATCTCCCATGAAATACGCAATCCCCTGACAGCCGCTATCGGATTTGTTCAGCTTTTGCAGGAGCAGCGGCTGCCACCGCGAAAAAGGGTGGAATATTTAAGCATTGTGAAGGCTGAGCTGGAATCAGCGGAGCAGGTCATCCAGAACTATTTAACCTTTTCCAAGCCATCCTTAGATAAGATCGAGGAGATCAATGTAAAAAAAGAGCTCATGCAGGTATTGAATATATTAAAGCCGACAGCCAACCAGAATTCCGTCGAAGTCAATGCCCACTTTTCCCTCCTCGGATCGATTAAGGGGGATCGGCAAAAATTCCACCAATGTTTCTTGAATGTAATTAAAAATTCAATCGAGGCCATGCCGCGCGGCGGGCAATTATACATAGAAACGCACTACAGCAGCAGCCAGATCACCATCGAAATAAAAGACACCGGCGTAGGCATGACTCCCGAACAGCTTCAGCGCCTGGGAGAACCCTATTATTCTACTAAAGGCTCCAAAGGGACCGGCCTTGGAATGATGGTCGTATTCAGTATTGTAAGAGCCATGGATGGTAATGTCCGGGTCAAAAGCGAAGTCGATAAAGGAACTGTTTTCAGCTTTACTTTTCCGAATTATAAATCGGAACTACATAAGGATTAACAAAAAACAGCAGGGGCAACACTGCTGTTTTTCTTTTTTCCAGTTTTTATGGAACCTCCAGCCAGTACCCCTCGTCTAAGTGTTACCAACGAAAGGAGCATAAACATGCTGGTAAAAATAACAGACAATCAAGGGCCGCCCATTCAATCCGATACAGAGTCCAAAGAAGAGAAGCTTATTTGGCTCATGGATAAATATGGGGACATGGTTATCAGGGTTGCCTTCTCCTATTTAAAACAAAAGCAGCTGGCTGAAGACGTATCTCAGGAAGTTTTTATTAGCTGCTATCAGAACCTTGAAGGTTTTCAGAAGAAAGCTGCCTATAAAACCTGGCTTTACAGGATCACTGTCAACAAATGCAAGGATGTTTTAAAAAGCTGGTCTTATAAAAATTTATTTTATAAAGAATGGATTGGATCCCTGCTTGCAGACCGAATGGATTCTGTTGAAACTGAGCTGCTTCATATAGAAAACAAGGAGTATCTGTATAGCAGAGTTCTTAGGCTCCCTTTGAAAATGCGTGAAGTCATTATCCTTCACTATTATGAAGAACTAACGCTTGGCGAAATTTCCGACCTCCTGAGCATAAATATGAATACAGTCAAAACGCGGCTTCACCGGGCAAGAAATTCCTTAAAGGACGTTCTTTCAGAGAAGGGAGATGAACAGACATGACCAATCATTTTAAATACCCTGATAATCAAATTCGATTCGAGGATAGACAGAAAGAAAAGGTATTAAAAGCTGTAAGACCTAACTCATATTCTTTTCAAAAGAAAGAAAGAATAAGCCGGAAAAAGAAATGGGCTTACGCAGGTACAGCTGCAGCAGCTTTGTTCATTCTTTTTATCGGGACAGCTTATTTTTCTCCCGGAATGGCAAAGGTTGCCGCCAAGATTCCTTACTTCAGCGTATTTATAAAACAGGAAGAATACAAAAATGCTTTATATGATGTCATTAGTGATACTGCTAATAAGCATCGCTATGACTTAAGAAGAATGGATGCCTCCATCCCTGATAAAGAGTTAACCGTCTGGCTTGGAGGAACAAAGGAGGATGTAAACAGCATTAAAGGAGATGTAAAAAAAACCTTCAGTCACTCATTAAAAGATCATAACTTTGGTGCGTATGATATCAGAATAAAAAGGGACAAACATGATAACACGATACCAGAAGAAACCCCTGAAATGAAAAAGCAGCAAGCTGACAGCCTGGAGCTGGAACAAAAAATCATTAAAGCGCTTGAAGCGAATAATTACACGATGGCCTTCCCAGTTCAGGCCAGGATTAATGAAATTGAGAAATATATTTTTGTGGCTATTCCGAAGACCGAAAAAAGGACTGACGAGCTTAATAGTTTATTGAATTCCATTTCAAGTGAATATGGAAAGGGGTTCAAATTTGACATTAGACAGATTGATATGGAGGCCAGAGAACAGGAACAGCGATGGGATGAAGCCGGAGTCATTCACGTCATCGCAAGCGGCTTGATGGAAAACAAAGAATTCAAGGTAAAGGGGTTTTCATACTCTTTCCATCCTCTCCCGCTGCAAATCAAGGTGAAAACATCCGTGAAAGCAGATGACCCGGATGCAAAGGTGCTGGCAGAACGTATTGAAGAGGAAATCAAGAGCTTCTTACAAACACATGAAAAAGCAGAGGATATTCGAAATGACCCATATGAGCTGACGATCTTAAGTAAAGATAAAAAGAAAATAAATTAAAATATGTACAGGTAAGCTTTATTTAGAAGATGCCTCCCGTTTCGGGGAGGCTTTTATTTTTTCTCCCAGGAAAAGCCTGCGATTCCGCCTGTCTCTTTCATTATGATTCGATCTGCTCCGCCTCCAGATGCTTCGTGCAGTTATACAGCTCACAGTTCCACTTGCTTTCTTTTATTAACAGTTCTGTGATGGAAGTGTTCTTCGGCGGAGTGGAAAGGTCTGTATGCGGAACCAGTTCTCTTAACAGATGACGAATAAAGGCGCCATGGCTTACGATCAGCACGTTTTCACCCGGATGCTTTTCTGTAATCTCCTGCAGGAAACCAAGCCCTCTTTTTATAACACTTTCTTTCGGCTCGAAACCAAGGTCCATTTCACGCCAATTCTTGCCCCATTTTTCAAGGCGTTCGGCTTCGGTTGTGCCTTCAATCATCCCGCCGCCTACTTCTCTAATCCTCGGATCGAGGTGAAGGGGAATGGAGCCGATTTTCTCCTGGATTGCTACTGCCGTCTGCTTTGCCCTTAAGAGATTACTGGAGTAAATAACATCCCATTTTTCGCCGTTAACTCGTTCGGCCAGGCGTTCTGCCTCAGCCAAACCTTCTTCATGAAGGGGAATATCCGAGCTTCCCTGTGCCCGTCCCTCCTTATTCCAGGGTGTGATTCCGTGCCGGATTAATCCGATTCTTGTCATATGTAAAAACATCCTTTCTTTTGAATAGATTGTTATGAGTTGCCTTATCTAAGTAAAAGAGCGGTCTTTGCTCCCTATCTAATCTACTTTTCTCATGCTTGTAAAAGGATACCAGACAAATTCACTGACGCCGATGATGCGCTCTTTCTCAATAAAACCGAGCCCATTTCGGCTGTCCAGGCTGACAAGGCGGTTGTCCCCCATAACGTAATAGTGATTACTCGGAACCGTGAGAGGGCCGAAGTCACCGGTCAGTTTGCTGACAATTCCATCTGCTGCTTCGCGATTTTCGTCAAGGTAGTCTTCATTCCATTGCTGGCCGTTAATATACAGCTGGTCATTCTTCATTTCCAGTTCATCGCCAGGAAAGCCTATTAATCTCTTTACATAGTTCTTTTCATCGCCCCTGATGATGACAATATCGCCTCTGTTCAGTTCTTCAAATTTATTAACAAAGATTTTTTCCTCGTCATGAAGGGTCGGATCCATGGAGGCTCCTTCCACATAGTAGGGTGAAAAAAGAAAGACCCTGATGACCAGTGCAATTCCAAAGGCAATCAGAAGAGACTTGAGCCAGCTCGCTATTTCATGCTTATTCATGTGCTCCTCCAAAGCTTTCAGCACCCAGATACCGGTCTTTGATTAAGGTGCGGTGGTGAAGTTCATGTCCGGCAATGATATAGGCAATGGCCCGGGCAGTTACCCCAGTGCCGTTCGCATTTCCTCGCCCAAGCAGTGCTTCATCATCCAGGCTTTTCAGTAAAGAAATCGTATTTTGGCGAACCTGGGACAGCTGTGCTGAAAGCTCCCCAATGCTGAAGCGGTTGAATTTGCCATTCTTTACATACTGGTTATCATCATAGCCCGGCAGCTCAGCCATCTCCCCTCTTCCAATGCAAAGCAGGCGGTAGCTCATGATGCGTTCAGTATCTGTAATATGGCCGATCACTTCCTTAACCGTCCATTTTTCCGGAGCATAGCGGAAATGCGCCTGATCTTCATTCAGATCTTTGACCAGATTGATTGTCTCCTTCATTTGTTCATCAAGGATCTGCAGAAGATCCCCTTCCGGTACAGAGCTGACATATTTCTTATAATACGGTGCATACTCATCCAATCCAGGTTTCTTTAACATCTCGTTCCCTCCCATTCTATTCCCTTATTTTACTAAATTTTCATATAAAGAGCCAACTTCAGGTCTGAAAAAGCTCGCCCCTGATTGCTTTAACATACCGTTCGGCTGACCGCTGCACTGCAAGGTCTGCCTCTTTTTCTACCACTCTGTGAAACGCATTGTAAATCCGGTCAAATGACAGCGGTTTGATTTTGCCGGCCATCCTTTCAACCGTTTCAGCGGGAAGCGGAATGAGGTTCGGATAGCTGTACATGAAGCTGACCCATTCCCTGTCCGCAACGACCTGAATGATGTCGCCGGTAAGCATGACGCCTTTGCCCCCATTCCCCTTTTCCCAATGAAGGACAGCACCGCCTTTAAAATGGCCGCCGAGGCGGTGGATGACCAGGCCATCAAGAATTTTAAAACTTTCTCCGCTCCAGAAAATGATGTGGTCACTTTCCCTAATTACCCACTCCCTGTCGTCTTCATGGATATAGATCGGCGCATTAAATGCTTCCGCCCATTCAACTTGTGCTGAATAATAGTGAGGATGGGACAGTGCAATCGCGCTAATACCGCCCAGTTCTTTTATGGCTTCAATCGTGCACTCATCCAGGTAGGTGATGCAATCCCACATCAGATTAAAACCGTTTTGCTGAATAAGATAGGCTGTCTGGCCGATGGCAAATTCCGGAGCTGTTTTCAAGCTGTAAAGATTGGCTTCCTCCTGCTTTATTTCATTCATATAATTTTGGCTTTCCGTCATTTCATGTAAAGTAGTCCACTCCTGGCCGCCGGGTCTAACATACTGGCGCTCTTCCATGCAGATCGGGCAGCTTTCAGGCTGATGATCGCATGGTGGAAATTGCGTTCCGCACGTTTTGCATATATGTTTTTCCATAGATATTGCCTCCGTTTCTCATATTGGTTATATTAACCAGTTTACTATTGGAAACGTTCAGTTAAATCGCCGTTTCGGCTGAAAGCGGCTACAGCTTTAGACTGAGGACTTATACTTTAAGCTTAATGTGAAAACCTCAGTCAGCTTCAAGAAGTCATTCCAGCCGTCATTTTCATATAACTGAAACAACTGAGCCTGATCCGGTATAGCCAATTCATATTTGATCATAAAAAAACTCCTTAGTAAGGCAATGCTAATCCTATTCTGGCTCGGGGCGGAAGATTCCTCTTTCTTTTAACGATTATCCAGCATCGAGATACAGGCTTCTTCGTTATGTTCCGTATTCTCCGTTACAAACTCATATGTGGCAGCGTCCTCTTTTTCACAAAACTGAACGACATCTCCAAACCACTTCTTTTTACCATAGTAATAAATGATGTTCGGTTCATCCTTGAAAATGACATAATAGTGGGTATGGTAGAAGTCATGATTGATGTCCACCTTAGGTATGTTATAGCTGTGCTTTTGAAAATCACTTTTGCTATAGCCTGTTACATCCAGATGCGCCTTCACTTCAAGTGTTATCCACTTGTTCATGATCGGATTTCCATTATTCAATACATAAAGAAAAAGGGCGGGTGAAGTCAGAAATAACAAGCCCGCTATAATTAACAGTAATTTTTTCATGTATTTGACACTCCTATTTTCATCACAGTGTAATTTTACACTAATAAGAACTTAAAGTGGTAGTTTTTTCTTTTTGAAACTTTTTTGCATGCCACCCGTATTAGATACTAACGAACTTATTTTAGGAGAGATTCATAATGGGAAATATTTTTATTTTTTCACTGATTGCCGGACTGGCGATTTCGATCCTGCTGATTCCGTTCAGCTATAAACCGAAGGCGAAGGAAAAGGAAGGCAGGAAACTGGGAACCGGAATTATGGCCGCCACCGCCGCTGTATCTGTACTGCTTGTTTTTGCCGTGTACTATTTCACCAATCTGGACCGGAACTTAACCAGTTTGTGGCTGTTCGCGGTTATCGCTTCTGTAATCGGGGCTGTTTTTGCGACTGGCCGAGAGCGTATGATCAAAACGGGTGTGTTTGTCCTTAGTTTAGCTGCAGGGGCTTTCTTTCTGACAGCTTTCCTGTTTAATGCGGACGATAAGTATGAAAGTGCCAAAATGAAGGAAAAAACGGAGATTGAAACATTTGATGAAAAAGAAACACCGGCGAGCGTTCCGCCGAAGTTTGCGCGCAATAAGATGAAGAAGGCTTTCGGGCAGGTTCCGAACACGAGTTATTATGAACTTGGCAGCCTGCAGATCCAGAAAGTCAATGGAGAGTATGTTTATATTGCGCCTGTAGAGTTTTCGGGCTTTTTCAAATGGTGGAATGGGGATAAGACACCAGGCTATTTTACAATTAGCGCGACTGATTCCTCAGCTAATCCAAAATTCGTGAAGAGCGATATGGTGTACACACCATCTTCTTATTTTAATAAAAATATAGAGCGCCATATCCGGATGCAGTATCCGCAGGCCATCTTTTACGGAGATGTTCAGCTGGAAGTGGATGACGACGGAAAACCATTTTATATCCGTTCGTATGGAGAATTTATTTCGGCGAGAAATGGCTTTGACGTTAAAGGAGTGGTCATGGTTGACCCGCTGAGCGGACAGACGAAGTCTTATAAACTTGCGGATGTGCCGGCCTTTATTGATGGAGCAGTTTCCCCTGAAACGGTCAGCCTGCAGAACAGCTATTTCGGAAATTACGTCCATGGCTTCTGGAACAGCAAATTCGGAAAGTCAGATGTAAGGATTCCATCGGATGAGGGAACAGAAGCCAATGTGAGTCCAATTTTTGATGAAAATGGCGACATGTACTACTTCACTGATTTTACAAGTCCAAAAGAAGGCGTCGATTCGATGCTGGGCTATTCTCTGACAAATTCAAGGACGGGCAAAGCCACCTTCTTTACAGGCAATCTTGAGGAATCTTATATGGATTCGCAGGGTGCCCTCCAGATTATCGAGAAAAAATTCATCGAGAAGAAATGGAGCGGGGAAATGCCTGTTCTGTATAACTTCTACGGGGAAGCGAGCTGGCTGACGCCTGTGCTTGATGCCAACGGATTCCTGCAGAACTACTTCATTGTATCAGCTGCCAATCCGGAAATTTCCGCTTATGGAACGACGCCAAATGAAGCATTGCGTTTGTATAAAACTGCATTGCAGCGGGGCGGAGGCACAGTAGACGGTAGCTCGAAAGCAGAGGAAAAACAGATAGGCGGCACTGTGGTGCGGGTGTACAAGGAGAAATCCGGTGATTTCACGGTCGTATCATTCCTTCTGGACAACCGGCAAAGCTATGTGGTTTCATCCGAAACCGTGCCGATGGCCATTTATCTGCAGGAAGGTGATCAGGTCAGCGTTAACTATCTGGATACAGGTGAGGCATTCCTGCCTGTGAAGGAAATGAGCATTAAAGGATTGGAATAGATGCAAAAACACGATGAAAACTGTCTTCATCGTGTTTTTTATTACCCTGCTATGATATTCGCTGATTTAATGGCACTAGATAGCGTGGATTTGATGCTGACGTGATCAAAAGACAGTCCGAGCTGTACTGCTGTCTGGGCAATTTCCGGTCTTAAGCCGGAGATTGTAGTCTTTACACCGATCAGGCTTAGAGCTTCAATCAGCTGGAATAGCTGATGGGCTACCATTGTATCGATCATGACTACGCCTGAAAGGTCAAGGAACAGCTGGTTGACGCCTAATTTATTGCATTGCTGAAGTGTATTTTCAAGCATGATTTTCGCTCGTGCTGTATCAATATCCCCGACAAGCGGCAGAAGTGCGATATCTTCTGTCAATGAGATGACCGGGGAGCTGAGCTCAAGGATTAAAGCCTGCTGAGCCTGCAGCCTCTTCTGGGAATGGTTATTATACTCTTCCGTGAACCAGGTAACTACTTCCCCAATGGTTCTGATGATCATCCTGCGCCATAAGACGATTTGCTTGTCATCATATTGGCCCTGATTGGTTTCAAGGAACTGCTCAAGCAGGTTTAAATACTGTTCCTGAGTGTTAAAGAACTCCTTGAGGATCATCTCAAGAGGTGTGCGGAGATGTTCATCATCCTGCGCCACTTTGACAATCCAGACTTCCAAATCATTAAAGAACGCTTCTTCTTCTTTATTGAAGACTTCGGAGAACTGCTTGTGGAATTCATAATTTTGCTTTTTGACTTTTTCAATTACAGCGGGGTCTTCCGAGGTATAAATCCCGCCGCTTTCTTCTTTGTTCACATTTTTATACCATTCTTCTGTTAAGTCCCATGTTTTCTCAAGGAAAAATTGATATAGATCATGATTACGATGCATGCCCCGTCTCCCCTAACCCAACTGTTATTTCAATATTTTTATTTTAACCGAAGAGAAATAAAGTGTCATTTTTAAGCTCCTACCTATTTTCCGCCAAATTCCTGCTGTTTGCATACTGATAGTCTGCCCCCTGCCTTGGAAGCATTATGCTAAAGACTGAGGCGAATACCAGAAGAATGATGGATGCAATGAAAGAGCTGTCATAGCTGCCTGTCAGATCAAATAATACACCAGGAACGAATGAACCGAGAGCTGAACCCAGCTGATGGCTCAAATAAATCCAGCCGATTACGGCTCCTGCGGACAGATGTTTGAAATATTCTGCAGCCAGTTTCATGGTTGGTGCGACGGTGGCAAAATTGACAATCCCAAAGCTGATGGCAAACAGAATGAGCAGATGGGACTGAGTGACGAAAAAGCCAAACAATGACGCATCATTTACGATGATGAGCAGAAGAACAATGGTTAACGCCCGTACTCCATAGAGAAAGGCAAGGATTTTTCTGCAATTCCATTTGTCTGCGAGGAACCCCGAAATGACAGTTCCAAGAATATTAAAGCCGGCCAGCAGGCTGACAGCAGCTCCCGTTACACCAGGCGAAAATCCGCAATACTGGGCAAAGGGAATCAGATGAGTATCCATCAGGCCAGTAGTGGTGATTCCGCACACGAAAAACGGGAGCATGAGAAATAGGAATTCTTTCCGCTTTAAGAGCTGAAATATGGAAAGCGTTCCTTTTGGTGCTTCCTTTTTTCCCTGCCTCCCCTTTTGACTGTCACTCACGTTTGCCCCATAAGCATCGATTTGGAGATCTGCCGGGTTCGAGCGGATAAAGAGCAAAAGCAGCGGGAAAATGATTACAATCAAAAAGAAGCCGAGCACAAGTACGGTTGTCTTCCAGCCCAGCAGATCAATCAGGAATAAGGACAGCGGGACGAGAATAAGCTGTCCTGCGGCTGTGCCTGCAGACATCAGTCCCATTGCCATACCCTTTTTATCGGCAAACCAGGTCGCCACTGCCATCGTTCCTGCTACATTGGATGCACCGCCAAAGCCAACGGAGGCAATCACACCGTAGATAATCATCAGCTGGACGGGATTGGCGGTAAAAAAGGTCAGAATTGTTGAAAAGCCAATAACCAGTATACTGAAGGACAGAATATAACGGATGCCGTATTTATCAATCAGCCGTCCGACATACGGCTGTGAAATGGCAAAAACAATATAGCTGACAAAGGCTATAAACGATATAACACTGCGATTTGCGGAAAACTCATGCTCCCATGGCGCCATAAACGCGCCGAACGACAATCGGACACCCTGCGCGGCAAGCAAAGCCAAAAACGTCAGGACTAAAATTATCCACGCATAATGAACCTTTAAGCGCTTCACGATGTGAACCTTCTTTCCGGTGACAGGCACCTATACCAGTTGGTCCAAGTGGTATAGGTGCCTGTCACTTTTTAAAAATAATCATACCATATATTTTTTGTAACTTTCTAAATTATGTTTACCTTTCGCGTTTATTCAACAATTTACTTTTCAATCAAACGTTTGATTGAAATAACAAGAAGTACTTACATATCTGAATTTTTCCCGGGAAATAGCTGCAGAAATTGTCGTCTGCTCAGTAGGATTTTCGACAATAAATGAGAAAAAGCCATCCCTCTTATCGGAATGGCCTTTCCATTTATACTGCCTGCTTTTGCTGTTCCTGCTTCATTAATTTCATTTCACTGATGGCTTTCTTAGCCTTATTTTCATCAAATTCATTTTCACTCTTTGCTACAACCATTGTTGCGATTCCGTTTCCGATCAGGTTCACGATTGCTCTTCCTTCACTCATGAAGCGGTCTACGCCAAGAAGAAGCGCCAATCCTTCAAGAGGAATAACCTGAAGGGCGGCAAGCGTCGATGCCAATACGATAAATCCGCTGCCTGTTACACCCGCGGCACCTTTTGAAGTCAGCATGAGCACTAATAGAATGGTAACCTGCTGGCCTATTGTCAGATCTACTCCGAACACTTGTGCAAGGAATACAACCGCCATGGACAGATAGATGGATGTACCATCCAGGTTAAAAGAGTAACCTGTTGGAATGACCAGACCCACAACCGATTTGGAGCAGCCGATGCGCTCCATTTTATCCATCATTCTCGGAAGCACTGATTCTGAAGAACTTGTCCCTAATACGATTAGTATTTCATCTTTGATAAACTTTAGATAATTCCATAAGCTGAATCCGTACATTTTGCAGATAATATTTAGCACAACAAAGATAAATAAGAACATTGTCACGTACACGGAAATCATCAGTTTGCCAAGCGGAACAAGTGATGCCAGTCCGAAATGGCCAATTGTATAGGCCATCGCGCCAAAAGCACCAAGCGGAGCTGCCTTCATGACATAGCCGATAATTTTAAAGAAAACTAATGATAGCTTATCCAAAAACTCAATGACGATTTTGCCTTTGTCCCCAAGAGCCGCCAAACCGACACCAAATAGAACAGAAAAGAATAATACCTGCAGGATATCTCCTTTTGCAAAGGCATCTACCATGTTGGAAGGAACAATATGTGTCACAAACTCAATCCAATTGATGCCCTCTCCGCCATTGGCTGTGTACTGTGAAACATCTCCTTTTTCCAATTCATTAAAGTTCAGGCCTGCACCTGGTTTAATGACATTAACGACGATCAGACCGATCATTAAAGCAAGTGTAGTAACCACCTCAAAATAGATGAACGCTTTTCCGCCCACTTTGCCGACTTTTTTCATATCGCCCATTTTAGCGATTCCAAGGACGATGGTCAGGAAAATAATTGGGGCGATGACCATTTTGACTGCGTTGATAAAGGTGTCGCCGACCGGCTTCATTTCTTTTCCGACTTCCGGCCAAATCAGCCCGACCATAACACCGATAAAAATAGCCGTTAACACCTGAAAGGTTAGATTCTTATAAATCCGCTGCTTCTTCACTCTTATCTCAGCTCCCTTTTTCTAACTATTCGTTCTATTAGAAATGATAGCGTTTTCAGATAAAAGAGAGAAGTTTATGGTCATAACGGATGTTTTGTTCATTTTGGTCTCCGGGAATGCAGCTAAACGATGACATACCGATTCACAGGTCTGCCCACGCCTCCGTACTGCACATCCAGCCGGATCGCACCGCTTTTTTCAAGATAATCAAGATAGCGGCGGGCGGTGACTCTGGCAATGCCGATGCCGTTCGCAACTTCTTCGGCAGAGCGGGGTTCGGTCTGCTGTTTCATAAATACGGTAATTTCATTTAAAGTGAATTCATTCAGCCCTTTAGGCAATACGTTTTCTTCTTTCTTCGCCTGCTTGGCATAAAGCAGAGCATCGAGCTGCTCCTGTGACAGAGTGCCCGCTTCCTTCAGGCTTTCCCTGTAATGGCGGTATTTTTCGAGGGCCTGCTGAATCCTGTTCAGCTTAAAGGGCTTGATAATATAATCCCTGGCGCCGTTTTGAAGCATCAGCTTAATGGTTTCCTTATCCTTTGCGGCGGATACGACAATGACATCAGAAACAAGGTTTTGCTTCCGGAATTCCTGCAGGGTTTGGATTCCATTTTTTTTCGGCATGAAAATATCCAAAATCACAAGGTCAGGCTGCAGCTCTTTCGCCAGGGCAATGCCTTCCTCCCCATTCCCGGCCGCAGCGATGATCGTAAATCCGGGCACACTTGCAATAAATTCCTTATTCACTTCCTGGACCATTGGATCATCTTCAATCAGCAGCACACTGATTTCTTCTTTAACCGCCATATGTTTCTCCCTCCGCTTCCATCGGAAAAACGATTGTAAAAGAGGTTCCTTCATCCCTGTGTGTTGAAACCTCGATCGCTCCCCCGCCTTTTTCTGCAATTTGTTTGACAAGGTAAAGCCCGTAGCCTGTCCCGCCAGATTTATTGGCGGTAAATCCTTTTTCATATATTTTCGGCAATATCGCTTCCTCTATCCCGCTGCCGTTATCTTCCACCAGCACCGCACAAATCTCCACGGTCTGTTCAATGCTGATGTCAATTTTTCGATCTTCCCGGTCACTATGCTCAAAGGCACCGAAAGCATTTTCAATCAGATTCCCCAGAAGCAGAACAAAATCATGATGATCCAGCCGCTCCGGGAACTCCTCTAGGCTGCTCTTTGGATCGATGACCACCGAGATGCCCAATTCCTTTCCACGCCTTACTTTGCTTAATAAAAGCCCTGCAATGGCATCGTTCCTGATTTTATCGCTGAGGAAATTCGAGAGGTTTTCCTGCTCTTCAGATGCATCAAACGTCAGCTGGAGTGCTTTGTCAGCTTTCCCGAGCTGAATCAATCCCGCAATGGTGTGAAGCTTGTTCATATGTTCATGGTTCTGCACCCTGAGCGCCTCAACAAAGCTTTTTACACCGGTCAGCTCTTCTGCAAGCTTCGTAACTTCCGTGCGGTCCTGGAAGATGGCCACAGCTCCGATCTTCTCATTGTCTTTCCGGATGGGAATTCTGGTGCTCAGGATGACCTTGCCGCTTACAATGATCTGTTCATTATAGACGGCTCGATTACTTTCTACAATTTCCGGAAGCCTTGTGTCTTTTAGCACGTCTCTGATTTTTTTGCCTGCGACTTTGCCTGATACATTAAAAATTTTCTTTGCCTTTTCATTGAAAATCGTAATGTTTTCCTGGTTATCGATTGCAATTACGCCTTCATTGATCGAGTGGAAAGTGGCTGTCCTTTCCTCCAGCATCCGTTTGATTTCATGGGGCTCCAGCTGGAACATCTGCTTTTTAATATGATTGGCGAGCATTAAAGAACCGATCAGTCCAAATATGAGCGTCAAAAGCACAATGATGCTGATCTCATTTGCCAGATCTGTGATAATCTCCGTAATCGAAGGGATCTTATTGCCGACAACAACCACACCGATTTGATTGAGGCTTTCATCTTTAATCGGTATGAATGCGCGTATAAAGGTGCCGACGTCTCCCTCAGCCTTGGAAAAATAGATATGCTCGGCAAAAGCAGGTTTCTCATCCTCACCTGATGAAGGCCTGCCGATCAGCTCCCGAACCGGATGGGAATAGCGGATACGCTCCATATTCATGATAACGATATAGTCGGTTTCATTGATAATCCGGATTTCCTCAGCAACTTTGTTAACCGTCTTCCAGCCCTGCGGCTGCAGGATTCCTTTTTTCACATCTGACAGCTCTGCCACCGTTCTGGCCGTATTCATCGAGCGTATCCTCAGTTCTTTTTCTTCCTGCTCCTGGATGTTTGCAATCACGACCATTCCGCCAATCAATAAAGAAAAAATAACGACTGCATAAGACAATATGGTAATCTTCCAGCGGATGGGCAGCTGATTCACAAAGGGTCCCTCCCTTCTGTCTTTACGGATAGAATTCTTGTAAGTATGATAACATTAATAGTTTTAAAAAGGAGGATTCAAATGAAAAGCTATGTTCTCCTTGCCGGCATGGTTTTGCTGCTGGCTGCCTTCTTTGGCTATCGAAGCTTTTTTCCGGTGGAAGAGATTCCCTACGATGATGACCAGGAAGGGCTTAAGGATCAAATTGTCTTCAAATTCAGCCATGTGGTAGCTGAAAATACGCCGAAGGGCCTTGCCGCTCAAAGGTTTGCAGAGCTTGTCGCCGAAAAATCGGATGGCCATATAAAAATAGAAGTGTTCCCAAACGGCAGCCTCTATTCTGATATTGAAGAAATTAATGCGCTTAAGGAAGGACAGGTTCACTTTATTGCCCCTTCCACCTCTAAGCTTGGGATGCTTTCCCCAAAGTGGGCTGTGCTGGATTTGCCTTTTGCCTTCCCATCGCGCAAAGCGGCTCTGGAAGGCCTGAATGGGGATATCGGTGAGCAGCTGCTGGATTCTCTTCAGGGGGACGGCATTAAAGGGCTCGCCCACTGGCCAAATGGATTTAAGCAGCTCACCACGAATAAAGGGCCCATTCAAAAACCCGAGGATCTGAAAGGGCAATCCTTCCGTATCATGCAAAGTGATGTGATATCGGCCCAATTCAGCCGCCTGAAGGCAAAGGCTATTCAGGATTCCTTCAATTCCACATACAAGCTGCTGGAAGAAGGTGAAGTGGATGGAGAAGAAAACACAGTTTCCAATATCTACTCTAAGAAATTTTATAACCTGCAAAAGCATATGACAATCAGCAATCATGGCTATCTGGGATATGCGGTGATGATGAGCGGGAAGGTCTGGAATGAGCAGAGTGAGGAAACAAAGAAGATTCTGCTTGAGGCAATGGAAGAAACAACTGAATGGAACAGCCGGATGGCTTTTGACATGAACGAAGATTTGCTTGAAAAAATCAGGCAGAATTCCTCCATTCAGATTCATGAACTTACACCGGAAGAAAAACAGGAATGGCAAGCTGTGCTGGATCCCATCTATGAAGACTTTTCACAGGATATCGGGAAGAATCTGGTGGAAGAGATGAAGGAACTGCGGGGTAAATATGAATGAAAAGGTGACAGGCACCAATACCAGTTGGCTGAAGTGGTATAGGTGCCTGTCACCCCTTTTTTACAGCTTCTGTATGAATGCTACCTTAAGGTAGTCTCCTTCTTTGAATTCCTTAATGGTGCGGAAGTCTTCAGGAAGGGTGAATTCCTCAAGAATTTTGTAGCGGTCCCCAGTCTGTGCGAATGCTTTTTTGATAAAGTCTTTGAATTTTTTCATGTTGAATGTGCTGCAGTTGGATGAGGCCACAATGATTCCGTTTTTTTCTGTAATCTGAATGGCCTGCGCAAGCAATTCCGGATAATCTTTTCTGGCGCTGAAAGTATGCTTTTTGGAACGGGCAAAGCTTGGAGGGTCCAGGATGACCATATCAAATGTCAGCTGCTTCCGGACAGCATATTTGAAGTAGTTGAACACATCTTCCACAATGATATCCTGTGCCTCAAAATCAATGCCGTTGACGCTGAACATTTCAATGGTTTTGCTTTTGCTGCGGTTGGCAAGGTCGACACTGGTTGTTTTCACTGCCCCCCCTAATGCGGCAGCAGCTGAAAAAGCGCCTGTATAAGAGAACGTATTCAGGACCGTTTTTCCTTTTGCATACTTGTCCCTGATCGTCTTCCGGACATGCCTCTGATCAAGGAATACACCTACCATGGCGCCATCATTCAGATAAATGGGAAAGCTGATTCCATTCTCCTTCACCATCAGCGGAACAGAGGCCCGCTCTCCTGCCGCAAAATCATCGTCCTCTATATAAGTGCCTTTTACAGCAAACCGTTTCTTTTCATACAATCCTTTTACATCAGCACTGTTCATGAATGCCTGAATCACCGTATCCCTGAACGTATAAATGCCTTCACTGTACCAGCTGATCACATAAAAGCCATCATAATAATCAATCGTGATGCCTCCGATTCCGTCTCCTTCTCCATTAAAAACCCGAAAAGCGGTTGTATCGGGATCACGGAATAGAGCTTCCCGTCTCCTTAACGCTTCTTGGAATTTCTTCGCAAAAAATGCTTCATCAAAGGTTTCCTGAGGATTTCGCGACAGTATCCAGCCCCTGCCTTTATTCTGCTTTCCATAATATCCTTTACCTATAAACCGGCCGCTCTCGTCAGTCAGCTCAATGACCGCACCCTCTTTGATGCCATTCGGAATCCGCTGCACCGACTCCTCCGTCACAAGCGGATAGCCCTCCCTAAAACTATTCATATATTTAGAAGCCGCGATTAATTTGATAGCATTACTCATAAATTCACCCAATCATTTTGTTAGTATAGCTATCATTGTAACATTAAAAGTGACAGGTACCTATACCACTTGGATGAAGTGGTATAGGTGCCTGTCACCATCTCTTCACTGACGGGCAGCAGCTGCCGCTGTTTCTTTCAGCATGGTTCCATTCTTTGCAAAGTCTGTGTGCCAGGAGAGTGCCTTTTCCAGTACGTGCGGTGTTTGGCCGCCTCTTGTGAGAGCTTCCCGGTAATAGCCGCGAAGCTGGTCGCGGTACAGCGGGTGTGCGCAATTTTCGATGATCAACTCCACGCGCTGTCTTGGAGCCAGCCCCCGCAGGTCTGCAAAGCCCTGTTCTGTTACAATGACATCTACATCATGCTCGGTGTGGTCGACATGGGAGACGAATGGGACGATGCTTGAAATCTTGCCGTCTTTGGCAATAGACTTCGTCACGAAGATCGCCAGTCGCGCATTTCTGGCAAAATCGCCGGATCCGCCGATGCCATTCATCATTTTCGTTCCAAGGACATGGGTGGAGTTCACGTTTCCATAAATATCAAGCTCCAGTGCTGTATTGATCGAAATCAAGCCGAGGCGGCGGATGATTTCAGGATGGTTGGAAATCTCCTGAGGACGCATGATTAAGCGGTCCCTGTACCGGTCAAAGTTCGTGAAAACCTCTTTCATCTTTTCATCTGATAATGTGATAGAACAGCAGGAAGCAAAGTTCACCTTTCCGGCATCCATCAAATCAAATACGGCATCCTGAAGCACTTCTGAATAGACTTCCAGATTCTCAAACTCAGAGTCAAGCATTCCATGAAGCACGGCATTCGCCACAGACCCAATCCCCGACTGCAGCGGTGCCAGGCTATTTGTCAGCCTTCCTGCTGCAATTTCCCCGCGGAGAAACTGAAGCAGATGCTGTGCCATGATGGCGGTTTCTTCATCCGGCGGCACGATCGTCGAAGGCGAGTCCTGCTGATTCGTGAATACGATTCCCCTCACCTTATCCAGATCCACATTAATTCCTGGAGCGCCGATACGGTCGTCCGCTTTCGTCAGCGGGATCGGATTACGCTCCCCCTGCCTGCCAGGTTCATATAAATCATGCAATCCTTCCAGCTGTGTGGATTGGGCCAAATTGATTTCAACAATAATATGTCTCGCATTTTCAGCGAAAGACAGTGAGTTTCCGATAGAAGTAGACGGAATGATCAGCCCGTCCTCCGAGATAGAAACCGCTTCCAAAATAGCGAAATCAATAGGATCCATGACATTAGCGCGGATAAGCTCTGCCGTGTGGGATAAATGCTGATCGACAAATAGAAAATCCCCCTGGTTAATCCCTTTTCTCATGGTCGGATCGGCCTGAAATGGCAGCCTTTTTCCCAAAATCCCTGCTTCCGCAAAAAGCTTATCCACATCAGATCCCAAAGAAGCGCCCGTGTAGACATTCACTTTAAAACTCTCATGTTTGGCACGGTCTGCGAGCGCAAATGGTACCGCTTTCACATCACCTGCACGTGTAAAGCCGCTTAGCCCCAGAGTCATGCCATCCTGAATCCAGGATGCTGCTTCTTCAGGTGTAACTACCCGGTCATGCAGGCGGCTATCGCGAATCCGTTCTAAATGTTTCTCCATGATGCTCATCCCCTTTATCAAGATATATGTAATCATTTTACCTGGATAAAGAGGGAGCCAGGATTTTTCCGATTAACTTACGGAAAATTCCGATAAAACAGCGAATTTCACCACTGAAACAGAAAGAATTTTCTAAAAACCGAGTAATTTCCTGAAATAGCTGGAATAGGACTGGCTGACAGGCACCCGGTCCCCATTTTTCATGACGAGGAGAAAGGTGGAATGGGTATCAGGAAAGATTTCCTTGATATGATTAACATTTACAATGAATGAGCGGTGGCAGCGGATGAAACTGTCCTTAGGCAGCGAATACTCAAAATCCTGCAGCGAGTATTTATGGGTGCCTGAATGGCCGCCTGTATGTACATAGGTCTTCTTATCCTTTGCCTCCAGGCATACAACCTCGGAAAAAGGAATCGGAATCCAGCCATCATTCGTTTTCATCGTCACAACCGATTTGCCGTCCGTCAAAGCCGGGAAAATCGCCGTTACACAGCCTTCAAGCTTCCCTTCATGCAAAAATGGCACAGCCATGCCGTGATACGGAACACCGAACACTTCACGGTCTATGAACTCCGACACCCTTTGCTGTGTCCCTAAAGCCTTATAGGCGATGGTCCCTTCCTTTACCATGTCCCCCGGCCTGATTTTCAAATCGATGCGCTTGCTCGGCCTGTAATAAATATATTCACTCGTATTGGAAACCGCTATGGAAATCTCATCGGAAAACAGCTCCCCAATTACATCCAGCAGCGATACAACTGTAATGCTTTCCACGTTCTTTTCAGCACCTTTCATGATGATTGCTTTTTCTTATTTTACAAGTTTTCGGAGGGGGATTCACTTAATTTCTTATCATTGCCGAAAAGGCACCGGCATAGAATAGAGAAGGTTATGGGGTAAAGGAGGATGCTCGTATGCTGATTCGCCATCAGATGGTGGAGAAAAAAGATGTCCGGTTTTGTGATGAAACCTTTAATTTGCAACAGGCACTGCAGTTTTTAAATGAAACTGGCTACCGCTGTGTCCCTATACTGGATGCGGCACATACAAAGTTTGTCGGCAATATTTATAAGGTTGATATTTTAGAATACAAGGAGAATCATTCTTTGGATGAGCCGATTACGGCACTGGCTAAAGACCAGCAGACCATAATTGATGAGGATGACTCCTTCATGAAAGCCTTTTTCACGCTGAAGAGATATCCTTATCTTCCGGTTGAAAATGACCAGGGGCATTTTGTCGGATTACTGACACATGCGGCCGTACTGGAGCTGCTGGAGGAAGCGTGGGGACTGAACCGCGGAAGCTATACGCTGACTGTAGGCAGCTATGGCACACAGGGAACATTGAAAAAGATAAGCAGTATTATCAGTAAGTACAGCGATATCCAGGGAGTCATCTCATTGGATTCATCCAACTTCCATGTCAGTCTGATCCGCCGTATCCTCTTTACATTGCCGAAGGATACGACTGAAGAAACTTTAGATAAAATCAAGAAAGAACTGGACATAAATGGATTCCGGGTGATCGGAGTCGAGTGTCATAATGGAGAATGCTGATAAAGTGAAACTTCAATCAGTGGGGGTTTTCCTTATCCCCACTGATTGTTAGTCGCGTTCTAGTGTCGCTAAG
>NZ_NJQY01000004.1:16250-39931 GCF_010628845.1 Bacillus sp. 22-7 | reverse complement strand
TGATTCCTCTAAGTCTTGAAGTGAGGGTCTTACTGCCCGTTAGACTGCGATAACAGATGAAAAGCCGTTCCTTGATGGAGCGGCTTTTTCTTACCTGTGATTCCTATGAAAGAATTCCTGGTACCCATAAATTATCCATGCGTAAGAGGTGAAGAACAGGAAAATATGTATGGGCTTAAATTTTACGAGCTTGTACAAGTTAAACCTTTGATACAAGTAATTAAGCGGGTATGCAAACAGCAGATCCATGATGGCATTTACTGCCAGGTACTTCTTGAAACTGCCGAAGGTGAAATGGAAGATCCAAAGTGTCCCAATAAAGAATGGTCCCATTATGAAGGTTAGATCATTAAGCAATTTCTTGAAGTGTCCACCCTCCACTGTCCACCATTTAAACGGTATGGCCAGTGTGCTTAAAATCAACACTAAAATACCTGCAAAAACCGAAACGGTTGAAAATTTATTGAATGACTTTTTAGGCAGAAAAACGATGGTCAGCCAGGGTATGACCAGGTGCATCAGCCTTATCACAGTTGTGGCTTTCATATAAAAATCCCCCTTCTTCCATATTATGGTTTAGGGGGATTTGAATTATTCTCCATTTTTTTATTAAACAGCTGATTCCATCTTAAACATTCCGTCCATCTTCCTCACGATCTCTTTTCCAATCTCTATGGACGCCGTCGCGGCCGGAGATGGTGCATTTAAAACATGGATGGAGCGTTTGCTGGGTACAATGAAAAAGTCATCGACTAATGAACCATCATCCTTCAAGGCCTGCGCTCTGACACCGGCAGGCCCGGGTACAATATCACCCTTCTGAATGTCCGGCATAAGCTTCTGGACATTTTTCATGAACAGCTCTTTGGATGCAGAGCGGATCATTTCTTCCACTCCCTCTTTCATATATTTCTTTGCAAGCTTCCAGAAGCCTTTATAAGCCATAACCTCCATCAGGTCCGCCACATTCAGGTCTGTCTTTTTATAGCCTTCCCTTTTAAAGCTTAGAACGGCATTTGGACCCACATCAATAGCTCCGTTAATCATGCGGGTAAAATGGACCCCAAGGAACGGGAAGTTGGGATTTGGCACCGGGTATATCAGATTTTTGACGAGACTGCTTTTCTCCGGCTTGAGCATGAAATACTCGCCCCTGAATGGCACGATTTTAACATCCGTCTTCAATCCGGCAAGCTTGGCAATCCGGTCTGACTGCAGGCCGCCGCAGTTTACATAGTAAGCTCCCCTTATCTCTCCCCTGCTGGTCTGAACGATAACTTCCTGAGTATTTTCATCAATCGCCAAAACTTTATGATTCAGCAGGATGTCCCCGCCTTTTGCTGTAATGATCTCCGCCATTTTTTCCGAAACCTGCTTATAGTTGACAATTCCGGCCATTGGCACATGGATGGCCTTTTTTCCGTTCACATGCGGCTCGATTTCATGCAGCTCCGACTGGTCAATCATGCGTATTCCAAGGCCGTTGTCCAGCCCGCGCTGATATAAATCGTCCAAAAGCGGCAGCTCGAAATCTTCGCTCGCGACAATGACTTTCCCGCAGATATCCACTTCAAGCCCATGTTTCCGGCAAAATTCTGTCATGGACTCACTGCCTTTTTTGGCAAGCCTGGCTTTATAGCTGCCAGGCTTATAATAGATTCCGGAATGGATGACTCCGCTGTTATGGCCCGTCTGGTGGGCCGCTACGTGGCTTTCTTTTTCCAGGATGGCCACTTTTGCTGATGGAAACCGGTTCAGCAGCTCCATTCCTGTTGACAGGCCGACAATGCCCCCGCCAATAATGATGTAATCATACATGATCCTCCACCCTTTCTCTTATTTATGATTAATCCCGCAGGCTTCTGCCAGTAATTCGATGATATGGACCACACGCACCTTGTCTTCAAGCCCCTCGCGTTTAACCCCGAGGCACATCTGCAGATGGCAGCCAGGGTTGGACGTTACGATGGTATCAGGCGATATTTTTTGGACATGTTCCATTTTGGCGTCGAGTATTTCCATGGACTCTTCATAGTGAACAATATTATAGATTCCGGCCGATCCGCAGCACATATCCCCTTTCGGAAGCGGAACATATGTAATGCCTGGTATGCTTTCGAGGAGCTGAACGGGATCATCCGCCACCTTCTGCACATTTAACAAATGGCAGGATGGCTGATAGGTCACAGCACCTGAGAGTTCCCGGCTGAAATTGATTCCGAGTTTGTTCAGTATTACACTTACATCTTTATTCTTTTGTGCGAACACCCTGGCACGCTCTGCCCATTCCGGGTCTTCTGCGAGAAGGTGATCATATTCAACGAGCATCGCACCGCAGCCGCCAATCGCATTAACCACAAAATCAAAGTTCCCTTTTTCAAAAGCTGCAATATTTTCCTTCGCCAATTTCCTGGATGTTCTCGTATCTCCGCTATGATTCTGAAGCGCCCCGCAGCAGGTCTGTTCCTTGATTACGGAGACTTCGCACCCGGCATGCTGAAGCAGCTTGATGCTAAGGTCATTGATTTTGGCAAAAAACACATCCATAATACAGCCTGTAAAAAATGCAACACGGGCTTTCGGCTCGCGCTCTGGCAGAAGGATGCCTGTTCTCAGCTGTTTATTTGGCATTTCCACAGCCGGAGCGATCTCTTCAAAAGCCCTAAGCTGTTCTGGAAGAATGCTGAGCGCCTTGCTTTTGCGGGCGATCGAATCCATGCCTGTTTTCTGATAGGCCCGAAGTGAAGCTCTCATGGATGCGAGCAACTTTTTATTGGGCAATGCTTTTTGCAGAGCCATGTTCTCCATGAAAGGAGCTGGTGCGTCAGCCCTCTTTACTTGCTTAAAAGACTCGAGGATTTTGCCATATTGAACATTGGTTGGACATGCCGTCTCACAGGCGCGGCAGCCAAGGCAGAGCTCCAGCGATTCGGTAATTTCATCGACGGTTATTTTTCCTTCCGCCGCCATTTGCACAAGATTGATCCGGCCCCTTGGTGAGTGCCTTTCTTTCCCCATACTGGCGTAAGTGGGGCATGCAGGAAGACAATAGCCGCATTGGACACAGTCAAACGTTTCTTTATAGGCGAGCTGGCTAGTCATGGACTAACACCAGCCTCTGTCCTTTTGTCTCGGGAAAAATTTTGCCCGGATTCATAATGTTGTTTGGATCCCAAGCTTTTTTCATTCGTTTCATCATGTCCAGCCCTGCTTCACCAAGCTCCATTTCCATAAACGGTGCCTTCATTGTCCCGATTCCATGCTCGCCTGAGAGGGTTCCTCCCAATTCAATCGCTGCCGTAAAAATCTCCTCCACCGCTTTTTCCACGCGCTTCATTTCTTCTTTATCCTGCTTATCAGTTATGATATTCGGATGCAGATTTCCATCACCCGCATGGCCGAATACGACTAAGTCGATTTCATATTTTGCTTTAATTTCCTGAAGCCTTCTAAACATTTCAGGTATCTTGCTTCTTGGAATGGTGGCATCTTCGGAAATTTTCGTTGGCTTTTTCCTGACGATGGCCGGCGAAACAAGTTTTCTCGCTTTCCATAGATTCCCGGCAGATTCTTCATCCCTGGCAATGATGGCTTCTCTCGCCCCAACTTCCAGGCACACCTGCTTCACCTGCTCGCTTTCATCCCTGATGGCAATTGGATGGCCATCAAGCTCAATCAGGATAATGGCATCTACATCTGTCGGGAGCCCGATCGGCTGAAACTCTTCCACCGCCTGGATTGAAGCCTGGTCCATGATTTCCATTTTGGATGGCAGGATGCCTGATGTGAGTACCGCCGATATTGCTTTTCCGGCATCAATAATGTCATCAAAAATAACCATCATCGTCTGAGTGGCCTGGGGTCTTGGAATCAGCTGAAGGATGGCCTCTGTGATGATGCCGAGCGTCCCCTCGGATCCAACGATCAGCTTCGTCAGGTCATAGCCTGTAACGTTTTTGACCGTCCGTCCTCCCGTCCGAATGATGTCCCCTTCCGGCGTGACGATCTCCAGACCCAGAACGTAATCCTTTGTTACCCCGTACTTTAAACCGCGTGGCCCGCCTGCATTTTCAGCGAGATTCCCTCCAATTGTGGAAACATGGGAGCTGCTTGGGTCTGGCGGATACATCAGCCCATGCCGCTGTGCTTCACGGTCAATATCAGCAGTAATAACACCTGGAGATACAATCGCAACGGTATCCTCCGGGTCAATGATCAGCTTTTGGGTCCATCTGGAAAAATCAAGGACCATCCCCCCGTGGACAGGGAGCGGACCTCCGCTCAGACTCGTACCCCTGCCTCTTGGATAGACGGGAATTTTCAGTTCATTGGCGAGCTTTACAATGCCAGCCGTTTCCTCTGTCGAAACCGGCTGCAGGATGATCTCTGGAATATAGGCTCCAAATGAGCCGTCGTATGAATAAGAAACCAGGTCCGCTTTTTCAAGCAGAATGCGTTTTTCTGATCCCATGATGCTTTTAAGCCGTTCAACAATCTGTTCGGTGATCACAACGGCACCTTCTTTCCTTCCCTTTCGTTCACCTTCAATTTATTTGTCACATTCTCAAGATGAACTTGCATCGCCTTTGCTGCTTTTCCTTCATCCCGTTCTTTTATAGCCGTAAAAATGCTCATATGCTCCTGAAATACCTGCTCGCGCTTTGCCGGAAGACCCACGTTTTTCTGAAGGGAAAACGCAATTGCTTTCCGGTACAGATCATCGATGTTTTCCATTACCTGTATCATGAAGCGATTTTTCGTTGCTGCAATCAGGTGTTTATGAAAATTTACGTCAGCCTGGTCGCCAACTGCTTCAGGGTTCGTCAGTGTGATTTCAAATTGATCAAGCGCCATTTTTAAATTTTTCAGGTCGTCCTCATCACGACGCAAGGCAGCAATTGCTGCTGCCTGTGTCTCCATAACCATCCTCATTTCCAATAGCTCAAATACCTGTTCCACGGGAATGTATTCAATCGCTAACGAACCAAGCATGTCTGCCATATTAACCTCTTTAACGAAGCTTCTGCCCCCTTGCCTGGACTCAATGATTCCGCTGGCAGATAACACACTCAATGCTTCTCGAACAGGCGCACGGCTGACGCCAAATCGTTTGGCCAGTTCATTCTCGGATGGCATGGGCTCATTTGGCGGGAACTTGCCTTCTTTTATCATTTCCTTCAGCTGATCCAGCACCTGGGCCGAGATTTTTTTCCGTTCGATTTTCATGGATGTTAGCTCCTTATATGGTGATTTCGACTGAACTGCTTTTCTTTACTCTGATGATATGGAAGAGAATCGCAAACACGCAAAGCCCGAATCCGGCAATATCCGTGATCATGCCAGGTTTAATCAGCATTATAGCCCCTGCAAACATTAGGACTCTTTCAACAATCGTCAGCTTGGCATTCAGGTAGTTTCCAAGTGAACTTGCCAGGGCGTAAATGCCCAGTGTGCTTGTGATGACCACAAGCGCTACCGATAAAATGGATATCGTTTCTCCCTCTGCTGCCTGAAGCAGAATGATAGGATTATAGGCAATCATGAACGGGATGATAAAGCCCGGCAGTGAGATTCTAAGCGCTTCCCATGATGTCTGCATCGCATTGGCGCCGGCCAGTCCTGCTGCGGTATAAGATGCCAATGCCACAGGCGGTGTAATGTTGGACAATGCACCAAACCAGAACACAAAGAAGTGTGCCGCGATCGGGTTAACGCCAGCTTCTACAAGGGCAGGAGCTGCTGTAACGGCAACGACGATGTAAAGTGCTGTGGATGGAAGCCCCATACTTAAAACGATGCAAGTGAGCATAACGACGATTAAAATCAGCCAAAGCTGACCGCCCGTTAATTCAACAATATTATAAGCTAATGTAGATCCAATTCCCGTCATGGTGACAACGCAGATGATGATTCCGATGGCGGCACAGGCAATCCCGACCTGAATCGTTCCTCTTCCGCCTTCAATGAAAGCTTCAATAGTTTTAGAGATCGTGATCCTAGAAGATTTATCTTTTGCCAGCCAGCTCGCAATGATGACCGCGCCGATCCCGGCAAATCCGGCAAACAGGGCTGTTTTTCCCATTAAGAGTGTGGTGATAACAACGATAATTGGGATAAGGAGAACCCCGCGTTCCTTCAGGATTTGGACGACATCCGGGATATTCTCTTTGCTGATGCCTTTTAGGCCTTGCTTTTTCGCTTCAATATCAATGGCAAAAATCAAAGCAATATAGTATAGAAAACTTGGAATGATCGCTGCCAGGATGACTGTCGTATAAGAGATTCCAAGGAAACCGGCCATGATAAAGGCCGCAGCGCCCATAATCGGCGGCATAATCATTCCGCCTGTTGAAGCAGCCGCCTCTACTGCACCGGCAAACTTTGGCTTAAGGCCAATGGATTTCATCAAAGGAATCGTAAAAGCTCCTGTTGTCGCAACATTGGCAACCGCACTTCCGCTCAAAGACCCTGTCAGCGCACTGGAAATGACCGCAACCTGAGCCGGGCCTCCGCGCTTTCTGCCTGCAATGGCAAGGGCGAGATCATTGAAAAGCTGGGTGGCACCGCTGACCGACAGGAAGGCACCAAAGAGGACGAACATGACGATGAACGTAGATGCCGTCGAAAGCGTTAATCCCAGCACGCCCTCAGTCGTCATATAAAGACGGTACAGCAGGCGTTCCAGTGAAAAGCCGGCATGTCCGAAGATCCACGGGAAGTAGGTGCCAAACAGGGCATATACAATAGCGCCTCCGCACAGGATAGGAATAAAGATCCCAACAGCACGTCTCGAAGCTTCAAGGAGAACGATGATCGTAATGGCTCCAAAGACATAGTCGATCATAATCGGCTGGGAGCCCCGGTCCACATGAATTGTTGTGTAATTCAGGAGCAGGTAGCCGAGACCTGCAATCGCAAGTGCCGCAAAAACATAATCAGGGGCTGTAAACCTTTTTTGATTGGAAGACTTTCCGGCAGGATAATAGAAAAAAGTCATTACCAAAAGGATGCCCAGGAAAATGAGGTTTCTATAAATCTCTTGAATATTGGATAATCCATTGGAATAAATGGCAAAAGCAGAAAACAATACAGCAATGATGGCAGCCGCTTTTTTGTATGGACCCTCCAGCAGCCGCATGCCGCCGCCAGCTTCTTTATCAAGATCAGCTGGCTGTACAATGGGTTCGCTTGTTGATTTTGTCATTCTTTTCCCTCCTTTATTTCGCTTCCGGCGGAATTAGATTTTCAGGTATATCAAGGCCTGCTTCTTTAAAATATCTGTAGGCTCCGGCATGCAATGGCACAGATACGCCATCAAGGGCCGTTTCCAAAGTCATTTCCTTGGCAGAGCTATGAACCTCATACATTTCATCAAGATTCTCATAAAGTGTTTTGGTTAGAATATAAATCGTTTCTTCATCCATTTCTTTAGTTGTGGATAATAGGTTTGGCTGAGCAATCGTGTTGATATCTTCGTCAATGCGAGGATAAGTGCCTCCAGGAATCACATAACGGTACCAGCTGTCCGATACTGCATTGATGGCATCCAGCTGCTCATCAGTTACTTCCAGTATCGATGCTTTGACATTACTTGCATACATATCTGTTACAGCGGAAATCGGGATACCTGCCGGAAGGGAACCTCCATCCAATCTCCCATCACGCATCGCGGAAACCGTGTCACTGTAGCCCAGATACTCAGGAGAAATATCCTTTTTCGTAAGACCGAGACCATCCATCATCACGACTGTGGATTGCTCCGTACCGCTTGCCTGCGGCCCAACAGAAAATTGCGTTCCTTTTATATCGTCGATAGTTCCGCTTTTGATCTTATTGTTCATCAGTACGAAATGTTCCACATTGGGCCAGAGCATGGAGATTGTGCGCAAATCCTCATAGCGCTTTCCTTCAAAAGAGTCGTCACCTGCATAAGCTTGAGAAGATATTAATCCCTGAAGAATAGCAAGCTGTGCTTCCCCTTCACGCAGAAGTTCGATATTTTCAATGGATCCGGCAGAGGACTGGCCGCTCGCCTGGATTTTCTCACCCTTTAAATGGCTGCTCCATACATTGGCCATTCCAACCCCAATCGGGTAATATGTACCTCCTGTTGAAGCGGTGGCAACGGATACGAACTTTTTATCCTTGTTCTCGGCTGCTGTCCGCACGCCAACAATGGCAATAAAGACAAGTGTCAGAACCGATATGATAATCTTCCACTTTTTTTGAATCATAAAATCCTCCCTTTCCAGATAATTATGTAAGCGCTTTTTCAAACTTGTATTACAAGTATACAAGATTACGTGTTTTGAATTCAATTAAAATTCTGATTTTTCTTTTTTGTTTTGTGGAATTGGATGCTGGATTCCTTGAGAATACGGGGTTTCTGAAGTGAAAATAGGAAAATTTACCCTGTATGATTTAAAGGTTTATTCTATTAAGTTATATGGACGGCGGGTTCGTGCTTTCTTTGTTTAAAGCGGGAAGGGGTTCGGACTCTGGATGCACGGTTTCGGCTTTCTCTGTCCAAAGTTGAGCCGGGTTCGGACTCTGGATGCCCGGTTTCGACTTTCGCTGTCCGAAGTTGGACCGGGTTCAGACTCTGCCAACAGGATTTCAGCCTTCTCTGTCCGAAGTTGAGCCGGGTTCGGACTCTGCCAACAGGATTTCGGCTTTCTCTGTCTGAAGTTGAGCCGGGTTCGGACTCTGCCAACGGGATTTCGGCTTTCTCTGTCCGAAGTTGAGAAGGGTTCGGACTCAAACTCCCCGGTTTCTTCTATCTCTGTCCAAAGTGCCATCAGGGTTTAGCTACTCCCTAAAAAGAAAAGGCCATTCTCCTTGTTTTAAAGGGAATGACCTTACTGTTATAACAGCTTACCCATATAGTATTCATCGACAAATTCACCGTTTATCAAAAGCGAATGTTTTTTAGTGCCCTCAATCTGAAAGCCGGCCTTTTTGTAGAGTGCGACACCGGCCTGATTGTGGATAACTACTGTGAGTTCCAGCCTGTGGATTTCGTGTTTACTTGCCCAACAGTCAAGCTCTTCAAACAGCTTTGTGCCGATTCCCTGGCCTCTGTGTTCGCTGAGGATGCCTGCAACGAGATAGGCTGAGTGCCGGTTTCTCCGTGCAGCACCGCCAATGGCCATTAAGAAGCCGACCAATTGATTTTCTTTTTCCGAGATGATGATAGTCGATTGGTCTTCTTTTTGTATGGCTTCTATTCTTTTTATTTGTGCCTCGGCTGAGGTCTTTCTTTCACCTGGCTCGAAAAGCATGTATTCTGATTCGTTTTCTACTTGTGTGATCAAGTCGGCCAGGGCCTGGGCGTCTGCTGGTTTTATATCGCGGATGATCATGCGATTGCTCCCTTTTACTATTTTTTCATAAGTCCTTCAACAAAATCTTTCAAAACATGTACACCATATACACAGTCATTTAATGACGTCCATTCCCGCGGATTGTGGCTGATGCCATCCCTGCTGCGGACGAACAGCATGGCGGCCGGCATTTCAGTTCCGACGATCATGGTGTCATGGCCGGCACCGCTTGGGATGTAAACGGGTTTAATATCGAACTTCTCAAGGGATTCTGCTATACCAGCCTGCAGGCTTTCATCAATTGGCAAAGGTTTGATTTTGGCATTCAGGTTCATTTGCACGTCAATACTTCGTTCCTCTGCTATTTTCACCGCTTCGATCTTAATTTGATCAAGCAGCTGATCACGGGTTTCTTCAAAAATATCCCGGATATCCACTGTTAATATTACTTCCTGTGCGATGACATTAAAGCCATTCGGATGTACGTTCAGCTTTCCGACAGTCGCAACGGCCGTTTCACTGACCTGCTTTGGAAAATTCTCAATGGCAGCTACAAACAATGAGGCAGCCACCAGCGGATCTTTTCGTCCAGCCATCGGCGTATTTCCTGCATGTCCAGCTTCTCCTGTAAAGGTAACCTCCAGCGAGGCTGGCCCTGCAATGCCTTTTACCACTCCAACTGGCTGATTCTCTCTTTCCAGCACCTTCCCCTGCTCGATATGGACCTCCACAAAGGCTTCGATTTCAGGCTTGTTTTCTCCTGCCTTTAAGCACTCTTCCGCACTGCTGCCATATTCGGTCAATACTTCCCGAAACGATTTGCCATTTTCATCATGCAGGCTATCCATTTCCTCCGGCTTCAGCTGACCCATAAATGCCCGGCTGCCTGTTAAGCTGCTCTTGAATCTCGAACCCTCTTCATCTGAAAAAATAACAATCTCGTACGGCTTCTCCGGTATGAATCCTGTTTCTCTCCATGACTCGGCAACTTCCAATGCTGAGAGAACCCCTAACGGCCCATCGAAGTGCCCTCCATTTGGAACACTGTCAACATGGGAACCGGAAGCGATTGCCGGACCTTCCGTTTTTCCATGCAATCTGCCAAATACATTTCCGGCTCCATCTGATGTTACCGTAAGTCCCGCACCTTTCATCCACTTGATTACCAGCTCTTTCGCTTCTTTCTCTTCTGAAGAATAGCCCGGACGGGTCACTCCGCCGCTGTCCATTAGGCCTATCCTTGAAAGCTCATCAAGTCTTGAGGCCAATCTTTCACCGTTTACACCCGAGTGGGTTAGTTCCTTGTCATAATCTTTTAATAACTGTTCATAAAGGTTCATGGGTTTCACTCTTTCTAATTTTGTTGAGATACTATTGACACTGTGAGATTACTGAAATGTTGATTCTGCGCGAAGTGACCGAAATATTGGAAAATTGACCGATAAAATAGAATTTTGACCGATATATCAAAAAAGTAACCGATAAATTATTAATCTGGCCGATAAATCTGTTAAAGCGGCCGATATCTTTAGAAACAGTTATAAAATAATGACTTTATGCCTGATTCAGAGCAAAAAGCCCGGCAGATATCCACCTGCCAGGCCGCAAATCATTAGATAATCCCCTGCATTCGCAGAATAATTTCAGCAATTACTGCAGATCCGATGAAGGTTCCGAAGAACACGAAGACTGCGACAATAATGCTTCTCCAGCCCAGCTTGGAAAAGTCAGCCCAGTTCTTTCCGATTGAGATGCCTGCATAAGCGAGAATCGGGGTAGCAAGAGCGAGGATATTCACCTGAGTTGTCCATTCGACAACATATTCAGATCCCGGTACTCCCGGAATGGAAACAATGATTCCAATAATTCCGATATACCCGACGCTCGGGATATTGCCTGGCAGCACTTTTTCAAGAATCAGGCCCAGCACACTGATGACAATTAAAACAAGCATGCCAGGAATAGCTGCAGACGGCAGGATATCGTAGCCTACCCAGTTTCCGATTAGCGCTGAAAGACCAAAAATCGCCAATATCAAAAACCATTCAGTGATATTTTTAAGCATGGATATCTCCCCCTTTGTCCGAAGCCTTTTTCTCTTTGCGTTTCATCATGATGCTGTACAGCTTCTCAGTAAGAGGCAATCCAATAAAAATACTGGCATACAGACCCGTTGAAAGTGAAAGCAGGTTACTGGCGCCTGCGAAGGCAACAATCTGCGCCTCCATTTCAGGGAAGGCAGCGACGAGCGATCCGCTGGCGGCCGCCATCATGCTGCCGCTTCCCACACCCGATGCCATCGCGAACGACAGCGGATGGAGCGGGGTAATGGTCGCCAGGAATCCGGAAATCAACCCCAGGAAGGCAGCACCAAACACAGTACCGAAAATATAAATAGCCATTACTCCTCTGCCTTCTGGCGAATCAAATCCGTATTTATTCATAATCAGCCCGACGTTCGGCTCCCGGCCAATCGAGTGGGTCATGCCAATGGCTTCTCTTTTAAAGCCAAGAAAAATGGCCACTGGCAGTGCAAATAAGATCGTTCCCAGGTTACCAAGTTCCTGCAGCAATAAAGATGGCCCCGCTGCAATGATTGCCTCGATTTGCGGCCCAATTGTTACGCCAATTTTCGCAATTAAAAGAGTAACCCCAAGCACGATGAGGGGCTCTGCATTTTTAGCCTGTTTTTCCTTAATAAGCGGAGTGAAGTAAAGACCCAGCCCCAGAAAAAAAGCATAAAGCATAGGCAGCAGCAGAATAACCCCTGCGCCTACTTTAAAGCTGATCTGTCCAATCGCTTCGGTAGCCGCAACCAGAACCAGCACAACGGCATGCAAGCGCCAATCTTTTAAAATTTCTGTATTTTCATTTTTCATGTTTTCCCCCCTAGATTAAAAGATTACAAGATAGATCCGCACACCGCGGAAGAATCAAGCTTGCCCTTCCCTTGCTCCATCGCCTTTTCATAGATATCGCACACCAGCTGACCCAAAGGAGAATCTTCGCTATAAAATTCGGCTGTTTCTTTGTATAAGTGAATATCCTTATTCATGTGCTCCAGGCTGAACAGCACATTCCCGTATGTATGCTGAAGGATATTCTCACCGAATACGGTCAGAACGCGGTTATGTGCAGACCCGCTTTGAATGACTTCCGCCAGCTGAGATCGGCTGACACCTGCTTTCTCCCCCACTGCAAAGACCTCCCCCAGGCCTGCAGTCGTTAAAGCAACCAGCATATTGTGGCACAGCTTCGCAACCTGGCCTGATCCTGAAGGACCGAGCAGAAAAATATCTTTTCCAACGCTCTCCAGGACCGGGCGAATGTCCGGCAAGAATTTATCGTCTCCCCCAACCATTATGGTCAGCGTACCGGCATCAGCACCCTTTGGTCCCCCGCTTAACGGACAGTCATAAAAATGGATGGCGTTCGCCTTTGCAGCCTGATTCAATTCCTGGGCTGCTTTTGGGTCAATGGTGCTCATATCCAGCACAAAACTGTGAGGCTTTAAAGCAGAAAAGACTCCGCTTCCACCCATCATAACATCCTTCACAATACTTGGTCCAGGCAATGAAGAAATTACTAGATCTGCCTGACTTGCTGCCTCGAAAGGAGAAGGCTGGGGAATGGCCCCCAGTGCCTCGCATTTCGCAAGTGCATCCTGACTTGGGTCATAAGCATACACCTTATACCCGTTCTTGATTAAATTTTTCACAATGCCTTTTCCCATGGCCCCGCAGCCAATTACGCCTATGTTTTTCATCCTCTCCCTCCTTAAGGTTTGATATAAACTGTTTTTGTATCAAGCCAGAAATCCAATGCCGTACTGCCCTGTTCACGCGGCCCGATGCTGGAAGTCTTTTTGCCGCCAAACGGAAGCTGGTTTTCATAATGATTGGATGGGATATTCACATGCGTGACCCCTGTTTCAATTTTTCGGACAAAATCGAATGCCTTCTGAAGGTCATTCGTAAAAATGGCGGATGACAGGCCAAAGTCCGTATCATTTGCAAGCTCAATCGCCTCTTCGTAAGAATCCGCTTCCATCACAGCCACAACAGGACCGAAAATCTCTTCCTGGGCGATTGTAAAATCCTTTGTAACTTTACTGAAAACTGTCGGAGCAACGAAATAGCCATTTGCCATATCGCCATCTGTCAGCTGTTTTCCGCCATATTCAAGAACAGCTCCTTCTTCGATGGCGCTATTCACATAATGGAGATACGTATTCAATTGATGCTTATTCGCAACCGCACCGTTGTCATATCCTTCCCGCACCCCATTGCCGACTTTTACTTGCTTCGCTTTTTCAACTAATAAATCAATGACCTTTCGCGAAATGGACCGGGGCACAATCACGCGGCTGGTTCCCGTACAGCTTTGGCCGTTATTGTAAAATCCGCTGATGACCACACTCTGGACAGCCTCTTCCAGATTGGCATCCTCCAGAATGACCGTCGCGTTCTTCCCGCCCATTTCGGCCTGCATTTTTCCGCCATGTGCTGTCACAAGCTTGCCAAGATGGATCCCCACATCAGAGGAGCCTGTAAACGAGACTGCCTTAATTTCCGGATTGGTTCCAAGCTCTTCTCCTACGACAGAACCCGGTCCCGTGATCATATTCAGCACACCTGCTGGCATTCCAGCCTTTTCGAACAGCTCGACTACCTTCACTGCGATTAAAGACGTGTCACTTGCGGCCTTATAGATGATCGTATTTCCCGCCAGCATGGAAGGTGCAATTTTATAAATGGCGATACCGAGCGGAAAATTAAATGGCGTAACGACAGCCACCACTCCCAGCGGCTCCTGAATCGTGCAGGCAAAGGTTTTCGGATCAATTGCAGGGACGGTTTCACCTGAAATCCGGTTAGCCTCACCGCTGAAATGCTTTAGAGCCTGAACCGTTGCATCCACTTCCTTTCGGGCTGCCTCGATCGTTTTGCCTACTTCCTTCGTAATAATTTCTGCTAATTCCTCTTTTTCCTGCTGGATGAGAAAGATCAGTTTAAAAAGGATGTCCCCCCGGCTGATTGGAGATGTATTTTTCCATTCGGGAAAAGCTCTCTTTGCACTATCGATTGCTTTTTGCACATCAATCCCATTCGATTTCTGAAAGTAACCCAGTACCTCATCTGTATTGGCTGGATTCACACTCGGATACGTTTCCCCTGTCACAGAAGGAACCCATTCCCCGCCAATGTAATTGTAATAAGTTTCTGCACCAGTATTCCTGACTGCAGTTTTCTGGCTATTAACCTCTGTACTCATCCAATCTCTCCTTATCGCTTAAGTTGAGATTATTATAATATTTAGAATATTCCCTGTACATGTGCCAACAGCCAAATAATCCTTCTGTTCTTTGTGACAAGCACCAATTATGGGTTTAAAAAATCAAAGACCTGGAAGGCCAGGACAACTGTAATCCAATCTTCTTTCCGGGAAAAATCAAGCTGCAGTTCGCTCTCGATTTTTTTCAGCCGGTATGCCAGGGTGTTGGGGTGGATATGCATCTCTTCTGCTGTTTGTTTATGGCTTTGATTATTTGCCAGAAAGGCTTGCATCGTTTTTAAATAGTCAGGCTCCATTCTTAAAAGAGGGCCTACTTTATCGGAGACAAATTTATTCAGCAGGCTGCGGTCGGTGTTGAGCCACAGTCTTTCAGCACCAAGCTCAGAATAAGTGATGAAGGTTTTGTGCTGATGGTTTTTAGCAAATGATAAAGCTTCGGCAGCTTCCTGATAAGTATCTGTCATATCTGTTAGAGCAACCTCTCTGCCTAAACCAATGATAGCTCTGCCCACTTTTCTCTGAATATCAACAGCTAGAGACTGGTCATACTTTTTTCGTCCATTCACCAGGAGTGCAATGATTTGGTTTGATTTCGTAAAAACGATTGAGGTTTCACAGTATTTATTCAGGATCTGTTCGATTGACAGGATAAGCTTTTCTTTCTGAAGGATGGAAGCTGCATCCCATAGAAAACCAGACTTGCAGTCCACCATCATACAGGCGATGCTGCTTTTCTCATTCATGCGAAACTTTTCCAGAATTCTTGCATTCAGACGTCCGCCATTAATCAAATCATGAAAGACCTCTTCTCTAAGGTGCATCTCTTTTTCAAAAAGCGTATTCTGCCTGACAAACTCCAATGACAAAGCCGTTGAAGCGTGTTCCAGAGCAGCCTTCTGTATATTTGTCAAACGTTCAACAGGCTCATCCAGAAGGAAATATCCGAAAAGTTCGTTGGAGTTTATGATCGGAAAAGAACTGGATGGATTTATTGGCTCCTCTGCAAAGATTACAGAGGAGCCCAAAATGTGACTGATCGTATCCAGGATATACGAAGTCCCTCTTCCCTCCAGCAGAATCTTCGTGAATTTCCGGTGGATATCAAGGGATTGGCTCAGTTCCTCATTTTTCCGCCTCACTTCTTCGTAAAGCTTCGAGTTCATAATAGCAATAGCCGCCTGGTCTGCCACCACCTCCAGCACTTGAAAGTCGGCTTCAATAAACTGTACATCCTTGTCGAAGTTATCCACCACAAGTACGCCAATGCAATTCTCCTTATAAACCAATGGGACGACGATACCACTTTTCACTTCACGTCGGTAGACTCCATTAAAAAAATGAACATAATTTGTCTCAGACATACGGCTCATATGCTCCCTGAACTCATTTCCTGATGCAATTAGGCCCTTTTTAGTCAGAAATACCAGCCCCGTCAAGGATTCACCCGGCTCAAACTTCACCTGGCTCATAAAGCCCGTCTCCACCCCGACCCCGCTGGAAAAATGCAATAATCCATCTTCCTTTAATGTGTAAAGAATGGTGGTATCTGCATGATCTACTAAATCAAAGGCTGCTTGTACCAGCCTCTTTAGTATCTCCTCCAGTTCAAGAGACTGGGTTAAACTGCGATTAATTTCCAGGAGGCTTGAGATCTTATCCTGCATGATGGTCATAGCAGTTCTCCTTTCTAATAGGCTGGTGAATGTCATACAATCTATTATTGTTCAACCTATCTATTTTTCTGACAAACTATCCTTTTTCAATTAACTGCCTCTCTATTGTCCGCGCCAATACCGCCCCGGCAACAAGTCCCCAAACAGGAGCGCTGATATGAAGAAAGCTCACGCCTGATAAAGTAACGATGAACGCTGCGAGGGCACTTAGCCTGTACCGGTTTCCGGAAAAGCCCGTTTGCAGGCTGGAATGCAGAACGCCAATCAGGGCGAACCCGGCGAGCAGTGAGACAAATGCCTGCGGAAGCGACTGGATAAAGGGCACGATTTTCCAGGCGAATATGCCAAACACAATCGTAATTACACCTGACACCACTGCACCCATATACCTTTTATCCCTGGGCCCTGAATCCGGTCCGGCACAGATGGCGCTCATCATGCCGGCAATATTGGCACACTGCCCGCCAAAGAAGCTTGTGATTACGGAGAAGACGCCGCTTGATGAGACAATTTTCCGAATAGGGGGCTTGAAATCTTCGCTTTCCAATGCCCCGATTCCTGGTGCTGCATCATTGCTCAGAATCAGCATCGCGAGCGGGAGGGCAATGGTTACAATCCCCATCCAGCTGAATTCGGGCATCTGAAGAGACGGCAGAAAATACGCTATCTCTTTGGCCGGATGTACATCGGCTGTCAAAAACAATGCGGCAAAGGCGGCCGCAACTGCTGCGAGCACAGGAGGGAACTTTTTCACATATCTCGTAAAAAGCAGAAAACTGACTAAAGCCGCTCCTCCGACAACAGGCATTTCCTGTATGGCAGGCACGAGCTTCACAACATACCCGGCAACGAGCCCGCCAAGCATGGAGGCAATGACTTCTTTCGGCACCCAGCCAATGATTTTTGTAAACAGACCTGAAATGCCTACCAGTAAAATCAGCAGCCCGGACATTACATACCCGCCAATCAGCTCAGGATACGAGTATTGCGCAGTCACCGTCGCCAGAAATGCTGCACCTGTAATCGAATGCCCCCCAGTAATCGGAATACGATATAGAAGCGGCATGAGGATGCTGTAGACACCACCGAAAAAATAAACCGCAAACATCCAGTTAATCGTCTGCTGATTCGTGAATCCACCTGCTGATGCTGCCTGCAGGATGATCAGGGCCGGCCCCGTCATGACCAGCGTACTTGCAATGATTCCCGATGATATGTTTTCAGCATTTAAATCCCTTATAAAGGAACCCTTTTGTTCCGCCTGACTGTATCCGTTATGCCTCTCCTTCGGCAAACCCATTTTTCCTGCCCCCGACTTCTGGATATTTTACTTACTATCATGATTTTAAACAGGTAAATTGTCAAACTATTTCGCATTAAGAAACAAAAAAAGAAATACCCTCTCAAGGATATTTCTCTGTTTCGACAAATTTCGGGTGGTACCTGTTACCCTATATGAGATTTCTGCGTTCTTCCATTTGCGGGGGTTCTTCCATCCAGCCGTTTTGGATCATGATTTTGGCGCCGCGGTGGGCGTATTCGAATATGTCCTTTGTAAAGATGGCGGCTTTGGCCGGAATGTCGTTTCTTAAGCTAAAGGCTGTTCCAATAGCATTTTTCCCGATTGAAAAGCTGCAGAACAGGCTTATGCAGTATATCATGAGCTTATCGGAGAACGGGGCGGTTTCATTTGATGTAATCGGCGGTCTTTCAAGCATGAATGTTCCCCCATCATTTAAGTTACTACTATCCTCCCTTCAGTTACAAAAATCATGCATTTTTCGCAAAAAAAAAGACCCCCTAAGAGGCCCCCAGCTCGTTCCGATTAAAATAGGTATTTAAGACCTGCTTCAGAGATTGATCGATCTGCACCCATTCATCAAGCTTATAGTTATTCAGCACTTCCGCCAGGTTTGGCTTTATGCCAATCAATTTGATGATGCTGCCTGTCATGAAGTTCAATGTTTTAATCAGCTGGGTGAATTTCTCGATGCCTTTTCCTTCAATTTCCCCAACAGCTGTCAGATCAAAAAGAATTTCGTCATATTCGCCTGCAAAAACAGCCTTGAGGCAGCTTTCGGAAATAATGTTAATTTTATCTGCAGTTATATCGCCAAATAAAGGGATCAGGCAAAGTGTTTCAGACAGCGGGATAAACGGCCCGGACAATTGATTCAGGCGGGTCAGCACCTGCTCCAGCTCTTCTTTTTTCTCCAAAAGTTCAAAGTCCGTGGAGGTGAGGCGCTGCTGCAGCTGCATCAGTTTATCCATAAGTCCCTCGTTTGAGCTGTCCTTGGGCAGAAATAGCATATTGGCATGATCCTCACTGTCCCATTGGATATGAACCTCAAATAAACAGAGAGGCATTTCCCTGGTTTTCATATTCAGTTCCAGCTTCACAGGATTCACACCGGGCTCCCAGCTGTACTGAATAAGCTTTTCAATGCTTTCTTCATCAATGATCCCTTTTAGGTGCCCCCCGCTCAGGTCAAAGCTTTCCCGTGCGATAGTGGAGTAGGTTACTATTTTTCCGTTTCTGTCAGCTTTCAAAAACGCAAGCGGAAGTGCATGATTAAAATATTGCATTTTGCTGTCCTCCCGCTTCATAATTTTGGAGCCATCTCTTTGTTTCCGGCAAATCTTTAAGGATAACTGTACGATCGGAACAATACGGCAGCAGGTCATACTTCCCTGCTAATCGCCCGCCAAGGATAACAGCCGGCTTATGCGGAAGTTTGGCAAATGCCTCGGCATATTCCTTCAGCTTCGGCAGGTGATAGACGATGGTGACGGACAGGCCGATTACGCTTGGCTTCCAGTCTTTTGCCGTTTTAAGCGCATATTCCAAAGGCAGGCTTGGACCAAAATACTTTGTCTCCCAGCCATGCTCTTCAAATAGACTGTTCACCATCTTCAGGCCGATATAGTGCTGTTCCCCATCCAGACAGAGAAACATGGCTTTTTGGCTTGATTGTCTTTTTTCGCTTTGGTAAGCGAGTTTCGACAATACAAAATCACATGTAGCTGTTGCCAGATGCTCATCCGCCACTGTGATTTGATTCGTCTCCCATAGATGGCCGATGTGCTGCATCGCAGGTGTAATCAGATTTTGATAAACCTCGATACGAGACAGCTGCGGGTATTTTCGGATATTTTCCCAAACTTTCACGGAATTACCTTCAAGTAATAAGGAAGCAAGTATTTCTGCCTGCTGCATCCTACGCGCCCCCTTCCGCTGGTTCACCCCTCAAGACAGCGATAGCTTCCGCCAGGTAAAGATGGAACCGTTCTGCCTTCTCCGCAGACTCTTTTTCTTCAGCCAGCACAGCCTGAATGATTTCGAAGTTGTCGATCAGATGCCGGGCTTTCATCCCATGCCTGGTTAATATGCCATTAAGCCAGACTGCATAATCATTGAAAAAAGAGGACTGATCCAGCTCATAAGCTGTCTCCAGATGCTTCATATGATGATGATTATCTTCCCTGCACTTCTCTTTCCCCTGTTCGCCGAACCGTTCGAGAAGGGAAGGCTCACGCTCATAAATTTTCTCGGTTACACTATTTACGATCTTATCATGATTCACTTAGCCACCACCTTGTATTGCGCTACTTTTGGAATCACAGCAGCCAGTTCCTGATCCGGATATTTCTTTTCCAAATCATGGATTCTTTTAAAATCCTCGCTTCGGACCCAGTTTAAATAGTTTTCTTTTGTATCAAAAATAAGCTGCACAGTCAGTTCGCCGGCGCGTTTATCATTCTGCAGAAGCAAAAAATCGACAAACCCCTCTGCCTGGTCGACCGACCGCGAGCGATTTTTATATATGCGAATGACTTCTTCCGACTTTTCATCGGGAACGTCAAATGTTGAAAAAACAGTGTACATGAACTCTCCTCCAATTTTGGGAGTTTTATGGCTTCTTCAGTATAACATACAGTTTGGGATTGTCATTTTGAGAGGGTTATGAGTTGTGAGGCGGGGATATGGCTGATGTTAATTTACATTTTCGCCATCTGCTTTTGCCACTCCCCTCCGCTCTCAAGTTTTTCGTCCGTAAGCTTCTTATCAGCCTTAAGTCTGATAGCAAGATATGTCTCTGGCTCGTTATGGCTTCTCTTGATCCCGATTAAGATAGTATCTGTAAGAATTGTTAAGTTTTTCCTGCAAACAAGATCACATCTTGGCGAAATAGGTCGGACGAATTATTGGAAAATTTAAGAAAAAGTAGTTATTAATACCTATTAACCTCTGTATAATTAGATCTTGGGTGCAAATTTTCACTATTAGGGAGTAAGGAGAATGTTAATGAAATTCTTAAAATTGATTGTGCAGAGAAAGATTTTGGTTGCCCTGATGACGGTATTAATTCTCGCTATCGGCAGCTATTCCATTATGGATTTGGATAAAGAGCTGATGCCGCCTGTGACGATGGATGGCGCCTATGTAGAGGTCAGCGCCGGGGAGATGGCAGCGGCTGAAGTGGAGCGATCGATTACCATTCCCCTGGAGCAGCAGATTAGGGGGATTGACGGAGTCGAGTCGGTAAACTCTACAACTACGATCGGACGGAGCTCACTTCAAATTACGTTCGATGAAGGCCTGGGCGATGAGCTGTTTAATGAAGTAGAGGCAGCTGCCAACGCAGCAAAGGGAGACAATGCCGCAATTACAGATGTTACTGCAGGTCAGTACGGTACCACTCAAAGCTATGAATTTTATATGGATGTATCCGGCGGCAACATGGGAGAGATGACCGCTTTTGCTGCTAAAGTTCTGGAGCCGCGCCTGGAAGCATTGCCGGAAGTCCGGGATGTATCGCTTGCAGGGGTTCAGGAGCACGAGGTACTCATTGAATTGGACCGCAGCAAATTGGCTGAAAAAGGACTGGATTCAGCAGCTGTAATGGGTGCGATTCAGCAGGTTAACAGCGAAGCCACACTGGGAGAACTCAGCAGCGATGCCAGCTCTCCTTCCCTTCGCTGGAATACGAAGCTGGAAAATGCCGCAGATGTACAGAATATCACAATCCCCTCACAAAATGGATTTGTTGATTTGAAAGATGTGGCAGACGTTACATTTCAGCCGGTTGAAAGCTCATCCTTTGTATGGAAAAACGGCACGAAAGATTTCATCTTTGTCCAGGTCGGACGCGCAGCTGATTCCACACAAATTGAAATGGCAGCCGCGGTCCGTGATGAGGTGAAGAACATTCGCAAAGACGGTCTGGTAAAAGGCTTTGAACTGAATGAAATGGTGGCACAGGCAGATTATGTGCAGGAATCGATTGATGGCGTGACCGGCAACATTTTAATCGGCGGCGTCATTGCCATTGCCATTCTGCTGATCTTTTTAAGGAATGTAAGGGCCACCTTTATCATCGGTCTGTCAATTCCGACTTCCATCCTGCTGACATTTACAGCGATGTGGGTTTTTGATTACAGCTTTAATATTCTGACCCTGATTGGCCTCGGTCTCGGGATCGGAATGATGGTGGATTCCTCGATTGTCATTATAGAATCCATCTATCGAAAGAAGGAACAGGGCCTTGGCAAGCTTGAGTCCGTGCTGGAAGGAACCAAAGAAGTATCCTCAGCTGTCATTGCTTCGATGCTCACCACAATTGTGGTATTCCTGCCAATCGGCCTGATTGGCGGCGATGTGGGCACATTCATGATCATGCTGTCTGCTGTGGTAGCCATTACGCTCATCAGTTCGGTTATTGTTTCGTTTACATTAATTCCTTCACTTTCGGAAAAAATGCTGAAGCTCCGCAAGCCAAAGAAAGAGCACAAAGATGGACCGATTATGCGTATGTATAGCCGTCTTGTAGGCTGGGCCATCCGGAAAAAACGCTACAGCTTTGCAGTCATTGCGATTTTCTTCCTGATGTTTGCCGGTTCCTTAACGCTTGTGACGAAAATTCCGATGACGATCATGCCGGACATGTTCAACCGCTATACAGAGCTGATGGTTAACCTGGAAACAGGACTTTCTCCCAAAGAAAAAGAAGATATCGCACAGGGGATCAACCAGAAACTGCAATCCATTGAAGATGTTGAGTCCAATTATGTCATGGATGAGGGCGGGATGTTCTATACGATCATCAATATGACAAAGGGCGATGACATTACAAGAGAGCAGAAAGATGTCAATGAAGAGATTATGAAAGAACTTCGCAGCCTGTACGATACTCTTCCAGTGAAAAATGTTCAGAGTGCGATGTCAGCTGGCGGCGGCTCTCCAGTTCAGGTAAATATCAAGGGAGAAGATTTTGCAGATTTGCAGAACCTTGCCGGGGATTTTACAAAGGATCTGGAAAAGATTGACGGCATCGTCGGTGTGACCAACTCAATGGAACGCACATCAACGGAGCAGGTTGTTGTTTTAAAAGAAGAAGCAATTGAAAAAGCAGGCTTAACCCAGCTGCAAATCAGGCAGTTTATCGAACAGGCGTTCATGGAAATGCCTGTCGGAGTAATGAGCATAAATGAAGAAAATGTGCCGCTTGCTTTAAAGTGGGCTGAGAAAACAGATTCCAAATCAGCTCTGCTGGACTTAAAAATTCCGACTGCCGAGGGAGAGAAAGCATTATCTTCCTTTATTGAATTAAAAAGTATCGATACACCGAATGAAATTTCCCATAATGACGGGGAGCGCTTCATCTCCATTTCGGCTGATATTGAAGGCAAAGATCTTGGGGCTGTGAATCGCGAAGTTCAAAAGCTGATTAATGATTTTGAAGCCCCTGCCGGCTATAGTGCTGCAGCTGCCGGGGATCTTGAGCAGCAGCAGGAATTAATTATGGATATGGTGTTTGTTTTAGCGATTGCCATTTTCCTTGTCTATCTGGTGATGGCTGTCCAGTTCAACCACCTTGGACATCCGCTAATCGTTATGTCTGTCATTCCTATGACCATCGTCGGCGTCATTCTTGGATTGTTCCTGACACAAATGGAGCTGAGCGTGATGTCTGGAATGGGTATTGTTATGCTGATTGGGATCGTGCTTAATAACGCCATCCTGCTGATCGACCGTACGAATCAGCTCCGCAAGGAAGGATTCTCTGTTGAAGATGCACTTATTGAAGCAGGTAAAAACCGCATCCGTCCGATTTTCATGACTACTCTCACTACAGTTGGCGGAATGCTTCCCCTTGCCTTGGCTTCGGGAACTTCCGGCAACTACCAGGCGCCGATGGCAACCGTCATTATTTCCGGACTGCTGTTTGCTACCTTTATTACGCTTCTCCTGATTCCGGCGGTTTACCGCTTGTTCTCAGTGCCCAGTCACCGTTTTGGCTGGTTAAAGAAAAAACAGAAAAAAGTTAAAGTGATTCCCGAAACCGTTAATTAATTGTGAACAGCCCCCTCAATAAAGTGAAACTTCAAT
>NZ_NJQY01000004.1:0-16230 GCF_010628845.1 Bacillus sp. 22-7 | reverse complement strand
CGGGCCTTTACGGGCAGTTTGGCCCCCGCTTACCCTCCTTTGATTCCTCAGAGTCTTGAAGCGGGGGTCTTACTGCCCGTTAGACTGCGAAAAATGAGGGGGCATTTGCGGATATTTTAAGCAATATGGACAAGGGCTCTTTCCTTCTGGCTTCCCCTTCATATATTAGTAGGAGAAAGGAGTGAAACCCATGTGCCATTATTGTGTGGAAGAATATTATTACAAGAAAAAGGTCTGCTGCAAAAAGAAAGAAAAGCCTGAACATCACGGCTGCAAGAAATGTACTAGCGATTTTAAACACCACTGCTCCTGCAAAAAATGTTCCTTTGAGCATAAGAGCTGCTCCTGTAAAAAATGCACACCTGAAATTCATCATTGCACCTGCAATAAATGCTCATTTGAACGGCATTGCAGCTGCTGTAAAAAATGTTCCCACAGCTCCCACTATTAATCCGGTAAAACAGCGGACAGCATTGCTGACCGCTTTCTTTATTTTTTTGCTGCTCTCTTCAAACCCATCATCAAAAGGCGAATACCCAGAAAAAAGAGGATAAAGCCTATGAACGAATAAGTATGCTTCCAATGTATGAGCACAAACAAATCTAATAAGCTAAATAACGGTTCAATGATATAAGCAAACAAAATCCCAAGGCCCGCTGCTGCAGCCGCATAGCTTTTCCATGTGCTGAAGTACTGATAGATCAGCATCCCTGACACCGGAATGACCACAAAATCTGCTGGCACTAATGGCGGAATAAAATGAAACAGCTTATCGGGATATCCCCACAAAAGAAAGCTCACTCCCACAACATCCAGGAAACAGGCGAAGATCGCACAGATTAAGCCGAAAGTCAACATTTCAAATAACCTGCCCTTATCCACCAGCCTCCACCAAATAAAAAATGGCAAAATGCTCGCAGCCAGCAGCAGCCACCAATTAAAACTGAACAAATCCTCATGTACCCAATGTTCAAGAGAAATATCTCTTAATTTCTCCCTAAGGGTTTGCTCATCTTCATATGAAGGAATGCGGCTCATCTCATCACCTGCCAGTTTGTGTTGGTATCTTGTTACACATTTTCCCCTATATAAGGAGTTACATACAGTAAGCAGATGGTTTTAGTGAACTATTGGCGAAAAGGGGTGTACCAAACTTAGCGATCATATGCATCCTCATTAGCTTGGCGGACTGAGCAAACTTCAGTCCCATAAAAAAACGGCCGGCAGAGCCAGCCGCTTTCATACCTATTGCTGTCCAGTATAAATCTTGATTGCATCCCTTAAAAACTCAGCGGCACCCGGCCGCACTTTATCATAATAAGCTTTAAACCTTTCATCTGCCACATACATTTCCGCCAGGCCGGCGTGGGCCTCTTTGCTGTATTCGCTCCAATAATATGTGATCCATTGCTTATGCAGGCCGGCTGCTTTTTGAGCAAGCTCTCCTGCCGGATCACCCGTTTCCATGGCCTGGTCCAGGGTGCTGTTTATCTCTTCAGCCAGTTTGGTAACTGCCTCATGCTCCTCCCGCGTCATGTTCATAAGTTTGGCATTCGACTTCTCAACCATCTCCTCACCATATTTTTCGCGGATTTCCTTTCCGTATTGCTTCTCATTATCTTCAATCATTTTCTTTTTGAACCCTTCAAACTTTTCTTTATCCGACATGGTCGATCTCCCTTCCGCTGACGCGATCGTTTTTTCTACATTCGTAATAAGCAGATCAAGCTGCTTTCTTTTCTCAAGGAGTTTCTCGCGATGCTCCTTCAGTGCATCCGCAGCATCGAAAGCAGGTGCTGTGATGATTTCCTTGATCTGATCAAGGCTGATGCCAAGCTCTCTATAAAATAGAATCTGCTGAAGTCTGTCAACTTCCTTTTGGCCATAAATCCGATATCCCGACGAATTGGTTCTTGCCGGCTTAAGAATCCCAATTTCATCATAATACCTGAGGGTCCTCGAGCTGACCCCGGCCAGCTGCGCGAGCTTCTGCACTGTGTATTCCATGCGATGGTCCTCCTTTCTAGAAAAGCGGAAGCGCCTCCAGATGAACTTCAACTAAAAACCGCCACGTCCTGTGGCGAACGTTGAAGTCAGCACATCCTGTGCAAGCCCGACAGGCATAAGACGAATCACGCAGGAAATCCTGATTTCTGGAGTGATTTGGCTTATGACCCCGAGCTGCTCAAAGCATCATTCTTCGAATCATGCTCCTCGCAAGTAATTCATGGGAGGAAATTCATGAAGAAAATACTGGCTAGGCGCTGCAGCTAGACATTGAAAAGTTATAGAAAGTACTTTCTGTTACTAACGATACACCTTTACGCAGCGTGAAGGTCAACCATATTTTTTAAAAAATTAATCCAGCTTTTTAATCAGGAGAGCGGCGGTTGTCCTGGAGATTCTGCATCCTTCCAAGTCAGCTTCCTTAATCAATCCAAGATCCATGGCGGATTTTATTTTCCCTTCATCCGGACGCTTTTGGATCAGATCGATAAGATTCAGCTCCTCCAATTTGTTGACAGTTGGAACGGGGTCGAATTTCTCCGTCCTTCTAATCTGCCTCTGCAGTTTGTAGCTATCAATCTTGACTTCCCCTTTTTCATTCTGTCCGACTGCTGTATCGAAATACTGATGGAACAGGTCTTTCAATTTATCCAGTTCTGCTTCAAGGTCTTTCTTCCTTCGGTTCAGCTCATCAAAACGGGACAGCATCTCTTTTGTAATCATGGTTGGATCGCCTCTTTTCTTGGATGATACTTCATCTTATTTAGGAAGCGGAAGATTTATGCATAATCCAAGAACATACGTTCCCAAATACATACTCATTAGAGATGTTGTAAAATGGAATTAACTAGGAGGGGACTTAATGTTTTTGATGATTTTTTGGGGAATTCTCGGATTGTATGTTTTGTTTTCACTTCTCATTCTGCCCATGCAATACCGTTTTTTGGTCAACCTTAAAGAGATGGAGGCCAAAAATAAAGCGAAAGGGAAAACACAGGGAGAAATGTATGACAGCATGAGAGTGGATGAATTGGTTCTGCATGAGAACATGCAGGGAAACCCGATCTTTTTTCTGGCCAATTTGCTGGCATCGGTTATCTATCGAATTAAGCATTAAATAGCCTGGCAGGCTTCCGCCAGGCATTTTTTTATTGCAATTCCTCCAGCGCAATCGTCTGGTAGGCTTGAAAAAAGGAATCGCAGAACATATCCCACTCTTCAGCCGCTTCCATGGAAGCTTCGCTCACTTCCCCGCACACCGGGCGCTGCAGGAGATCCGTCAGCTGCTCCGCAAATCGATCAATCGTTTCCTTAGAAGTACCTGCAAGCACATTTGACACGAATTCACCCGGCGGATACCAGTCTGCCACTCTCTGAATATCCCGGTAAATTTGCGTCAGCAGCAGATTGCGCGGCCCTTCCCACTGCTCATTGACGACGACATCCCGGAAGATGCGCGGCAATGATGAGAATTCCTCCATGACACCATGGCCGGCAAAGACAGAGATAGCATCGCGCAGCACCTCTGCCCCTTCGTTTGTGGCACAGATTTTCTGCAGCAGCACAATCTCCCTCAAGTTAAAGAGCTGTTTTCTCCGTTCGATCGGCTGATCCACCGGAATCCCGGCATTCAGCGGCTGGTCAAGGCGGAGGAATAGATCATAGGTTTTAAAAGCGCCTGCAGCTGTCCTATGGGCGGCATTTTCTATTTTTTTCAGCGTTCTCGCTGATAGCGGGTAATCTTTTACCTTTTTGCCAAAAACAGTCCGGAAATCGCCATAAAGATTGGCTTCCCGGGCTGCACGGAGCATAAAGGCGGCACAGGCGATGCCGATTTCAAGGCGGGATAGTGTCAGAACGATGCCGACTGCAACGGCCACCCCTTTTCCTGCCGGGCCAACCGGGTAAGCAAGAGCCCCATTATACTGAAATTCCCCTGTAGGCAGCTCGGCCGTGCCCATTTTCCACTTGATCCGGTTGATCTCATAGCTATTGCGCTTTTCCTTCTCCTTCTCACCAGGAAGCCAGGAGGGCACAATGAACGTGGACACTTTATCAGTGCCGGAAATCTTAGCAGTGACCACGGAATAGTCGGCATGTGCAACCGAGCAGAAAAATTTATTGCCATAAAGGCGATAGATTTTACCATCTGGGACCGCCTCAAGCACATTGGCAGGCAAATCGGATCCTCCCTGTATCTCCGTCATGAATTGGGCACCGATGGCAAAATCCCCGTCCAGTCCCTCTTTCGTATGCTGTAAAATTTTATCCAGCTCAGGAATATCTTCATTCGGATATTGTTCAAGGAGTGCAATTAATCCAATCGTGCATGTCAGCGGACAGGCGACACCCGCTTCCCCCAGCTGGTGAATCAGCATCCGCTTCACGAAACTTTCCCAGGACGTCATGCGGCTTGAAAAAAGTCCCTCCCCAAACACTTCTTTTTCCAGCTGATGAGTTTCCAATGGTCGGACGACACGGTCAATGCGGTGATTGAAGGCATCAAAATGAAGCATATACGGACGGGATTCAGGCCTTGCTGCACTTTCTGCAAGCGTGTTCCATCTGGACGAAACAGCCGGAGAAAAATCCTGCAGTTCATTATGTATCTGTTCATATTGCGAGCCTGCATATTTTTTTAAGGCCTTTTTCAAAAAGGGATCATCCTTATACCAATCCTGGTTGGCACGCCGGTCTAAAAACTCATCAAATGTGTATGAATTCTTGCCTCTTATCTGCTGGTCCCGGGAAGTTATCGTCATGGAAAAATCACTCCTTTTTTGATTGACAAATACCAATTTTCAGAATTATTATAAAACTAAGCTAACGTTAACGTCAACTAGGAGGATACATAATGCCAGGTGAAAAAGTTTTTACCATCAGCGAGCTTGCGGCAATGTTTGACATCAGCTCCAGGACGATCCGCTATTACGAGGAAATTGGAATGCTGACTTCGGAAAATCGCGACAGCCTGACCAAGCAGCGCACCTATACGAACCGTGAACGACGGCGCCTGAAGATGATTCTGCGGGGGAAAAAACTCGGCTTCGGCCTTCAGGAAATCAGAGAAATGATTGAGCTGTATGAATCGAACCCGGAAGGCGAAGCGGAGAAAAGCAGAATTATTGCATTTGCTGACAGCAAGCTGAGGGAAATCGAAGAGCAGATCATGCAGCTGCAAATGCTGCGGGAAGACATTTTAACGTACAAAGCAAAGTATGAAAACAGCCGGGTGAAGACATAGATTCATTTTAATAAGGGGCTGAGTATAGTGGGAGCAACCATTCACGGAGTATTGGAGAGAAATGCAAGGAAGTTTCCAGAAAAGGACGCCTTTATGACGGTGTCGAACCGCCTTACATACGGAGAGATGAACCGCCAATGCAACAGGCTGGCACGATATCTTCAGAATGAAGGAGTCCGGAGGGGCGATCGGGTTGCGGTAATGTCCCGCAATACGGAGCACTTCTTTTATGCTTTTTTTGCCTGCATGAAGATCGGCGCGATTCCGATGCCGGTGAATATCCGTTTGATACCGAAGGAATTGGGGGCAATTTTTCAAAATGCGAATGCTACTGGGGTTCTGTATGAGGATGAGCTTGCTGAAACAGTGACGTCGTTAAAAGAGAATTTGAATTTCTATTTTTCTATACAGGGTGCGGTAGAGGCTTCTGCTCATTTTTCTGACGGCAATCTCGATGTGCCAATTGATTCGCGGGATGTCTGTGAGATTCTTTTTACATCCGGAACAACCGGGACGCCAAAGGGAGTTGTGTTCAGCCATGAACGCATTCTGGCGATCGCTTCGGCTGTTTCGGTCAATTTCAACTTGTCGCATAATGATTCCATGCTCACCCTGATGCCGCTCTCCCACTCTGCTCCTTTGAATACCTTTTTCATGAGCGGGCTTTATTGCGGAGCATCCCATGTGATCGGCGACTTTACTCCAAAGGGCTTCCTGAACTGGATTCAGCAGGAAAAGACGACCTTCTCATTTGCGGCACCTGTTGCCTATTTGCTTGCGGCCAAGGATCCGGATTTGGCTTCCTATGATTTGTCCACCATGCGTGTCTTTGCCTATGGCGGCGGCCCGCTGGCCCTTGCCTCCTATCACCATGTGAAAAAGGCATTCCGTAACGAAAACTTCTATCAGGTATACGGACTGACGGAAGCGGGACCAAATGGCATTCTTTTATACCCGGAAGAGCATCTGGAGAAGGCCGGAAGCATCGGCAAAAATCCGACGGTGAACATGGAAATCCGGATCGTCCGGCCGGATGGCACCGATACGGCTCCAAATGAATATGGCGAGATTCTTCTGACTGGCGACAGCCTCATGCTTGGTTATGACAATAATCCGGCTGAAACGAATACTGTGCTGAAAGGCGGCTGGCTCTATACCGGCGACATTGCCTACAGGGATGAGGATGGCTACTTTTACATCGTGGACCGTAAAAAGGATGTCATTATTTCGGGCGGCGTCAACATTTATCCGCGTGAAATTGAAGAAGTACTCGCGAAGCATGACGCGGTTTTGGAGTCCTGTGTCGTCGGTGTGCCTCATGAAGAATGGGGTGAGACCGTTAAAGCAGTCGTTGTACTGAAGGGCCAGGTGTCTGAGGAAGAATTGCGGGTGTTTACAGCCGAACATCTCGCAGAATTTAAGTGTCCGCGGATCTATTCCTTTGTGGATGAACTGCCGCGGAATGCAAGCGGAAAGATTTTGAAGCAGCAGGTGAAATTGGTGCATGCTTAATTGCGGCGAATATCAGGTGCTTGGGAGGGCGCCTGATTTTTTAGAGTCACCAGCAGGAATCCGCCCCTAAAAAAAGTAACTTACTAGTATAACCAAACAATCAGGAGGCCACATGAAGTCAAGAACCGAAACCGAGATGATGAATCTGATTCTATCAACTGCCAAAGAAGATGAGCGGGTTCGTGCGGTCATTCTTAATGGATCGCGCGCGAATCCTAATCTAAAGAAAGATATCTTTCAGGATTATGATATTGTGTACAAAGTGAGGGACATGGAGTCCTTCACCTTTGATCATAGCTGGGTAGATGTATTTGGCGAGCGGGTTATGGTGCAGATGCCGGAGGAGAAGGTGCTGCCGCCTGCCGATGGGAACGGCCGCTTTCCCTATCTGATGCAGTTTATGGACGGGAACCGGATTGATCTGACTTTGATTCCGGCTGAAAAGTTCGATGAGCTGCTGGACCATGACAGCCTGAGTGTGCTGCTTCTTGATAAGGATGGGCTGATTGGGTCCCTGCCGCCAGCCAGTGACCGGGATTACCACATCAAGAAACCTGATGCCAGAGAGTTTGCAGATCTGTGCAATGAGTTTTGGTGGATTACGATGAATGTCAGTAAAGGACTTTGGCGCAGGGAGCTGACTTACGCGATGTTTATGCATGAGCAGATCAACCGCAATGTGCTGATAACCATGCTGGAATGGAAGGCCGGCATCACAGCAGATTTTACAATAAGTTTAGGCAAAGCTGGAAAGCTTCTGCCCGATTATCTTTCAGGCGGGGAATGGGAACAGTTTCAGGCTACATACTCAGACGCCGAATTTGAACACATCTGGGATGCCCTTTTTACCATGTGCTCCCTTTTCAGACATACAGCTGTTGAGGTCGCGGAGAAACTCGGCTTTGAGTACCCATTTGAAGATGATAAGCGTGTGACCGGATTCTTAAAGCATATCCGCAGCCTGCCTGCAGACGCCCAATCCATCTATTAAAAAAAATCCCCTAGGCTCAGGGGATTTTTCTAGTTGTTCTTTAATTCCAGCTGTTCGAACGCAGACCAGTTCACCATTTTTTCCAAAAGAATGGAGATCAGGACGCCCATCAGCAGCCCGTTTGAGATAAATGGCTGAATCAATACAGGGAATTCCGCGAACACGGCAGACGGTGTATTCATCAGGCTGATGCCGACCAGGACGGGTGCCGCTAAACGGAAGATGGTATCTGAGTTGAACACTTTTCCGCTTAAGCTATTGAAAGCAGTCCCGAACAGCTGCAGATACGCGACAAACAGAACGGCGTTCCCGACTGTTACCGGCATGCCGGCGAGCCATGAGCCCAAGTGCGGGACCAGGCCAATTACAGTTAAGAGCGCTCCCCCAATGAAGAAGGGTGTTCTCATCAATACGCGGGTACTCTGCAGGAATCCGATCGATGAGGTGAATGGCGTATACGGCACAAGGCCAAACCCGCATCCAATTACTGTGAAGACCGAGGTAATAAAAATCGAGCCGCGGTACTCGCGCTTCCCGGATTCCTTTTTAAACAGGAGGTCACCAGAACTGATCGAAGCGACTGTGTTGCTAAGGTTCATCAGACACGCAAAGAAGGCTACTGCCACAATTCCGATTTCCAGGTTAGGCTGTCCCAGCGGAAAGAGTGTAAAGCTCACATCTCCGGATGCCGTCGCCTGTACTGCTTCACCGGCAAACAAGAGATCATAGCCGATCCACCCTGCCAGCAAGCCTATTAAAATAGAAAAATTACTGATGAGGGCATTCCCTTTTAATTTTAATAAACTCACAAAAATGACGAGAGCAAAGGAATAAAGCGTAATCGGCACATCAATGGTGCCCTGCTCGCCGACCTTCATCATGCCTTTAAAAAAAATGAAAATCAGCTGAAAGGTTAATAGAAACAAATAAACGGACATCACCATCGGGCTGAAGATTGATTTTAGCAGTGAAATGCCATTGAATGCTGCGAGTATCAGCGTAACAGCCGATGCCAGCAGTACGCCTGTCGCAATTCCGCCCCCGATTTCCGAATAGCTCATGCCAAGGGAAGATGCCGACAGGCCAAGGTTCAGGATGACTCCCCACAGCAAGCCGGAATGACCTTCCATAAGCGGATAGCGATGCCCTTTCCAGCCCTGAAAAATGGTCGCCAGCCCCGTAAAGATAAGCGAGGCTCTCAGCATCATCGCAATCGTTTCGCCCGGAAGCCCGAAGACGGTTCCAACTGATATCGGGACCATCACGGTATTTGCAAAAATAAAAAATAGCCATTGAACAGAAGAAAATATCGTCACGGTACCAAACCGTTTATCCAAGATGCCAACACTTCTTTCTATTATTTCGTTTCTCTAAAAATAACTAGCTATTATTATAGTACAAATTTCGAGAAATTTCTTTGGGTTTATCTTGAAGAAAAGTAGAAATAGGGAGAAAGTGGAGGCGAATAGGAAAAGCCCGCAAAATCTTGCGGGCGCTGCTCCATTTTTACATAAGTCCGGAAAACCATAGTCCAAGCGCAGTGCCGACATAGTTGCCGATGATATAGCCCAGTGTTCCGACAACGAGAATCGGTCCAATCAGGTCCTTCCAGCCCTTGGCGATGGCCATGGCGGCAGCGGTGGTTGGTCCGCCGACATTGGCATTGCTGGCCAGGAGGATTTCTTCGAGATCATATTTTAATAGTTTGCCTGCAGTTAATGATACGGCCAGGTTCACTACTACGATGATGAACACAAACACCAGCAGCAGCGGGGCATTCTCGATTATGAGCGGGATTGATGCCGGAATGCCGATCACGACAAAGAACAAATAAATCAGGAATGTGCCGATTTCCTGGCTCCCGTTAATAGACTCAAAGTATCTCGGGAACATGGCCAGAGCCAGGAATGTCAAAGTAGTAAGCATCAGATACTTGTCTCCAAACAGCCCATTTACAAGATTTATAAAGAAAGAGACTTCATCTCCGGAAGGAATGGCCTTATCCAGGAATTCAGCAATCTTAAAAGCTATAATCACCAGTAAAAAAGCCGTTCCAACGGATAAAGCGATATCCTTTAATGAAATGTCCTTTCGCTTCCAAAAGCTTTCCGCAAGTGTCTTCCCTTCTTCTCCTATGCTTCCGCTTTCTACCTGATCTACATGCGGCGTTTTATACCGGCTCCGAAAAAATCCAATGGCTGGCACCATCATCAGAACAACGAAGTAAATCGCCATCATTAAATTATCAGCAACAACTGCGGCTGAAACCATTTCTCCTGGCGTTTCAAATTTTGCAGCCATGGCAGCGAAGTTAACCCCGCCGCCAATATAGGATGCGCTGAGCATCGCTCCCAGTTTATCGAGCACGGGAATATGATCTTTCAGCAAGAAAAAGCTGATGATCACACCTGCCACTGTTCCAATGGAGCTGATCAGAAAGATAATCAGCAGACGGCCGCTTTCCTGCCAGATTCTTTTAATATTCACATGAAAAAGAAGCAATGGGATTGCGAGCGGAATGATAAATGTCCAGACTGCATCGTAAACCGGTGATGCTGTCGGAATAATGCCCGTATTAGATAGAATGATAGCGCCAATCAGGGCAACAATCGCCCCTGAAATTTTTGCAGCCCACCTGTAACGCTGCTCCAGATAAATGCTTGCCGAGGCCCACACCACAATAATTCCCCATAGTGTTACATAATCATCAGCTTTAATAAGTGTCTGCTCCAATAGCATTTCCTCCTTTTTTACAGTATCACTACCCATCATATTAGCTCTATCTCTTCTAAAATTCAAAATATTCAAACCGAATGGTTTGATTCGACAAAATTCGAGTGGTGCCTGTCACCAAAAATTATTTTATTTTTTTTTGAATCCGAAAGTGTCCTTTCGTACGTCTAGATGGCAGACACTTTTTTAGAAGGAAGGTTATTGCGTGATAGAAGTTAGAGGATTAAGCCATGCGTTTGAGATTGGCAAAAAAGAAAAGAAGACGGTTATTCCTGTATTGGAGGATGTTTCTTTTTCAGTGGAAAAAGGAGAGATTGTCACAATTGTGGGCAGGAGCGGATCAGGTAAGTCGACCCTTCTAAATATCATCAGCGGTTTTATTAAGCCAAAGCAAGGAGAAGTGTGGATACATGGCGAGAAGGTCAGTGACTATAACGAAGGCAAATTCGCTGATTTCCGCCTGGCGAATCTCGGATTCATTTTCCAAAGCTTTCAGCTGATTCCGAGCATGACGGCTTACCAAAATGTCGAGCTTCCTCTCATTCTCAAAGGGATGGCTGAAAAGGAAAGACTGCAGAAGACGGAAGAGACGTTAAAGCGGGTAGGCCTTATCGAATATAAAGATCATTACCCAAGTGAGCTTTCCGGCGGACAGCAGCAGCGCGTCAGCATTGCCCGTGCGCTTGTCGTGAATCCTCCCCTCATTCTGGCGGATGAACCGACAGGCAGCCTGGACAGCGAAACAGAAAACGAGCTGCTGCAGTTCATTCAAGAGCTGAACCGTGATCTGGGCATAACGTTTCTGATTATTACACACGACGAAAAAGTGGCAGCCATCGGCCATAAGACAATTGAAATCACAGATGGAAGGGTAATGGAGGGTGTATTTGCATGAATGTAAAAGATCAATTCAGATTTGTAAGGCAAAATATGAAGAAGAATAAAACAAGGCTGTTTATGACAATTTTAGCCACAGCGATTGGATGTACCTTTCTGATTGTGCTGGCATCGGTCGGATTCGGGCTTCATAAATCGATCATCCAGGATGTAATGGAAGACAGCCTTGTTACGGAAATTCAGGTTCACGGCAAGGAAATGGGCGAAGGAAATTTCCAGGGCATAAAAGATGAGGATATCAAACATTTTCAAGAAATCACCGGGGTAAAAGCAGTCACCCGCAGGCAATCTCTGCAGCAAAGCCCGATCTTTAAAACAGAGGATTATACCGCTCAATCAGAGACCGTTTCGGCTTATTTTCCGGAAGAAGTGAAAGCAGGATTCAAGCTGTCTGAAGGAAGACTCCCGGAAAAAGAGTATGAAGTCGTGGTTGGCTCCTCCTTTGCGGATGGTTTGTCTCTGGAGCCGAAAGAAGGAGAAAACGCCTTTAATGAGGATGGCTCTATAAAAGAAGAATACGCCTACAAGGGTGAGTTAGTCGGAAAGACCATTGAAATGGAAGTGGTCAAAATGGAGGATGGCAAGGAAGTCAAGAAGTCCATTCCCCTAACCATAACCGGGGTCACGAAGAAGCCTTCTAAAGAATGGATGCAGATCCGCACAGTCTTCATTTCCGAAGACATTTTTAAGGAAGTGGAAGCTTACACCGGCACACTTGGCGGCAGTCCGGAGGAAGTGGAAGGAGCTTCCGGGGATACCGGCCGAATATACGATAGTGTCAGCCTTTATGCTAAAGATGTCGAGGCAGTTACAGGGATCAATGACAAATTGAAAGAAGACAATTATATGGTTTATTCTATCGTGAATGAGATGAAGCAGATTAATATGGTTTTTACGATTCTAAAAATCGGCCTTCTCTTCATCGGAACCATCGCTTTAATCATTGCTTCCATCGGCATTTATAATACAATGACGATGGCCGTTACGGAGCGTGCCCCAGATATCGGCATTATGAAAGCAATCGGTGCCCATCCAAAAACGATTAAGCGGATCTTTGTCCTTGAAAGCAGCTATATCGGACTGCTAGGCGCCCTGTTTGGCACGATTGTTGCTTATGGTATCAGTTATGCGGTCAACCTGGCCCTTCCGCTCGTTCTGGAAAGAGTATTTGAGGAAGCCCCGCCTGAGGGACTCATGCTTTCTTATATCCCTTGGTCCCTTACTCTGATCAGTGTGGCGATTTGCCTGACAGTCACCATCTTCTCCGGCTGGCGTCCGGCCAAGCGCGCGACACAGGTGGATGTCCTGAAGGCAATGAGACGGGAAGTATAATAGAAAAAACATCGCTGGTTTAAGCCGGCGATGTTTTTTTATTATAGCTTGAATGCTTCCTCGCGAACCTTCTGCAGGAATTCCTCTACCACCTTCATGTTGTTTTTATCGCCGCCAAGCTTCAGCATGGCCCTTCCAACGAAGTTAATTCCTTTATTTTCCCCTTCATAAATAAACCTGGTGTGGGATTCATCGATTTTGACCAGCGTAAATGCGAGGGTGATTTCAAAGGCTTTTCCCAATACAAAATGGATTTGCTTATGCTTTTTATCATCTGAATTCTCATAAGCCAGCGTTTCGACAATATAAGTTTCGAGGCGCTTGCCTTCTCTGTAGGTTTGCCTGTGCTTTGCCCCTGCTTCATCTTCCCTTTTTTCGATCAGGGTATGCTCTTCCACCTTGGGCATGATTTTCTTTATGTGCTGGTCGGAAAACAAGTTCCACACCTTTTCAATATTCCTTTCAATCATGATTTCTTCTTTCCAATGAATCACGATTCTACCTCCTTCCCCGATTCCAAAAAGGCATCGATTTCCTCTATTTGACCTTGAAGCTCCTTCATCTGCTTCTTGATCAGCTTTCTTTTTTGCATCAGCAACGCTTCCAGATTGGCGAATGATTCATCCTCCATCACAGAAATCATTTCCTGAATGGTGAAGCCTAATCTTCGTAGCTTTATTATAAGGATAGCCAAAAAGTAGCTGCCGTCATCGTAATACCGGTAATTGTTTTTTGAGTCAATAAAAGCGGGTTCCAGCAGCTTTACTTCTGCGTAATATCGCAAAGTTTCCTTCGTTAACCCGGTCATTTCCGAAAACTCGCTGATCTTGTACATCGCTTCCTCCTTACTATCTTAAAGTGTGGGGTGCACCACATGGTCAATGTTTTTTTAAATAATATTATGTATATCACAATGCACATCAGATAGAAAGAGAAAGAAAAAGCCTCTGGCGGCATGATCCTTTGAGGCTTTTTTCCATTATAGATTTCAACTAGACTCCAGGAAACGCACACTTCGTTCTTCCTAATAGTTTTTTGCTATGCTCGCCATTATAGGATTAGAACAAGAGCATAAAAAAACATCGCACTCTAGCGGCGATGCTTCCCGGCTTACCCATTTAAAAACAAGGTAGCCGTTGCATATTTCTTTGTCAGTGACTTGTAGTAGGCCGATAATACGGTGAGGGAGGCCGTTACAAGAATATTCGAGACGATGTCTTTCTGCTGATCCGTAAAATCCTGAAAGCTATCCAATGTCTGCAAGGCTTCCTGCTTGATGCATCTCTCAATGCCATCATGCATGTTTTCGCCTAATATATTATGATGATGGGCTTTTTCAAAAATAGCCGCGTAAGCAGAATAAAATGGGATCGGCTCAATCAAATCGTCTGACCTGTCATCGAGATCATTAAAAAGGAGATCCAGAATTTTCCGGATAGAATCGAAATCGAGTGTCGCTTTCAGATCCTCCACGATAAAAAGCATGGCAGCCTGGTCAACTGAATATTTCTTGCCGATCTGCGGACTGCCAATCAGGTTCTTCACATCCCGCTTCACCCAGTTTTGAACGGCAGTTGATGATAACTGGGTGAATTCAATCTGGTTCCCCAGTGCGACAATTTCATTGATGGAAAAGCCGATGTTCTGCAAATCTGCCCGCAGCAATTTTTCAAATATGGCCGGCATTTTCGTATCGAGAAAAGCTTCCGTTGATATTCCTTTTTTTGCATGAGCGGCTGCCCATGCCTGCTGAAGGATTTGTTTGGGCGAAAGCTCCCCTTCCCCCTTCAGCGACAGCAGGAAATCAGCCATGCTTTTCCTTGATAGCTGGAATAATTCCAAGGTAATCAGCCCCTGCGTTCTCTATTCAATGCTTTCATCCTAATCGTTTCAATGATTACAGTCAATGTCTATTTCAGCTAGCCTAGTTATGACTTGCCATTTTTATAGAAAAATTATATTATATAGTCAGATGACAAGTTCATATGAACTCAAAATAGATAAAAAGGGTGAGGAAATGGGTAAACGAATTTTTTACTTTTTATTGACGAACGTGCTTGTTCTATTGACAATTAGTATTATTTTCTCGCTGATTGGCGGAGGTAATTACATTAATGCCCAGGGCGGCATTGATTTCGGCGCATTGCTGGTATTCAGTGCGGTCATTGGCTTCTCCGGCTCTTTCATTTCTCTGTGGATGTCCCGCTGGATGGCCAAGAAAATGATGAATGTCCAGGTGCTGGATCCGAACGGTGCCCTTTCAGGAGCTGAACGGGACATCGTGGAGAAAGTTCACTGCCTTTCAAGAGCGGCAGGCTTAACACATATGCCGGAAGTCGGGATCTACCACTCTCCTGAAGTGAACGCTTTTGCGACAGGTCCTTCGAAAAAACGCTCGCTTGTGGCAGTTTCAACTGGACTGCTGCAGGAAATGGATGACGATGCCATTGAAGGTGTTATCGCCCATGAGGTGGCACATATTGCAAACGGAGACATGGTCACCATGACCCTTCTCCAGGGGGTTGTCAACACATTCGTTGTCTTCCTTGCCAGAATCGCGGCGTGGGTGGCATCCCGTTTTGTCAGAGAAGAGATGGCGCCAATTGTGCATTTCATCGCGGTAATCGTGTTCCAGATCGCCTTCTCGATCCTTGGAAGTCTTGTCGTCTTCGCCTACTCCCGCCATCGCGAGTTCCATGCGGACCGCGGCGGTGCTGACCTGGCCGGCAAAGACAAAATGACACATGCCCTGCAGATGCTGAAGGCCTACTCCAACCGCATCAAGGGAGAAGAACAGACAGCTATTTCCACTTTGAAAATTAATAACAGAAGCAAAGCTTCCCTTTTCTCAACCCATCCTGATTTGGATGAGCGCATTAGACGGCTGAGTGCAAAGTAAGTAAATAAGCGCAAAGTGCTTTAACCAGAAATTTCCATATCATTAAAAACAAAGCTATCCTTTTGCGGGATAGCTTTTTCTCATTTTTGTGAATGTTTTCCGCAAATTAAGTGTTCGTTTCCCAAATTTCACATTTAGCGGGCATCGTTTTTATTTCTCCAACTCTCCAAAAATTGTTTGCTCCTCCAATAAAAGGGTAACTTCTTAATATATAGCAGAAAAAAGCATCGGAGTAAGGCTGTGACGGTTTGTACCGATGCGGGCACGCTGTATGATCACTCAATTTAAGGAGGACTAGAACATGAACGGATTCCAGCGTATTGCACTTGTACTAACGATTATAGGAGCCATTAATTGGGGGCTGATTGGATTTTTCCAATTTGATTTAGTTGCCAGCTTATTCGGAGGACAGGATGCAATGTTATCAAGAATAGTCTATGGATTAGTGGGAATTGCCGGTCTCATCAATCTCGGTCTCCTCTTTAAACCAAGCCGCGAATATGACAGAGAACCTGAATCAAGGCCTGTACGATAAAGTGAAACTTCAATCAGTGGGGGTTTTCCTTCCCCCCACTGATTGTTAGTCGCGTTCTAGTGTCGCTAAGATCTCCGCTA